>JAVBOX010000017.1:0-11426 GCA_031550095.1 Eubacteriales bacterium
ATGGTCGCGGATGTATAGACGATTGCCAACTCATGCTGGGCGGGGGCAGTCTCATTGTGCTCCGTGCGGGCAGGGACGCCCAGGTGCCACAGCGCCTCATCCAGATCCTTCATGAACTCGGCGACACGGGCTTTGATGCTGCCGAAATAATGATCCGCCATCTCCTGGCCTTTGGGAGGCCGCGCACCAAAGAGGGTTCTGCCCGTAAAGACCAGATCCTTGCGCTTTTTGAAAACGGATGCATCCATCAGAAAGTATTCCTGCTCAGCGCCGACCATGGGAATGACATTCTTGACGGTATGATCCCCAAGTATGGATAAAACGCGCATCGCCTGCCGGTTGAGGGCCTCCATGGATCGCAGCAATGGGGTTTTTTTATCCAGCGCCTGTCCGGTATAGGAGCAAAATGCCGTGGGGATGCAAAGGGTATTGTCCTTGATAAACGCATAAGAGGTTGGATCCCAGGCGGTATAGCCGCGGGCTTCGAAAGTGGCCCGCAGCCCTCCCGATGGGAAGCTGGAGGCGTCCGGCTCTCCCCGGATGAGCTCCTTGCCGGAGAAATCAAGGATGACCCGGTCATTGCCCTCGGGGCGGATGAAGCTGTCGTGCTTCTCAGCCGTGATGCCGGTCATCGGCTGGAACCAATGGGTATAGTGTGTTGCGCCTCGCTCAACAGCCCAGTCCTTCATGGCGTTGGCAACAATGCCGGCAATTTGCGGATCCAGCGTCCGCCCGTTTTGCATGGTCTTGCGCAGCGCCTTGTACACGTCCGCGGGAAGCTTATCCCGCATGGCAATGTCGCCGAAGACCATGCTTCCAAAGGTTTCCGTAATGCGCTCCCCCATGCCACATACCTCCAGAAAAAAGTGCGCCGCAGGCAAAATGCCCGCAGCGCCGTTGCTGAAACACAAAGATATTATAGCGTTTGCAAGGAACACTGTCAAGAGGGCGTCATTGCTTGGACACGATTTCTAGGGTATCCCGGGCAATGGCCAGCTCCTCGTTTGTCGGCACGATCAGCACCTTAACTTTGCTTTCAGGCGTATTGATAAAGGTCTGCCTGTTCCGATTCTTCTCTAGGTCGATTTGAATGCCGTAAAAGTCCATATCCTCAAGAATCCTGGCGCGGGCTTGGTAGGTGTTTTCACCGATACCGGCGGTAAAGACCACGGCATCCAAGCCGTTCATCGCCGCCGCGTAGGCGCCGATATATTTCCGGATTCTGTAGGCGAAGACATCCATGGTGCGCTGCCCCGCATCATCCCCGGATTCCATTGCCGCGACGATATCACGGAAGTCACTGCTCAAACCACCGGAAAGGCCCAACAAACCGGATTTTTTATTAAACACGCCTGTCACGTCACGGATGGACAGGTTATCCGCGTCGCAGAGGAACTCGGCGATGGCCGGATCCATGTCCCCCGAACGGGTTCCCATGATGACGCCTTCCAGCGGCGTCAGGCCCATGCTCGTATCGATGGAATGGCCTCTATCCACAGCGGTGATGGAAGAACCGTTCCCCAGGTGGCAAACGATCAGCTTCAGCGCTTCAAGGGGCTGACCCATGATCTCGGCAGCTTTTGTGGCAACAAACCGATGGCTCGTGCCATGAAATCCGTATCTCCGCACCCGAAGGCGCGTATAATACTCGTAGGGCAGGCCGTAGAGGTATGCGCGGCGAGGCATGGTTTGGTGGAAGGCGGTGTCGAATACGGCGACCATGGGAACGCCCGGCATGACGGCAGCACATGCCTGGATTCCTGTTAAGTTGGCTGGATTGTGCAATGGCGCTAAAGGAATGTTGGCCTCAATGGCCGCCAAAACAGCATCGTCGATCAGGACGGACTCCGTGAAGCTCTCTCCCCCATGAACAACCCTGTGGCCCACCGCGCCGATGGAGGACATATCCTGAATGGCACCGTTCTCCGGGTCGGTCAGGGCTTTCACCAGGACCTCAAAGGCCTCCGCGTGATCCTTCATGGGCAGAACCGCTTCATAGGCCTTTCCGTCGGCTGTCTGGGTGATCTTTGATCCATCAATGCCGATGCGCTCACAGATACCCTTGGCCCGCACGGCCTCCGTGGTCATATCGATGAGTTGGTACTTGAGGGAAGAAGAGCCCGCATTGATAACAAGTATATGCATGGTTGCCTCCTTATACCGCGCTAGCCGCCGTAACGGCCGTCACGTCGATGATGTCCTGTACGCTGCATCCCCGTGATAAATCGTTCACCGGTTTGGCAAGGCCCTGGATGATGGGGCCGATGGCTTCCGCTCCCGCAAGCCGCTGCACTAACTTGTAGCCGATATTACCAGCCTGGAGATCTGGGAATACCAGCACATTGGCGTGCCCGGCAACCGGGCTTCCCGGGCTCTTGAGCTGACCGACGGCCTCCACAAGCGCCGCATCCGCCTGCAGTTCCCCGTCCACCATGAGGGAAGGATCGATGGCATGAACCTTCTGGGTGGCCTCCTGAACCTTGGTCACCAGCTCATGCTGGGCGCTGCCCTTTGTGGAGAAAGAGAGCATCGCCACCTTGGGATCTAGGCCAAGGAGCGCCTGCCCTGTGCGAGCGCTGGCTACCGCGATGGCCGCCAGCTCATCGGCGGTTGGATTGGGAATGACGGCACAATCCGCGAAAATCATCACGCCGTCTTGACCGTATTCCTTCTTGGGGCACTCCATGATGAAGCAGCTGGAGACATTGCTGATTCCGGGCGCCGTTTTGATGATCTGAAGCGCGGGACGCAAGGTGTTTCCGGTGGAGTTGATTGCTCCGGCGACCATGCCGTCCGCGTCGTCTTCCTTGACCATCATCGTGGCGAAGTAAAGCGTATTCCCCCGGATAAGCTTCTCGGCTTCTTCCTGGGACATTCCCTTTGCCTTGCGAAGCTCAAAAAGACCCTGGATGTATCCCTGAGCCCGGGAATCGGCTGACGGATCAGCGATCATGACGCCCGCAAGATTCACACCAAAGGAGGCCGCTTTTGCTTGAATTTCAGACGTTGGGCCGACCAAAGTGACCCGGGCGATGCCATGGCGTACAATTTCCGAAGCGGCGCGAATTGTGCGTTCTTCCGTTCCCTCCGCAAGAACAATATGCTTATTGGCGGCCATCGCTTTGGCACGGATTTGCTCCATTGCTGACATTCCCAAACCCTCCCTGTTTATGATATAATGACCACGTAGTCATCCAGAACTCAAACCATTTTATTATACAGGATTAGAATTGTTTTGAAAAGGGGTAGCATGCTGGTTTGCGGCGTAATCTGTGAATATGATCCATTTCACAAAGGGCATCAGTATCTTTTGGACAGCCTCCGCGGCGCGTTAGGACCTGATTGCAAAATCATTTGTGCCATGAGCGGTCACTTCACGCAAAGGGGCCAAGCCGCGCTATTGTCCAAATGGGTTCGCGCCGAGATGGCGCTTCGCTGCGGCGCGGATGTGGTGTTTGAGTTGCCCACTCTTTTTGCGGTGCGGGACGCGGAACGCTTTGCGCTGGGTGGCGTCGCGCTGCTCGATGCCCTCAGCGTTGTAACGCATTTGGGCTTTGGCAGCGAATCCGGGGACCTGCAGGGCCTCGTGGAGCAGGCAAATCGGCAAGCGGGGGCGGACGCAATCCGGCAAGGGTTGTCCGAAGGGCAGACCTTCGCAAGGGCAAGAGGCGCGGCCGAGGGTTTTTCCGTTGGAATGCCCAACAATACGCTCGCCGTCGAATACATCCGCTCCATTGCTCGCTTGGGAAGCAAAATCGTGCCGCTGACCGTTCGGCGGGAGGGATCGGGGCATCATGACAGCATGCTTTCCCCTCTGGCTTCCGCGACGGCCATACGCAGGTCGATTCGGCTTGGAGAGGATGTTGTGTCCGCCATGCCGCCGAAGGCCCATGCGCTTTTAAACGTCTGCGTCAAAAATGGGGCGTACCAAAAACAAGACGGTTTGGACTCAATCCTTTTGGCGACCTTTCGAAAGGCTCGGGGAGAATCCCTGCGTGAAATCGCCGATGTCAGCGAAGGCCTTGAAAACCGGCTGCTCAAAATGGCCCATTTAGCCGTGGGACGCGAGGCTTTTCTTGAGCTGGTCAAGTGCAAGCGATATACCTGGGCGCGATTGTCGAGAATCATGGCGCAGACCATGCTGGGCATCACAAAGGATATGGCAAGCCGGAATCCGCTGCCCGACTACGCTCGGCTTTTGGGTTATCGAGAGGATGCCCGCCCGCTTCTCGCCCTCATTAGGGAACAAGCCCAGATCCCCATCGTGCATCGGGCGGCGAAGTTTGCCCCCACGAAAAGCGAGGCGTTTCTGCTTGATCTTTGGGCGACGGATCTTTGGTCCCTTGGCTTGCAAAATCAAACCTTGCGAACCGGTCGCATGGACATGACGAATAAGCCCGTATGTATTTCTGAATAGGGAGGTTTTTATGGAAGGCAGTTGCCCCAGCTTGCTCTATTTTGCTTATGGTGAACACATGAATGAAAATGAAACGCTTCGTGAATTTCCGGCAGCCCGCATGGTTGGGCTGACAAAGCTGTCGGGTTTTTCCCTGTGTTTTGTCGGGAAGGACGGAAAAGCCCGTCCAGCGTTGGCCCCCCATCCCGAGGGTTCTGTGCCTGGGCGCGTCTGGTCCCTGTGTGAAAGCAATTTGGACGCCTTGGATCGGCTGGCGGATCATCCTTATTCCGCCCGAAGAGAAGTTCGGCAGGTCACGCTCTATGGCATGAAGCTGCCGGTTCTGATCTATATCACAGTTCCTGGACAGCAGAAGGGCAGGCCCGGATTTCTCACGTATGATCTCATCCGCGAAGCCTATGAGAAAGCCGGGGAGAACATCGAAACGCTCAAGGTTCTTGCGGCAAAGTGCGTCCCGCTGGGCTAAAGTCCTCCCCCGCCGCGTAAATGGTGAAACCTCCGTTGGTATAGAAGACATCGAACAGGGATTGGAGGGCAGGCTCATCTATGTTGATCTGCCTGCGCTCAGCGTCGCCAACGACAATATAATCCACGCCGTAATCATCCAGGATATGCAGGTTTGCCCATGGATCCGCGTAAAACGCCTCTACCTGTGACTTGCGGCCCCTATAGTCGAGCCCATGAAAATACAGGAACAAATCCGGCCCGCAGACCACATCGCGCCCGGCAAGGGCGTAAACAGGGTTGTTGTGATGAAACCCGGTGATGAACATGGCGTCCCTCGGGGTATTTTGATCGATAAAGGCCCCCGCTTCCGTTTCCTCTTTGGAGAAAAGCTGATAATCAGCCTGGGGCATTGTCTCCCGAGCGATGGATAGCGCTCCCGAAAGGGTGGATCCCACCAAGAAAACAGCGGCCAGGAGCGCACGCGCACGCATTCCCTTCATTCGCTGCCATAGGGAGACACACCAGGCGGACGCGGAAGGCAGCATCAGCAGGAACCAGATGTAGAACAGCTTGTTGTTGTCGTAATCCAGCGGCTGGAATGAAAAGGTGTATGCCACAATGAAGATAAGCGCGGCGCCGATGAAATCCGCCCGGTCCCGCTTTTTCCATTCCAGCAGCGCGAAGCCCATTGTGATCAGAGGCAGCCCGACGTTCTTTAGCCAGAACCAAATGGGGAAATCGATGTTTTCCCCGTTGACCGTATTTACCCACCCGATGTGAGGGCGCATAAAGCCTTCTTTTGTTGCCTGACGGAATGTAAAAGCCAGGAGCTGCGGCATGGCAAGCGCGAGAACGATGCCCAGATAAAGGCCGGTATAGGCCAGGAGCGCTCTCCTCTTTCCCTTTGGCAAAGCGTAAAAGAAGTATACAAACGCGCCCGCGCTGTATAGCGCAAGGGAAACAAAAGAATGGGCATGCAGAAGCGGAAGCGCGGCGCCGAAAAGCGCCGCCAACAAGAACATGCGAAGCTCGCACTTTCCAAAAGCTTCCCTGGCAAAATACAGGGCCGGCAGGACGATTGTCCAACCGCCCAGGAAGGTACGCTGAGGCAGCAGCAGGTCTACAACCAGGTTGGACCACCGCAGGTTAAGATCCGGCAGGTTTGCCGGGGTTTTGTAAAATCCATCAAAGATCTCCTGTATCTTTGCCGTGCTGCCGCTAGATAGATCAAAATTATAGAAAAAGCCTAGTCCTCCGTTTAGGAACAGCAACAAGCCCGCTATGAGAGCCGCGGAGGTTTTCCCCGTCATCTCCCTGGCCATCAGCAAATAACCGCAGTATACCAACGCCGACATGACTGTGCCTGGGAGGATGATCGTCCATCGGAGCGGAACGCCTAGCAGGAGCAGCGATGAGCTCATCGCGTCCGTCAACAGAGGATAGCCCATGACCGTCCCCGGCAGAATATTGTAATCCGCCGGAAGTGGAGAGCCGCGGAGGCCCGTGATGATGGAAAGATGCATGCATAGATCCCCATACGTGGACTGCCCAACATGAAGCGTGCCATCCACTGGCCGGATGGTATGGGTATGCTGCAGATACGCGGAAAGGATTGTAAGCGGGAGAACAAAGCACACCAATGCCCAAAGCATCTTCCGGTCTGAAGCATCCATCGCGCGGTCGGGTTTGGGATGCTTAAAGAGCCATAGGCACGCGCATAGGGTCAAAACCAAAAGGTAGATCAGCGCAAGATTCTGAGCTTGATTCGTAAATCTTACAAAAAAGGCGGCGAGCACAGGAAGCCACATGAAAAGCAGGATTCCGAAAGAAAGCCCCAGCCAAACGCGCAGGAGCGGCGACTTGTCCCACAGCACAATGCGTGCGCATAACAATCCAACCGCAAGATAGCTGATGAACGCAAAAATTCCCGCCATAATACCCTCCACAAGAGTAATTATAGACGGGAAACACTAAAAAAGTCAAGCGTTGAAAGGGTTTGCGGCTATGCTGTCACCCGCGTCGTGATCCTCTGATAAGCGAAAATGAAGGCGCCTCCCCTGAAGAGTTGCTCTAAAATGGCAATGCGCCCAGTCAGATCAATCCTTCACTTCTTCGCGATCACGGAACAGCAGAGAGATGCACCACAGGCCCGCAAGGCCGACGATGCCATACACAATCCGGCTGACCAGCGCGGCTTGTCCTCCAAAGAGATAGGAGACCAGGTCAAACTGGAAAAGCGCGATGAGTCCCCAATTGATTGCGCCTAAAATGACCAGCAAAAGCGATATGCGATCCAAACTATCAACTCCTTTTTGAAATCTGTCGATAGAATGCCCGCGCCAACCTTTGCCTATTCATGCAGGATATGAATGTTTTTCCTAAACCGCGTTGCGGGGATCCTGAGATTTCTTCTTCTTGCTATCCGAATCAAAAAGCTCAATTTCCAACCGATCAAAAGGCACGGACTCCACAAAGTGATCCCGTGTGAACGCGGTTTGCTGAAACCGCTCCCACTCCCGCTCATGCTTGCCCAGAAAGAGAGGGCGTGGAATGTCCATCCGAACGCACAGTTCGCCCAAGGCATTCATGAAACCATCTTGAACCTCAACGGTTTCACTGCGCTCAATTCGATGCCGATGGATGATTCTTGCCCATAGCTGAATCATATTTTCCTCCATATCAAAGGGAAAGATAAAGTGTATTATCGCAGAAACCAGCGGCAAAAGCAAATGGATTGCCTCCGGCGCAAGCTTTTCCAAACAAAGCTAAATGACGGGCTGCCCCGCTTCCATCGCCGCTGTATCCAATCCTCGAAAAGCGTGTTGTTATGCGGGGAGGATATTCGCAATAAACAACGAATAAGACCAAACTGTGCGACAGTTGCTAAGGAGGAAATGACCATGGCCACGTATGCCGCCTTCTTTCGAGGGATCAATGTGGGTGGAAAAAACGCTGTAAAAATGCCCCAATTGAAACAAATGATAGAAGGCATCGGGCTTTCTTCCGTTCGGACGTATATTCAAAGCGGAAACGTTGTTTTTTGCGCTGAAGAGTCTGAGCCGGTTCTCAAGGAGCGCATCACAAACGCTTTTATGGCCGCGTTTGGATTTGAGAGCCATGTCGTCATACGATCCGGCGAAGAAATTTCAACGATTCTGGCCGAGTTTCCTTTTTCAGAAGAACAGTGCATGGAGGCCTCTTCCGCCACAGAGGCGGTAACCCGCTATGTTTTCCTTTATGATCAAGCGCCGTTACAAGATGCCTTTGCCCAAGCCGTATCTTCCTATTCCGGAAGGGATCTTGCTTTCTTAAAAGGGCGGAATCTCTATCTATTGGTATTTGAGAGCGTCCGGGATTCCAAGTTGGCGGTCGCGCTACAAAAAATACCGGAAGCTGTCACCGTTCGGAACTGGAATACGTTGAACAAAATAGCACAAATGTTTTGATGGATTGATAAAGGGGGATTGGGCCATGCCTGTTTCCATTCGCTATAATGACGATTGCCGCCTTCTTATTTCGGGGATTGAATGCGGGTGCCCTCTCCCCCACAATCTGCCCACTCAGGATATTTATGTGGGTGTCGATCTGATAAAGAAAGTGCCGTGGATGATCCAAAGGCGCGGCATGGGCACCCATTGCGTTTTAGTCGCGGATAAGAATACCTATCCCCTTGCCGGAGAGGCTGTGGAACAGGCCTTGGTGGAGGCGGGAATCTCCGTAATCCGCTGCGTCATCCAGCGTGAACACGACATGGACCCAGATGAACGGGCTACCGGGGAGGTGTTGCTCTCCATTCAACCCGAAACGGAGTTTTTGGTCAGCGTAGGCTCGGGTTCCATCACGGATACGGTGCGCGTCAACGCAACGCGCACAAAGCTGCCCTTTGTCTGCGTGGGGACGGCGCCATCCATGGATGGATATACATCGGTGGTTGCTCCGCTTCTTCTTCGGGGCGTAAAGATTCATCGGACGGGTGTATGCCCCGAGATCATCGTCTGTGACCTGGATATCCTACGGACTGCGCCGGATGCCATGGTCAGCTCCGGTGTCGGCGATGTGCTTGGGAAATACATCGCAAAAGCGGACTGGAAAATTTCCCGGATTATCAACGATGAGCCTTATTGCTACGTATGCGGAGAAATTGTCACTCAAGCGGTAGATAAGCTTTTGGAAAATGCGGAGGAGATTCATAAAAAGACGGAGAAGGGCATTCGCATCCTCATTGAGGCATTGCTGCTGTCTGGCATCACGATCATGATCGTTGGGCATACCCGTGCCGTCGCTTCCGCGGAGCACAACATTGCCCACCACTGGGAGATGATACAGCTTCTCCACGGCAACAAGCCCCCTGCCCACGGCGCTTCAGTGGGCGTATCAACGCTTTTGCTCTGGCCGATCTTTGCCCGTTTTTCCCGTGAAAGGTTGGACCGTTTGGATTTGGACGCCATTCGCGCAAAGCGCATAAGCCCTGAAGAACGCCGGAAGTGGATGGTTAGAGCATATGGAAGAGAAGCGGCTGAAGCGATCATGGAGGAGAATCCGGGGGATTTCCTAACTTGGGAGGAGCAGCGGCGTCGCATCCGCCGTGCGCAAGCACGCTTCTCGGAAATTCAGGCTGTCCTCGCCGAAATGCCCCCATATTCTCGGATTGAATCCGCCATGCTTGCTTTGGGCGCTCCAATGACGGCGGCGGATGTAGGCGTGGACACCAAATTGCTGAATCTTTCTATGCGCGGCGCCAAGGATTACCGCACCCGCTATACGCTCATGAAGCTAATCGACGAATGCGGATTATCCGATGCCTATTTATCTGAATACCCAGTGGATCCATAATGGGCGCTGTTGAAAAACTGACGGCACCTAGGGCGAATGAAGGGGAGCAAGGGTTGATTGCAGCCCTAGGAGCGCGAGGGTGTGAACCCTCGTATAAAGGCAGTTCTCCCGACAACATGCGCTTCGGGGATTGCCCATTCCGATTAACAGGCGCGGGAGACCGAAGGAATCCCGCGTTCCGCGTTGACAAACCTCGTTTGTCAACGCACCCATGATGAGGTTTACGATGAAGTATCGCGAGAATATCAAAAACGGTGACATGCTTTCCGCCCTTGGCTACGGGTGCATGCGCTTCCCGCGAAAAGGCGGTCGAATAGATCAGGAGCAGGTCAATGCCCTGATTGCGGACGCGATTCAAAAGGGCGTCAATTACTTCGATACGGCTTATATCTATCCCGGCTCCGAGGAAGCGCTTGGAAAAGCGCTCATCATGGCCGGCGCAAGGGACAAAGTGAAAATCGCCACAAAGCTTCCCGTTTTCCTTTGCAGAGAGCCGGAGGATTTTGAGAAATTGTTTTCAAAACAGCTGGATCGGCTTCAGACGACCTGGATTGACTATTATTTCATCCATATGCTCTGCGACACGGAGACATGGGGGCGGCTTAAGTCCCTTGGAATCGAATCATGGATTGGGAAAAAGCGCGAGGAGAATAAGGTTCGGAACGTAGGCTTTTCCTTCCATGGCGGTTCGATGGCCTTTAAGGCCGTTGTCGATACCTATAAATGGGATTTTAGCATGGTGCAATTCAACTATTTGGATGAGAATAACCAGGCTGGAGTCGAAGGCGTTCGCTATGCGCATAAAAAAGGAATCCCCGTCTTTGCCATGGAGCCTATTCGAGGTGGCATGCTGGTCAATGGACTGCCCCGTGCGGCGAAGGACGCTTTTCAACGCGTTGCGCCGGAACGCGCCATGGCATCATGGGCTCTTCGCTGGGTATTGAGCCACCCGGAGATTACGCTTGCGCTCTCAGGCATGAACACGTTGGATCAGATCAAAGAAAATGCGGAAACTGTGGAGGGTGTGTCCCCGAACGATCTGACGGAAGCGGAAAGGGCCGCCTATGCGGAGGCGGTCACCGTTTTAAAAAGGTCGGTTAAAATTCCTTGTACAGGATGCGGATACTGCATGCCCTGCCCAATGGGCGTTGATATTCCCATCTGCTTTTTCAGCTATAATGAAACCTATACCCGGGGGGTCATGGCATCCGCAAGCCATTACTACAATATGACTGGAGCGTTTTCGTCCGTACAGAGGGATGCTTCAAAGTGCGTCCGATGCGGAAAGTGCGAGAAGCATTGCCCACAAGGCATAAAGATTGGTCATGAGCTTGAAAATGTTCGGAAGCGGATGGGAACGAAATGGATAAAACCCATTTTAAGCGTTGCGCGGAAGGTGATGCGGGTTACGTAAAGAGCTTATTTACCGGGGAAGCGAAGAATCCGTTTACTTTTTCTTGCATCAGGCCTTTCAGTGTATTATAATATGGAACGCATATGAATTGCCGAAGTGGCGGAATGGCAGACGCCGGGGACTTAAAATCCCCTATCCGAAAGGGTGTACGGGTTCGAATCCCGTCTTCGGCACCACATTCAAAGACAACTTTGATACAAAGAGAGTCGCTCGATGAGAGCGGCTTTCTTTGTGCGTAGAGGGAGGAAAACCCAGGAATATCAAGGGGTTTGAGGCCTTAACTCCTCCAAACAGCTGCGCAATTCATTATGATTT
>JAVBOX010000130.1:0-16972 GCA_031550095.1 Eubacteriales bacterium
AGAGATTTTCGCGCTGATCAAGGAGCCTGGAGGAAGCCGTAGCAGCGCTACGGCGACCGCAAGAGCGACATAGAGCAGCACGAAAAGATCTGCAAGGACGGCGACGCTCCTTTGTGCGGTGTTGCCTTAAACGGGGATCCAAGAGGGCAAGCATCTCCTGGATTTCCACCTTCCAACATGACACCTTTCGGCGATTACAGCAAGGGCAAAATCACAGGACCGGTTACGCCTCTTTCTCCTTGCGCTGCATCAAGACCGCCGTCACCACGATGGCTCCCTTGAAGGCATTTCGGAGGAAGGAAGGCACGCCAAGCAGGTTCAACAGGTTGTTCATCACGCCAATGATGAGCATGCCCAGCACCGTGCCCACGATAGAGCCCCGCCCGCCGGACATGCTGGTTCCTCCGACGATAACCGCCGCGATGGCATCCAGCTCATAGCCCGAACCTGCCGAGGCCGTGTCCATGGATCCGATTCGGGAGACCTGCAGAACGGCCGCGATGGAGACAATGAGGCTCATCAGGGCGTACACCTTATATTTGATCCAGTTCACATTGATGCCGGACAGCCGGGCCGTCTTTTCGTTGGACCCCACCGCATAAATATGCCGCCCGAAGGCCGTGTGCTTGGCGATCACCGCCATCACCACAGCCATGACGATCCAATAGAGAATAGGCAAAAAGCGCTGGCCAAGGATGACTTGGTTGGCAATTTGCGTAAACTCAATAGGCACCTTGGGGGTGTAGCTCCGCATGAAATGCTGGGTAACAGAGCGAATGATGTTCATGGCGCCCAACGTCACGATAAACGGGGGCACCCGGCCCTTCGTGATGGCCAAGCCAATCAGGGAACCCAGGGCGACACCCGCCAGCAGACAGGCAATGATGCCGATGATGAACGCGGGCACTCCCGTGACGCCGATGGTCCGCAACCATCCACCGCTTCCCGTGTCGATGAACATCATCAGGATGGTGCCCACGCCCACAAGGGTGGAGCCTACGGCCAGATCGATACCCCCGGTGATGATAACAAACGTCATGCCCAAGGCGATCATGCCGACGATGGCGTTGTTCCGCAGGATATTCAGCCAGTTGGTCAGCCATGTATTGAACCAGTCGCCAAAGGTGGCGAAATGAAATCCCAGCGCATAGGTCTGGAGCAGGACCATCAGCAGCAACGCCATGCCCGTGGAAAACAGCGGCTCTGTCTTCCATTTTTGCTTCAGCCATTTCATCTCTTCATACCCTCGCTTCCTGATTCGACGCCGCTAGGCTTCCGCCCGTCGCCAGAACCATGATGTTGTGCTCATTCATCGCCTCGCCCGTGAGTTCCCCGCGGATTTCTCCCGCGAACATCACAAGCGCCCGCTCGCATATGCGGATGATCTCCTGGGCTTCGCTGGAGAGAATCACAACCGCCACGCCGGCATCCGCCAGCTTGCCGATGATGCTGTATATCTCCTCCTTGGCGCCTACATCCACGCCTTGGGTTGGGTTATCGAAGATCATGATCTGGGGTGACGCGGCCAGCCACTTGGCCAGCACCACCTTTTGTTGGTTTCCCCCGGATAGGCTGCCGATGGGCAGATCCACGCTCTGCACCTTGATCTGAAAGTCCTTGACCTGTTCGTCGCATATGGCCCGCTCTCTCGGGTGATCGATGAGCCCATGGCGCGTCAGCTGGCGAATTGTCACTAGGGAAGCGTTCTCCAGGACGGACATATCCTTGACAATGCCGTTTTCCTTGCGGTTCCGAGGGACATAGCCGATGCCGAGGCGCATGGCCTGGGTTGTGTTTTGCACATGGGCCGACGCTCCTTTCACCAGGAGCGTGCCGGTCATCCCTTTTGCCCCTGTGAAAATCGCCTGGAACAAAGCGCTGCGCCCATCCCCCAACAGCCCCGTGAAGCCCAAGATTTCCCCGCCGCGCAGTGAAAAATTCACATTCCGGAACTTCCGCCCCAAGGCAAGTCTCTCCGCCTGGAGAACGACTTCACCATGGCCTCTCTCCTTATGGAGGCTCTCCGTCCGCACATCATGGCCCACCATATGCCTGGCCAAATCCACTTCCAGTATGCCATCCGTGGCTCCTTCCGCCACCACCCGGCCATCCCGAAGCACCGTAAAGGTATCGCAGATTTCCAATACTTCCCCCAGCTTATGGGAGATAAAAATGATGGAAACCCCTTGGGCTTTCACCTGCCGCATCATTGCAAATACGCGCCGGATTTCCAAATCGGTTAGGGAAGTGGTCGGCTCATCCATGATGATGATCCGTGCCTTCATCAGAAGCGCCCGGAGAATTTCAACCACCTGCTTGTATGAAGCGTCCAGATCCCGCACGTTGGCGCAGGGGTTCAATTCGATTCCAACGCTTTCAAGCACAGCTTGCGCCTGACGGCGCATTTCCAGCGCGTCAAGAAGCCCGCTCCTGCGCTTGATTTCACGGCCGATGAATAGGTTCTCATAGACCATCAGGTCGTTTACCAGGTTCAGCTCCTGATGAATGAACGAAATGCCCGCATCCAGGGATTCCTTGGGCGTATGAAACTGAACGGGCTTTCCATTGACCTGAATGGTACCCTTGTCCGCGTGGAGCACGCCGCCTAGGATGTTCATCAGGGTGGTCTTTCCGGCGCCGTTTTCCCCGATCAGTGCTCGAATTTCCCCATCCGCCACAGAGAATCCAGCGTCATGAAGCACCATGTTCGCGTCAAAGGCCTTACAAATTCCCTGCATGGAGATCGCCATGGGCATACCTCCTCCCGATGACCAAAGAAAGGGCCGCATCCCAGCAGCCCCTTCGCCGGTATATACGGAAGGGACCGCCTCGCGGCAGCCCCTCCATTTGCGCCGTTAATACGGGCTGTTCTCATCCAAGAACTGCTCGTAATTGTCCCGATCCACAATGGTGGTGGGAATGATGACTTCCTTTTCCACAGCCTTGCCTTCCACCAGATCGATGGCCATCTGGACACAATCCTTCACCATGGCCGGGCTGTACGTGGCGCTCTGCACCCACAGGTCCGTGTAGGTGGGCATCATGTTGAAGTACTCCTGGCATCCGCCGCCGCCTGTAATGACCTTGACATCCGCGCGACCAGCCTCAATGATCGCCTGGATGGCGCCGATGGATGTCTCGTCGTCCATAGAATACACGGCATCAATTTCCGGCTGGGCGACCAGGATGTCCGACATATCTTTCAGGCCGTCCTCACGGGTAAACTTGGTGGCGTAAATGCCCAACACTTCGATGTCGGGGGCAATTTCCTTGATGGTATCCAGGAAGCCGGCTTTGCGGAGTTCCGCAACGGAACCGCTGGTGGGAACGTCCAGGATGACGACCTTGCCCTTGTTCTCCAGTTTTCCGGCAATATAGTTGGCGCCCTGCACGCCCATGTCATAGTTGTCGCCCGCCAGGCGATACACGCCCTCCACGTCAATGGCAATATCGAAGTTCACAATGAAAATGCCCTCGTCCACGGCCATTTTCACCGGCACCTCCATACCTTCCCACTGAGGGAACATTACAATGGCCTTCACGCCCTGGGTCTTGAGGTCATCCAGCTGGGAGGTCATTTCATCCGCATTGTTGGAGGTGTAAATCTTGTAGTTCAAACCCAGTTCCTTGGCCCTCGCCTCAGCATGATACGCCACTCCGGCCACCCATCCATGGGTCGTCGCCGGGGCGAGAATGCCGATTAGGGGCTTGTTTGCCTCAGCGGAGACAGACCCTACCATTCCAAGAACCAACGCAAGTACCAACATCAGGGAAAAGAACTTTCTCATCGCGCTTCCTCCTCGTCCACAAAAATAATGGTTTTATGGCGTGTTTTACATGGCTATTATAGACTATCTTCATTGAACATGCAACTGAAAACAGCGCTTCATGGGCAAGTGAAATACTGGCGGCAAAGGCCGCGACGGTCAAACCTTGATGTTGTGCCAGCGCCCGCTGTTAAAGCGAATATACACCAGCGTAACCCGGATCGTCATATCCACAAGGCTGGCGCACCAAGCGCCTACCAGGCCCAGCCCCAAAACATGAATGGCAAGGAAGGTGAGGAACGGCCGAATTACCGCCACGCAAACTCCCATGACAATGGCCACAAAGAGGGTATCGCCAGCTCCGCGCAAAGCGCCGGACACGACCACCGAGGACATTTGCAGGGGCTGAAACGCCGCCATGACCAACATGACCTGAACCGCTATGTCGATGACCTGGAGATCGGTGGTAAACAAGGACACCAAAGGATAACGAAGGATGATGACGAACGCGATAATAAAAAGGGCTGTCACAAAGGCCATTCGCTGGGATACCTTGCCGTAAAGCGTCGCAAGATCCGGGCGTTTTTGCCCTAGCTTTTGCCCCACCAAGGAGGTGCCCGCCACGCCGATGCCATCGCCAAAGTTATAGGATATATTCAGAAACTGAGAGCAGATCTGGTGGGCGGCAAGAGCTAAAGTGCCCAGATCCGCGATAAACCGAGCATAGGTGAAAAAGCCAACCCTGAGAGCAATCTGCTCCAGCATGGCGCTGCCGCCAACCTTTCCGATGGACGCGAGGGTATCCTTTTTCAACCGCCAATCACTGTGGATACTAAGATGCAAAAATCTGCCCACGCTCTGCCGTGAGATGACGGAAAAAAGGCTCAGCACAAACCCGGCCAGGAAACCAATCATGGTAGCCAAGGCGGCTCCCGCCACCCCCAGCCGCGGGAAACCGAAATTTCCGCCGATGAGCAAGTAATTGAGGACAATATTGACACCATTTGATACAATGTTTACATACATCGTAATCCGCGTGTTGCCGACACCCCGCTGCGCGGCATTGATACAGAGCGTCATGGCGTTGAAGGGCAGTACGTAAGAGATAATCAAAAAATATGTTTTGGACATTTCGATGGTATCATCCTTGGCGCCGGCGAGGCGCATGAGCGGTTCCGCAAAGGGTAGAATTGCGGCCATCATCACCACAGCCAAGCCAGCGATGACCACAAGCGCATTCCGCAGCGCTTCGTTGGCCTTGTCCTGCCTTCCTTCCCCTCTCCGCCTCGCGACCACCGTGGTCAAGCCGATGTTCAGCGCAAAGAAAATACAAAGAACCACCATCCGGGGCTGGCCGGTGAGCCCCACGGCGGCGATGGCTTCCGGGCCAATGGTGCCGACCATCATGGTGTCGATGGAACCCACCAAGGACACCAGTACCATCTCCATCACGGATGGCATGGCAATTCGAATGACATCCTGATATGCTTGTCTCGTGGATGGTATTTCCCCCAGGCGCTCAGCTACGGGAAGCAGTTGGTCGACAGAAAATAGCCTTCGCAAGACCCCTAGCATCGCTAAAGTCCTCCTTACATTCAGCGCAAAACATTTTCCACGCATGGCAAAAAGTATACACACGTTCATAGGAGATTGCAACATGGATACCTCAAAGATTTGGCATTTACGGGCAATTGACGCGGCTGAGCTGGACAATCTCTATGGTTCTCACATCGAAGCGGACTTTCCCAGCCAGGAGCGCCCCAGCCTGTCCGCCCTGCGCCGCCATGTCCGGGAAGGATTGCAGGAGGTCCTCCTCCTGAGCGATGGAAAGGAAGACTGGGCCTATGCCAGCGTTGCGGAAGCCAACGGTATCGCCTTTATAACGCTTCTGGCGGTCTTTCCGGAGATGCGCGGGGGTGGCATTGGCAGCCTTCTGATGGAACTGCTTAAGGTGCGCTATGCGGATCGCCGGGCTCTTTTGCTGGAAACGGAGGACCCAAAGCACGCAAAAGGCGCCGCGGATCTCAGCATACGCTTGCGGCGAATCGCCTTTTATGAAAAGCGCGGCTGTGCGCTCCTTCAAGGCATCAGCCATACTTCAATCGGCGTACCCCTGAACCTCATGGCGCTCCCCCTTACGGATTCCCTGCCGGAAGTTCAGGCGTCCGTCGTCGACGATGTGCAAACGATATATCATAAGATCATGCCCGAATGGCTTTGGGAGCGCGTAATCACATATAGAACCGAATGATGAAGGATGCGTGCGCCGATCCAGATTCTCTCCATGGCAGTTTGCAACATCTTGAAACACCGCGTCTTCTATGGTATTGTTAAATAGGGATGTTTGCACCAAGGAGGCGGCAATCGATGAACTCCATCTTTGAAAAAATGGTTATTTTAGGGCCAACCCGGTTTTCGGAAGCCACCCGGGCAGCCTTTTCCGCATACGCCCGCACCGTAGAATTTGACCCTATCGTCCCTGCCAATGAAGAAGCTCTCATAGGGCGGATTCAGGGAGCGGACGCTCTTTTGGTCTCCTTGGAGGTTCAGGTTACCCGAAAGGTGATCGAGGCAGCGCCAGCCTTGCGCTACATCGGGATGTGCTGTAGCCTTTATGGCCCAGAGAGCGCCAATGTGGATATCCTGGCCGCGAAGTCACGGAGCATCACGGTCACCGGCATCCACGATTATGGGGATAACGGCGTGGTGGAGTATGTCATCAGCGAGCTTGTCCAGCTGTTCCATGGCTTTCGGGAACACATGTGGCGCCCGGAACCCACGGAGCTCACCGACCTTTCCTTTGGAATTATTGGCATGGGCGCCCTTGGCATCAAAATATCAGCAGCCCTTCAGTTCTTTGGGGGCAGGGTGGCCTATTTCAGCCGCACACGAAAGCCGGACATCGAGGCTCAGGGCATCCCCTACCTTCCCCTGGACGAGCTGCTGCCTTCCGTAGATATCTGCGTCTGCTGCTTAAACAAAAACATCGTTTTGCTTCATGAGAAGCAATTCGAGCTCTTTGGAAACGGCAAAATCCTAATGAACATCGCCATTGGCCCTTGCTCGGATAACGACGCGCTGGCCCGCTGGCTCTCGAACTCCGCGAATTATTTCCTCTGCGACAGCCCTCTCCCCCTGGGAGATCCACGGCTGCTGACCCTGCCCAATGTGCTCTGCGTGCGGCGCGGCGCGGGCTGGTCCGTTCAGTCCGTCGCTCGGTATAATCAAAAAATACTGGCCAATGTGCGCACCTATCTATCGGAGACCCACGCATGCGAATCCAACTGATCGCAATTGGTTCCATGGGCGACGTGCAGCCGATGATCGCGCTTGGCCGAACGCTCATGAGGCGCGGATACGCGGTTTCTCTCACGGCTTTTGACGCGTTTCAGGCCCATGCGGAGGCGGCGGGCTTTTTCTTCTCCCCATTGCCCGGAGACGCGAGCCGCTTTATCGGCAAGTTGATTCCTCCCGGCGCAAGTCCCGTTACCTTTCTTTCCCGCTTTAGACAGGCGATGGAAGGCTTGGTGGAACCTTTCTTTGACGCGATTTATGCCGCCTGCCAAGGGGCGGACGCGGTGGTCTGCACCCTCATCGGCAGCACCATCTATGCCATAGCGGAAAAGTTGGACATACCCGTATTCACGGTTTACTACTGCCCCATGGACATGAGCGGCGACTACTGCCTGCCTATTTTGCCTCAAATTCGATTGGGCAGCGAATACAACCGGATGACCTACCGCTTTGCCAACGCGATGATCAGCAACCTTGAGCGGCAGTATGCCCGGCCATGGTGCCTTGCCAATGGGATTTCCCCCCGGCAGTCTCGCCTGAAGCCCGATTATCAGGTTTCCGGTGCGCCTGTTCATGTCCTACACGCCTATAGCCCGTTGATTGTTCCGCGCCCCAGGGAATGGGCTGAAAACCTACATCTGACCGGATTTTGGCAAGAGCCCGACCCACCTTTTGATCCGCCTGAAGACCTGCTTCATTTTCTCGCCTCGGGCCCTCCGCCCGTTTATATCGGTTTCGGTTCCATGACCTCTGGGAACATGGAGGCGGCAAAAGCCACCACCCTCTGCGCACTGAAGGAAACCGGCCTGCGCGCCATTTTGGCGTTTGGATGGGGCAATATGACCGGCAATGAGTTGCCGACAACCGTCTATGCAATGCAGGGTTTCGCGCCGCATCGGTGGCTCTTCGATCGGATGCAGGCCATTGTCCATCATGGCGGGGCGGGCACGACAGCCATGGGGCTTCGGGCAGGCAAACCCACGCTGATTGTCCCCTTTGGCAGCGACCAGCTGTTTTGGGCTGCCCGGGTGTACGCCCTTGGCTGTGGGCCGGAACCCATTCCCCGGGCTCGGCTCACCGGCTCAGCCTTGGTGGCCGCGCTCTCCGCCCTGGTGAAGGTTCCCGGCTATGCCCGTCAGGCAAAGCTGGTCCAGGAGGGGCTTCTCAAAGAACAAGGCGTTGAGACCGCCGCGGACATTATCCAGGACACCCTCGGGAGGTGAAGTCTTGAACCTTCGTCTGAAGGCCCAAATCGTGGATTCACTCCGTTCTGTGTTGCCCATTACCGCCATCGTGCTCTTGTTAGGCTTCACCTTGGTGCCCGTTCAAATGGGAACACTGGGGCTTTTCGTAATAGGCGCACTAATGCTAATCGTCGGCATGGGACTTTTTACCCTGGGCGTGGAGACCTCGCTGACGCCTATGGGCAGCCTCATCGGCTCCTATTTGACAAAATCCAGAAAGCTTTCCCTCATCATTTTCATCGCTTTCTTCATGGGCTTGTTCATCACCATGGCGGAGCCGGATCTGACCGTATTGGCCAACCAGGTCCCCGGCATTCCCAACCTCGCGCTCATCGGTTCCGTAGGGTTTGGGGTCGGCGTCTTTTTGGTGTTCGGCTTTCTCCGCATCGTGTTTCAAAAGCGCCTCTCCTATCTCTTGATCGTTTGCTATGCCCTGGTCTTCGGCTTCGGTATTTTTGCCAGCGAGACCTTCGTCCCTGTGGCGTTTGATTCCGGCGGGGTCACCACAGGGCCTATCACCGTGCCCTTTATCCTTGCGCTGGGGGTTGGCGTTGCCAGCGTCCGAAGCGGAAAAAATGCCCAGAATGACGGATTTGGCTTGGTCGCTCTGGGATCCGTAGGCCCCATTCTCGCGGTCATGATTTTAGGCCTGTTCTTCCCCATCGCCACGGAGAGCGAGCCCGTACTCATCACCAACCCGGTGGACACCCGAGAAACCCTGCGCCTGTTTGGGCACGCTATTCCCGAGTATCTTCGGGAAGTGGGAATTGCCCTCGCCCCCATCGTAGGCATGTTTCTCCTGTTTCAGGCGTTTTTCCTGCGCCTTAACAAACGGCAGCTGCTGCGCATCCTGGTGGGCCTTCTCTATGCCTATCTCGGGTTGACACTGTTCATGACAGGTGTAAATATGGGCTTCTTGCCTGTCGGCAGCTTTCTCGGCGCCCAGATCGGCGCCAAGCCCTACGCGTGGATTTTGATTCCCTTAGGCATGGTCATTGGCTACTTCATTGTGGCGGCGGAGCCAGCGGTTCATGTCCTCAATGAGCAGGTTGAGGATCTTACCGGCGGTGCCATCTCCAAGCAGGTCATGATGCTTTCCCTTTCCATCGGCGTGGCCTGCTCAGTAGGCCTGGCCATGACGCGCATTCTGACGGGGCTGAGCATCTGGTGGCTGCTTGTGCCGGGGTATCTGATCGCGGGTGCCATGACCTTTGTGGTTCCGCCCATCTTTACGGCCATCGCTTTTGACTCGGGAGGTGTAGCCAGCGGCGCCATGACGGCTACCTTCCTTCTCCCCTTCACAACAGGCGCCTGCGGCGCGTTAGGCGGCAATATCATGACGGACGCGTTCGGGGTGGTCGCCATGGTCGCCATGACACCTCTGATCACCATCCAGGGATTGGGCCTCATCTATCGCATCAAGACACGCCCGAAAAAGGAAGTTCCGCCGGCGGAAGCGGCCGAAGAGGAACCAGTAATCATCGATGTCGAATAACATACCAAGGGAGGACCTATGAACGCCACCCACCCGCAGCACTTAACGCTGCTCATCACCATTGTAGACAGGGGCAAGGGCCAGCATGCCGTGGATCTGCTCAAAAAAGACGATGTGTTTCTCCACTATATCCTTCTGGGCCACGGTACGGCAAAATCTGAAATTTTGGAGCTGCTCGGCATTGGAGAGCCGGCCAAGGATATCGTCTTCACCCTGCTCTCCACCGTCCGGGCCAAGCATTCGCTACACCGGCTTCGCAACACACTCCAGTTTGATAACCCGGGCCACGGCATCGCCTTCCTGGTCCCAATTGGAAGCATCGCCAGCGCCCACGCGGCAAGCTTGCTTCAGGCTTTAACAGAATCCGGCGTCCATTGCGCCGAAAAGGAGCAGCCCATGGAACACAACGAAAGGCACCACGACCTGATCATCGCCATTGTGGATCGGGGATTTTCCGACACCGTCATGGACGCCGCCAGACCGGCGGGCGCGAAAGGCGGAACGGTGGTGCATGCCCGTGGAGCGGGCGTAAAGGAAGCCGAAAAGTTCTTCGGCATCACCATTCAACCGGAAAGAGAAATGGTGTTCATCCTGGTGAACCGCGAGTTTAAACGGCCTATCATGGACGCTATCTGCCGGGAAGCGGGTATCCTGACCGACGGCCACGGGCTTGTTTTCTGCCTGCCTGTTGATGATGTGGCCGGCGTGGCTCGGATTATGCGGGAGGCAGACGAGGAATAGAACCCCGCCCTTGCCGTTTCATTTGCTTTGTTTTGAAAAACAGCGCTGATGGGTACACTAGGGAAAAAGAAACCTGGAGGCGCTATGCAAAACAAAATTCAATGGCTTCCCTGGGGACGGGAAGCGTTTGAAAAAGCCAAGGCGGAGCAAAAGCCCGTCTTTTTGCACATCGGTTTTCCCAGCTGCCACTGGTGCCACGTCATGGAAAGGGAGTCCTTTCAGGACGAGGAAGTGGCAAACTACCTCAACCAGCATTACATTTGCATCGATGTAGACCGGGAGCAGCGGCCGGATGTGGACGCCGTCTATATGGCTGCATGTCAATCCATGACAGGCCAGGGCGGCTGGCCCCTCACCGCGTTGCTATCCTCCAACCAGGAGCCCTTCTATGTCACCACCTATATGTCAAAGGCGGATTTCCTCGCCCTGCTTGAGGAGACCATTGACCTTTGGCAGACAGAGCGGGGCAAGCTTACGACCATCAGCGGCGGCTTAAAGCAGGCGGTGCGCGCCATGTTCGACCATGGCGCTCCATCCTCACCCCCTGAGAAGCGGATTATACGGAGCGCCGTCCGGGCCTATGGCGCCGCCTTTGACGCAGAATGGGGCGGCACAGGCATCGCGCCAAAGTTCCCCATGCCCCACACGCTGTTATTTCTGCTGCGCGTCGCCCATCTGGAAAAGGACCGCAACGCGCTTGCCATGGCGGAGTTAACCCTCCAGCGGATGTGTGAAGGAAGCCTCTTTGACCATGTGGGAGGAGGTTTCATGCGCTACGCGACAGACCGCCGCTGGGTCAAGCCTCACTACGAAAAAATGCTATCGGATAATGCCCTGCTCGCTGAAGCCTACCTGGAAGCCTGGCAAATTACGGGCAGAACCCTCTATCGAAGCGTGGCGGAGCGAACACTCCAATACGTTTTGGATGAGATGCCATCCCCGGAGGGCGGTTTCTTCGCCTCCCAGGACGCAGACAGTGAAGACCATGAAGGTGCCTACTATCACTTCACCCGCCGGGAACTGATTTCTCTGCTTGGCAAGAGCGACGGGGAAGCCTATTCCGGTTATTTTGGCGTGACAGATCAATCCACCACCCCCCATCGACTGGACCATGACGGGGGCATCGAAACCCAGCGCATGGCTGCCCTTAGCCAGCGAGTCAAGGCTTATCGAGCGGAGCGCATGCCCCTTAGCCGAGACGAGAAAATTGTGACAAGCTGGAACGCCATGATGATCTCCACCCTTGCCAGCGCCTATACGGCGCTGGGAAATCAAGCGTATATCGTTGCCGCGGTCAGGGCGGCGCGGTGGGCCGTCGACCACCTGCAGCGGCCTGACGGTGCGCTGCATGTCCATTGGCGGGATGATGTCGCTCAGGGGGAAGGTCTCTTGAATGATTATGCCCAAACATCCATCGCAGCATTGGCCCTTTACCGCGCCACGTTGGAAGACCGTTGGCTTTCTTGGGCAGTAAGCCTTTCAAGAACCATGCTGAGCCGCTTTGAGGATCGGGAGAAGGGCGGGTTTTTTCTGACACCCCATAGCGGGGAGCCCCTCATCGCCCGGCCAAAGGAAACATACGACGGAGCGGAGCCTTCCGGAAACGCGCTCGCGCTTCAGGCGTTGATCACCCTCTCTTCCCTAAATGTAGGCGAAGGCTGGGACGAGGCCGCCAAGCGTCAGGCCGCGTTCATCTCCGGTGTGGCCGCGGATGCGCCAACGCAGCACATGGCAGGATTGATGGGCGCCTTGCCCCTCGTTTATCCCATATCGCTGCTGGAGGCCCACGCAGTATCCTCTGAAAACGAAAAGCTGTTGGAAAGCCTTCGGGGCCGCTATATGCCCCTGTTGTTTCTGAAATCCACACCGCCCGGTGCCGGAGGCAATAACTGGCGGCTTTGCCAAGGCACGTCCTGTCTGGCCCCATTCCAGGCTGTGGAGCAAGCGGTGGCGGCGCTGGGCAGAGGCGAATGACCCGAGGAAATATTTTTAACTTACGTCACATTCGCTTCATTTTAACGTCACAAACGTCAGCTATACTCAAACCACTGAGAGGTGTTGCTTTTTGAAAGCCAAAAGAACCCTTTCATACCAACCGTTTCATGTGATACTCTTCCCTTCCCAATTGCCCACGAACGGCCTGAGCAACTGTTTGTGGGCAATTGCCTTATTTCACGCAAAATAACAATGAAAGTGCGAATTCCCCAAATCGGCGCAAATTTCATCTTCTGTTCACAATCCTGCCATGCCGAAAACACTTCTTCACTTTATGATATGCCCAATGAAATAAGCGCCATCATTAACTCGGATTTCGAGACAGAAATATAAGCCATACTCTTCCTTTCTTAATTATCCGCAATCAGCTTGAGCAACTGATTGCGGATAATTATTTTATGTCCTTGTCATCCCACCTCCCGCATGTGGTATACTAATGCCCGGAGGCGAAAGACATGCAAAGTTATTTACTCGTAATTGACATGCAAAAGGATTTCATCAATGGATCGTTGGGATCAAGGGAAGCCCAGGCGATCATTCCCCAGGTGGTCCACAGAATTCGCGCGTCCCTCGCCGAGGGAAGACAGCTTTTGTTCACCCAGGATACCCATTATGAGGACTACCTCACCACAAGCGAAGGCCGCCACCTGCCCGTTCCCCATTGCCAGGAGAACACGGAAGGATGGCGGCTCCATGAGGCGATTGCCCCATACGCCGAAGACACGCTGAAAAAACCAGGCTTTGGCAGCACGGAGCTTGTAACGATTCTAGGGAAGAACGCGGAGAACAAAGGCGCTAATCTCGATATCTCCATGGTCGGCCTTTGCACGGACATCTGTGTCGTATGTAACGCCCTGTTGCTTCGCTGCCACTTTCCAGAGGCCGTGCTGCGCGTATACGCTGATTGCTGCGCGGGCATAACGCCCGATAGCCATGACGCCGCGCTAAAAGTCCTGAAGGCCTGTCAAATTGAGATCATCATAGGGGAAGACTAACCAGCATAAAAATGCTCGTTTTGTGCATTGCCCATTGGGAACGCCGCTCAAGAAACCCTGGTAAACATCTGGCTGATCATCGGTATAATGGCCTCCACGGCACGCTGCTCATCCTCGCCGTCCACGATCAGCACTAGCTTATCGCCGATGGGGACACCGAGCGAAAGAACGCCCATCATGGATTTTACGTTAACCGTTTTGCCACCTTGTTCAATGAGTATGCGGGAGGCATATTTGCACGCCTCCTGCACAAGAATGGCCGCCGGTCTGGATTGCAGGCGCTCTTGCCCTACAAGGTTTACTTCCTTGCGTATCATCGCTGCTCCTCCTTTCCTTGCTGCTCAATAGAACGGGCAATCGCTTCGATGCGCCGCAGCCTATGATAGACGCCGGACTTTCCCACCGGCGGTTCCAGCATCGCGCCTAGCTCCTCCAGGGATGCTTCTTCGTGATGGGCCCGCTCAATGGCAACTTCCCGCAGCGCATCGGGCAGCGAGTTCAGCCCGATCGTCCGCTCAATCACTTCAACAGCCCTTATCTGGCGGTCCGAGGCGCCCAGCATCTTGGCAATATTTCCCGAATCACAGTTGGCGGCGCGGTTCGCGTTGTTTCGCGCATCCCGCAAAATGCGCATGTTTTCAATCTCAAGGACTGCCCCATGGGCGCCAATCAAGGACAGGATCTTGATCACGTCTTCGCTATCCGACGCATAAAGCACCGTGGCGCCTTTCCGCGAAACCACCCGGGCACGGATGGCATAGAAAGCAAACAGAAACCTGTTTATCGCTTGGGCCAAAGCCTCGTCTGGAAGCACAAGCTCCAGCCGATACCCTCTCTCAGGGTCGAAAAGGGTACCGCACCCCAAGAAAAGTCCCCGGAGCAGCGATGCTCGGCAGCACTTTTTGGTCAAGCACACGCTAGGAATCTCCCGCCTGTCCGCATACAGGCCGACAGCCTTCATGATCGCCCGCGCCGTATCCCGCTCCAGACGCATTTCAAAGGTCGTGCGTCCGCCTAAACGGCAGGCCTTCAGGATGCGGATCAGTGGCATGGTCGAATGCTCGCTTCGGAGGCGCTTGACAACCCACCGCACCGTTCCCGGATGCTCCGTTCGAAACACAAGGTTAATGCCATTGCCGCCCACAAGGGTTAACGCCCCGTTGGACAACAAAAACCCGCATATCTCCGCCTTTTGGCAGCATGCCTTCTTCCGCCGCAGGCCCTCTTCCCGAGTCAAAGCGTCTCTCGTTCTCGCGGCAAAGGACTTTACAGTTGGTTCCAATTCTCTTTCTCCAGCTCAATGTCCCGATGGTTGACTTCCGTATTATATCCGACAGCTCTGAGCTCCTCCCCGAACTCCTCGGCAATCGCCACCGACCGGTGTGCTCCGCCCGTGCAGCCAATGCCGATGACAAGCCTGCGCTTGCCTTCAATTTCATAGTTGGGGATGAGGAACAGCAGGAGCTCCATGGTTCTTTTTAAAAATTCAATGGTCACAGGCGCACCAAGAACGAAATCCCTTACGCCTTTTTGAAGCCCAGTCTGGAATCTGATGTCATTGATATAAAAGGGATTGGGAAGAAAGCGAACATCCAGGACAATATCCGCGTCCCGGGGTTGCCCTCTTTTGAATCCAAAGGATACCACCTGTATCTGGATGCGAACCGCGCTATCCCTGCCGCTTTGAAAAAAGGTTTCCGCCAGCATCTCCTGAAGCGCCCGGGGCTTTAAAGCGCTGGTATCCAACACCACATCGGACATCTCTCGAAGGGGCATCATCCGCTCCCGCTCCAGGGCAATGGCTTTTGACAAACTGCCCGCCTCCCCAACAAGAGGATGCTCCCGCCTTGTTTCTTTGAACCGGTTGAGCAGTACTTCGTCGGATGCCTCCAGGAAAAGCAGGCGCACATCTGTGCCGGTAGACCTGGCACTCCGCACCAGGTTGCCAACGCTAAACGCGTCAAACATGCCCCTGCTCCGAATATCTACTGCGACGACTACTGTCTTTACGCTGGGAGTGGAACGAACACATAGATCAATGAAGCGCATCATCATCGCCGGAGGAAGGTTATCCACATAGGGGCACCCCATGTCCTCCATATAGTGAATTGCCGTTGTCTTTCCCGCACCCGAGAGTCCTGTCATCAGTATGAATTGCATCCGATGATTTGCACCTCCGGTTCTAGCGTTACCTCAAACATGTCGGAAACCCGTTCCTGTATCAATGCCATGAGGCGGAGAAAATCATCGGCAACCGCGCCGCCTGTGTTGACCAGGAAACCCGCATGGAGTGGCGATACTTGCGCTCCGCCCACAGAGACGCCCTTCAAGCCAGCCCTTTCGATAAGATCTCCCGCAAAATGGCCCGGCGGCCGCTTGAAGAAGCTCCCGGCGCTGGGCAGCGCAAGGGGTTGTTTCTGCTTTCTGCGGGCCGCGTAATCCTCCATTGCCGCTCCGATCAGCTCAGGATCTCCTGGTTCCAACGCCAGGAGCACCCGGACAACCGCCCAGGACTTGTCCAGAATCACACTGTGCCGATAGCCAAAATCCAGCGCGTCATGATCCAAACGGTGGGCATTGCCCTCCCGGTCTATGGCATCCACCCAGGAAACAAATCTGGCGATTTCCATCCCATAGGCACCGGCATTCATGGCCGTCACGCCTCCGATGGCACCGGGAATTCCAGAAATCTCCTCCAGGCCCGACAATCCTTCCGCCTGCGCGGCACGGGCAACCGCCCTGATGGAAGCGCCGGCCTCCACAAGCATCCCACTCTCAAGCCGCACAATAGAGGCCATCTTTCCCCCGATGACCAGCGCCAGGCCGCGAATGCCTCCGTCTCTTACCAATAAATTGGAACCGTTTCCGATGATGAGCGCAGGCTCCCCTGCCTCATGCGCGGCCTTAAGCGCGGCCGAAACATCCTCATCGCTTCTGGCTACCACCAAACAATCCACCGGCCCGCCGACCTTTATGGTCGTCCACTGGGACATGGGCACATTTACTTCGTAAGGAATCTCCCCTGCTTCCAGCAGGTTGAAAAGGGAACGCAGCATGACCTCTCTCCTTTGCACATATTGTACCGCATCTGGAGGATGTTAGTCAAACGCATTCGCCGCGAATTGTATTTCTGATTTTAAGGCATAAAGAAGGGGTTGCTCCGCCGCGTCCGGCGGGTCCGCCTTCGCCAACGCGGGCAAAAGGCCATATGTCAGAAGCGCGTTCTGCGCATCCGGCGTGAGCAAAAATGCAGCAAACGCTTCGGCGGTTGCGATCTGATCCCCGTCACCACAAAAAACGCCTGCCAGCAGGAGCTGATCCGTCTGGGCGCTGTACGGTTCCGCGCGGAACGCGAACCCCTTGCCCGCAGCCTCCAGCGCGGCGAGCTTGCGCGCCTCGCGCACCGTTGCGACGACGGAACTCGCGCGCTCCCCAAGGAAC
>JAVBOX010000099.1:0-7255 GCA_031550095.1 Eubacteriales bacterium
CGCTATATCAACGACAGCAAGGGAACCAACCCGGAATCATCCATCCAAGCAGTTCGGTGCATGGTCATTCCCACCGTTCTGATCGCGGGAGGCGAGGACAAGGGAAATAACTATGCCTCCTTTGCGGAGGCGGTTCGTGAAAATGACAACATCACCCATGTTGTTCTGATTGGAAGGACGGCGGAAACCATCCGCAGCGCACTGGAAAAGGTTGGCATGACCGACTGTTCCATGGCGGGGTTTGACTTTGAAAAGGCAGTGGCTTTAGCAAGGGAAAAAGCGGTGGACGGCGGTGCTGTGCTGTTGTCGCCCGCGTGCGCGAGCTTTGATATGTTTAAGGATTTTGAGGAGCGCGGCAAGAGGTTTAAAGAAATAGTGAATACGCTGCGATGAATGAAAAGGATATGTATGATAAGATGATTGAAGCGATGAGGATTCGCCCCACAGCCTATATGCCAAACGCCTATGCGTTTTGGGAAGACGCGTACATTTCCAAGCAGATGCTGGCCTCGCATCTCAATCAGGAAGTGGATGGTGCGACACGGAAATACTCATACGTCAAAGCGTCGGCCAAATGGATCGAGGCGTTGAGGCGCGGCGGAGATTTGCTGGATTTGGGTTGCGGACCGGGCATTTACGCGGAGCTGTTCGATGAGGCGGGTTTCCGAGTGACAGGCATGGATTACTCCAAGCGGTCCATTGAATATGCCCGCGCTTCCGCGGAGAAGAAGAATAGGAAGATCAATTACGTTCATCAAAACTATTTAAGCATGTCCTATGAGCAGGAATTCGATATCATCACATTGATATATTGTGATTTTGGCGTGCTTGCTCCCGACATTCGCCGTCGCTTCCTCCGGAAGATTTATCAGGCGTTGAGGCCTGGCGGTATTTTTGTCCTAGATGCCTTTACCCACAAGGCGTTTAAGGATTTTAACGAACAAAGGACCGTTTCCTATGAAAATGGTGGATTTTGGAGCCCTGAGGAATATGTATGCGTAAAATGTGACTGCCGATACGGCACATCGGTTGTTTTAGAGCAATATAACGTCATTACCGCGGAAACCCTCAGGACATACAACCTCTGGAACGAGATGTTTGACGAGGATCAATTGGCCCATATGTTGCATGCCTCAGGCTTTACGGACGTATCCTTTTATGCGGACGTATGCGGGGGTCCCCGTACGCCTGATGACAAAACCATTTGCGCAATCGGAAGAAAGTAGCAAAGGAGCGCCTATGATCCATCGTTCCGCTGTGTACAAAAGAAGCGGAACACAAAAGCGAACCAGCAAGCGCATTGACATGCGTGTGCTGGTTCTCTTGATTTTGCTGATACTCGCGGGAATGGTTGCGCTGTTTAGCGCCAGCTATTATACATTTCAGGATTCCGGGGACGCGTATGCCAAAGTGCGTCAGCAGGTCATGGGAATCGCCCTGGGAAGCGTCATGCTCTTTATCCTCTCCAGGGTGGATTACCATATCTTTCAAAAACCCTGGATCATCCTGGCCATGCTTGCCTTTAGCGCTCTCACGCTTGTCTTGGTCGTAATCCCCGGCATTGGGGTGCTGGCAAACGGTTCCAGGCGATGGTTGAACATCGGCGGCATGAGCTTCCAACCGTCGGAATTCGCTAAATTCGCCATGATCCTGTATATGGCTAACGCGCTGACAAACAAAGGCGAACGGCTCCGCCGCTTTTTTACAGGGATCGTGCCAGTGCTGATCGTGCCGGGGACGATGTTCCTGTTGATCCTGGAACAGCCCAACCTCTCCACGGCAATGAGCATATTGATCGTTGCATTTTTGATCATCGCTGTGGCGGGAGCGCGCAGGAAACATTTAACGCTCCTGGGAATTTGCGGCACGCTGCTGGGAGCCTGGTACGCATGGAGTGAGCCTTACCGCCGGGAGAGGCTGCTCTCCTTCCGGGATCCATTTGTACAAATGAGCGATGAGGGATACCAGCTCTCCCAGTCCCTTATCGCCTTTGGCTCCGGCGGATTGTTTGGCATGGGGCTTGGTCAGGGACGGCAAAAAACCGCGTATCTGCCCTACCCGGAATCGGATTTCATCTTCGCCTCCATTGCCGAAGATTTCGGTCTGCTGGGTTGCATCGCGGTGGTTGCCATGTTCCTGGCGTTTGCGTATGCCGGATTCCGGGTCGCACTCCGATGTCCCGATAAATTCGGCTGCCTGCTGGCAACAGGGATCACGGCGATGATTACGGTGCAGGCCTTCCTAAACATGGGGGTTGTGGTGGGACTCCTGCCAACCACAGGCCTTCCGCTGCCCTTCTTCAGCGCGGGAGGTACCTCCATCAGTATATTCATGGCGGCGGTGGGAGTGCTGCTGAGCATTTCTCGGGAGGATGAGATGCGGGTACGGTAGGAAAGAAACGCAAGGCAAGACAAGAGCATTTATCGAAAACATAGCACACATCCTGGCGGACCTTTTGCCTTCTCGCGTTGCCTCGCCCGCTCAGCGTAGCGCTGCTACGCTAAGCTCCCTCGTCTTAGCGAGACGGCAAAATCTCTCGCCAATCTATGCGCCATGTTTTCAGAAATTGCTCTAAATCGCGAATATCCGCTTTCACTGTGAAGAAAACTAATCATACAAACGAAAATCCCCGCCTTGGCAAAACGCCTGGGCGGGGATTGGTCTTTGTGTCAAACGTAATCAATTATGCGAATGGGCGCTATGCCTCCACGAACGCCAGCAGCAGCTTGACAGAATCTTCCATGTCCTTAATGGACACCGTTTCTACAGGCGAATGTACATAGCGGCAAGGAATCGAAAGGGTTCCGCTGGGCACACCGCTCCGGCTGGTCATGATGGAACCCGCGTCCGTCCCCCCGTAGGGGAGCACCTCGTATTGATAGGGCACGCCTGCCTTCTGGGCAGCGGCCACCAGCCCGTCCCGAACGGAAGGCGTGGAAATGCTCCAGCTGTCCTTTACCTTGACGGCGGGACCTTTGCCCAGCTTCACAGGCAACGGTGGGTCACACTTAGGCACATCCCCAGCGGGCGTCACATCGATGGCTATACCGATATCCGGTTCAACGCTGTAGGCAGCGGTGGCGGCGCCACGGCATCCCACCTCTTCCTGGGTGGTGAATACGGCGACCATCTCGTATTGCGGATTCTTTACCGCCATTAGCAGCTCCAGCAGTACGGCACAAGCGGCCCTGTCGTCCATGTAAGGAGCGGAGCAGAGGCCGTCGCCCATTTCGGTCAGCTGGAACACGATGGAACCCATGGTACCAATGGGCACCTTCGTCAAGGCTTCCTCTCGGCTGTTCATGCCGATATCCACATAGAGCTTCGTCATGGCGGGCCTGTCATCGCCAATGGGCTCGCTGCAGATGACGCCCGTAACGCCGTTGCCAAAGGTCATATGGCGCATGGCCGTTTGGGCAACAGGAATGCCGCCTATATTGGAGACCCGCAGAAAACCTTCCTTATCGGCATCCAGGACAATATAGCCGATGGTGTCCATATGGGAGCTGAACATGACGCGCTTCCCAGGCGCGTGCTTGGTGGCGATCAGGTTGCCCATGGCGTCTGTATGCATTTCGTCCACATAGGGGCGAAGCAAATTCTGTATCACTTCGGAAATAGGTGCCTCACAGCCAGAAGGGCCAAATGGCTTCAGCATCGCGATGAGGGTATCCTTCATCATGTGGATTGCCTCCTTATATTTTCGCTTCGCCGCAGATAGATGCCCAGCGGCTGGGCAGTGCGTCCAGGAATGCCAAGGCAAGATCGCCCTGGGCCTTTATATCCGCCTCCGACGCGATGGAGGAAGGAGAGTGGATATAGCGGCAGGGGACGCTTAGCACAACGACGGGCTTCCCAACGGTGCCAACTTGCAGGGGGCCCGCGTCGTTTCCACCTGAAGTGGCTCGCTTGGGCTGGTGGGGGATGCAGGCTTCTTTTGCTACCGCTTCCATAGCGTTCCTCAAACGCTGATGGGCAATGGAGGCCCGGTCCATGTGGCTGATGGTTACCCCCATGCCCACGTTGCACACCTGGAGCTCCGTGGGGACCACGCCTAAATCGTTGGCTGAAGTTCCCTCCAGAACCACCGCGAGATCATAATCAATCGAGCGTCCCACAACAATGGCCCCGCGAAGCCCGATCTCCTCCTGAACCGTAAAGGCGCAGATCAGGAGACCTGGGTAGCCGTGTTCGAGAGCGCACAGCAGGTTTAAGCAGCCAACCCGGTCATCCAAGGAACGGCCGACGAGAAGGCCATCGCCAAAGGAAGTCAGCGGGCTATCGAAAACCACATAGGTGCCGGGAGGGCAGAGCTTTTCCGCTTCCGCCTTGCTTTTCGCGCCGATGTCGATGAAAAGGCTTTCATGCCCAAGGACTTTTTTCATGTCGGCTTCATCCTGCAGATGGATGGCTTTGGCGCCGATCACCCCGGGAACGGCTTTATCACCGCAGAGCACAGCTTTGGAAACCATGACGCGGGGATCGATGCCGCCGATGGTCTTATAGCGCAGCAATCCGTCGTCGCGAACGCTGGAGACGATGAGCCCCACTTCGTCCATGTGGGCAGCCAAAAGAACGCGGGGCGCGGTTTCATCACCCCCATCCTTTTGAGCGATCAGGTTGCCCATGCGGTCAATGCCGCATGTTGCCCCCCGCTCTTGCGCCAGCTTCATCAGAAGGCAGCGAACATCCGCCTCATTGCCGGAAACACCTCGGGCAGCGGTGAGTTTTTCTAAAAGCACAGCCATTCCTCCCATCTGGCATCCAGCCTGGCGATGAACTCCGCCAGGAGCCGGGCGGATTCCTCAATGACATCCATGGAGACCGTCTCCACGGTGGTGTGCATGTACTTTAGCGGGATCTCAATGAGCGCGGTGGGCACACCGGCGCGGGAAATCTGCAGGGGATCCGCATCTGTCCACGTAGCGCCCGCGCAGATGCTGGATTCGGCGTCCACCCTGATTTCCTTCGCCAAATCCATGAGACGCTTATGGAGTTTTGGGTGAATGTTTGGCCCCTCCGTCATGACCACCTTATCCAAAGGATGGACTTGATCCGGATCACAGCCAGGCATCTCCCCATGTGTGACGTCAATGGCAATGCCGATGTCCGGGTTCAAGGCAAAGGCCGCCGTAGTCGCGCCGCGGCTCCCAACCTCTTCCTGGGAAGCAGACACAAAAAAGACCTGGGCTGCCAAGGGCCGCTTTTGCAGGAGTTCTGCAGTGCGCAGCATCATGGCCACGCCGCCTCGGTCGTCGATGGTCTTGCTGGCATAACGGCGGTTTTCCAAAGCCCGTTGAGGGCCATACAGGGCGATTGGCGTTCCGGGATGAACAAGGGCCTGCACCTTCTCGGCGGAAAAGCCTATGTCTACATACAGTTTAGACATTTCGTAGTTCTTCTTGCGGTCTTCAGCAGAGAGGAGGTGAGGCGGCAAGGCGCCGACGACGCCAGGCATAGGGCCCTCTTCGGTATGAACCACCACCCGTGAACCTGGCAATATGCGGGGATCCACACCGCCGTTTCGGGTAAAGCGGATCGCGCCATCCTCCTCCACCAAGGTCGCCATGAGTCCGATTTCATCCAGATGGGCAACCAGCATCACGCGAGGTCCGCTGCTGCCCATGCGGGCAATCACACTGGACATGACGTCGATGGATACATCGTCGCATAGCGGCCGAAAGGTCTCGGCTATTGCTTGTGCTACGGGCGCTTCATCGCCAGAAATGCCGCGGATCGCTGTTATGCCGCTGAGAAATGCGGATAAATCCGTCAAGCTTATCCCTCCCATGCGTTCAAACTGGGATCAGTATAGCATGGCATAAATTACCCGTCAATAAAACAAACATTTTCAACGTTTTTTGTGCGTTGGAGGTGTTTTCGTGGGAAAAAAATTTTTATGTTCTTTGGTTTTGATGCTGTCCATGATCAATGTTGCCAGCGCCGCTCCCGGCGCTCAGATGACCGACCCAACCCGGGTTTTCCCCCTGCCAAAGGATGCGGACTACAGCTATGAGCAGGGTTATGGCGTGCCCCGAACCTTTGGAGGCGATCGGCAGCATGAGGGCGTGGATATTATCGTGGAGAAGGGTACTCCCGTGCGCAGTGTTTGCAATGGGGTAGTAACCCACAAAGGCTGGCTTACCTTGGGCGGTTGGCGTATTGGCGTGACGGATGCTTTCGGAGTATATCATTATTATGCCCATCTGTCCGCGTATGCGGATATGGAAATTGGGGATTCGGTATCCGCCGGCCAAGTGATCGGCTATGTAGGCAGCACCGGCTATGGCCCGGAAGGAACGGAGGATCAAATGATCCCTCATCTGCACTTTGGACTTTATGAGGAGGATCAAGCGCTCGACCCATATCCCTATTTGCGCATATGGGAGGGAAAGTAGTATAATATCCCCATGATTGGTTTTCCGGATGGATTTAAAAAAATATCCCTGACAGCGCTTATGCCCGATGACCGGGAAGCGCTGCTTTGGGTTTTGGCGGAAGGCGTGCCCGCTCGGGGCCTTTGCCCGCGAAATGATGGGGTAATGGAGATCATCCGGGATATCCTCCCGGGCAAGTATGTTCCCGTTCCCTGGGCATCCAATGGGTTTTATTTGGAACTGGACTCACAGGCCGGAAGCCACCCGCTTCACAGCGCGGGGGCATTCTATCTCCAGGAGCCAAGCGCCATGGCGGCTGTTTCCGCCCTTTCCGTTGATCCGGGACAGCGCGTACTTGACCTTTGCGCCGCACCTGGGGGTAAGAGCATCCAGATCGCCGCCGCTTTGGCGGGGGAGGGGATACTTGTCGCAAACGAGGTGGTACCAAGCCGTGCGCGGATTCTCTCCCAAAACATAGAGCGGATGGGCGTTCAAAACGCCGTTGTGGTCAGCGAAGCGCCGGAGAAGCTAGCCAAGGCATGGTCGGGCTGGTTTGACAGAGTATTGGTAGACGCCCCTTGCTCCGGTGAGGGCATGTTTCGCAGGGAGCCTGGCAGCCGCCTTCAATGGAATGAGAACAGTCCATCGGGCTGCGCTGTCCGACAGCGCCATATCCTGGAGGCCGCATCCGCTTTGCTCCGAGAGGGGGGGCTTCTGGTATATTCCACATGCACGTTTAACGAAATCGAAAATGAGGGCGTTATGGCAGGGTTTTTATCGGATCATCCGGAGTTTTCCCGGGAGGCGTTTACGCTGCCCGGCGTTGGAGTATCCGAAAACGGGTGCCTGCGCCTCTGGCCTCACCGGGTGTATGGGTA
>JAVBOX010000136.1:0-5182 GCA_031550095.1 Eubacteriales bacterium
GATCGGCATGGCCGCGTCTTTCAAAGTGGACACATGCCGAAGCAAAGCTCCATTCGCGCTCAAAAGCAATGGAAGCAGCAAACCACCCGCCAGTGCGCAGGTGCGCACGATTCTTTTTGCCGTCCGCCTATTTCCAATTTCACAAAAGATTCCGCATCCCAAGGCCGCATTCATGGTGGCATACGCGAGCGCCATGGGAATGGCCTTCCAGGCTTCGGAATACGGCAGTGCCCTCTCCACACTTGGGGTGGACTGCCCCATCAGGATGCCATAAAGCACCAGGCAAACCGGAAACAGCCACCAGCCCATTACCGCAATTGCCCGAAGCCCTTGCCCGGAGAAAAAAGCCCCAATGAAAACGGCGCCCGCAATGCCGATTTGATACGCCGAATGAATGGGCAAAGAGAGCGCGGCCAACTCCCCCATTGCCGCAATCATGGCGCCAGCGGTGGCAATAATGAGGGCTCCATGGACAAAGGCGGCCACGGTTCCGCCCGTATCCCCCAGGGCCTTCCGGCAAAGCGTCGCTAAATCTCCGGCCCCCAAGCGCTTAGCTGTCAGCGCGGTCCAGGTGGAGATCGCGACAAGAGCCACTGCCGCAAGAACACAGCCAACCCATGACCAGGATCCAAAGGCGCAAAAAAAGCGCATAACCTCACGCCCCGACGCGAAGCCTGCGCCCACCACGGTTGCTACAAGGGCTGCCGCGGCTTGAATATCCTCTCGTTTTTCACTCAATTTCTGCTCCTCCATATCAGGAGAAGCATATGCCAATCTATTCTGTGTAATACCGCAGCCATTCCATATGTTCCACAAGGCCGTTTTCAAAATAGTAGCTCAATTCAATCCATAGCTTGGTATCCAGCTTTAGATAATAGCTCACCTTCGCAAGGTTATCACCTAGGTCGTTGTAGATGGCGAGCCTGCCATCCGTCATGGTGTAGAGGACCCTTTCTCCTTTCTCATTCGCGTCACCCCCTGAATCCCGAAATGCGCCTAGGATATCCTCCATCCGTATGCCCACGCCGGTCTTCCTTGGGCCAACAAATGCAGAGCTTTTCGTGGATAGTTCCACCAAAACAGGCTCCTTGTCCCCTCCTTTGTCCAAGAACACCGCATGGCCGAACGGATAAACCAACCGGATGTAGGATCCATGGCCATCCTTTCCATCGGCGGCTTCCGAAGAAGGCTCTCCATAAGTCTTGATGAAAGCGGCCTTTGTCGTCTTATTAAGCACCAAATCATCAATGACATCCTTTTCGCTCATGGTGGTGGTCTTTGTTCTCACTTTGCAATCGTAGTCCACCGAAAATTCGTTGGAAATCTTTCCCTCTATGTTGACGGCAATAGCTCGAACAGTGGTTTTACCAATTCTAAGCGTAAACGGTTCCGTATATTTCGTGGATTCAATGGTCGGCGCTGTTCCATCGGTGGTGTAGTAGATAACGGTATCCTTGCTTGCGTACAGCGCAACAGACCTTTGGGTATCATAAGTTCCAGAGGGTAGCCGGGACTTAGGCATATCCGGTATTGGCTTGTTGATGGAATAAGACTGCACCTGCTCATCGCTGTACATTTCATCCTTCATGGCGACCGCCCGGAGTCTCCATGCCCCTTCATCAAGAAGAATGCCCTCTTCTTTTTCTTCCTCCGTGTACTCCTTCCCCTCCTTTATGGGATCCTCACCAAGCAAGGTATAAAAAATCTTCTCCCCGTTGGATTCGTCACACGTGAGCCAAATGGTAAAAACATCCTCAAATCGGCCTCCTCGGGCAAACTCCCGCACGCCCTTTCGGTTTAGCTTCTCCACGTCGGGCACGGAAGGAATGAGCTGATTGTAAAGATTTGAGAAGTATTCGTCCTCTGTTTTTTCAATGGCGAGCTGGACACATTGGGATGCTTCATAATTGCGTCCTTGTTCCTGCATCATATCGATGATGAGCCGGTATGGCTCCGAATACGCAGGCCAAAATTGTATCGCCCGGGTAAAAGCCAGCTCAGCTTCCTTTACCTGATTGTTGCCGCGGTATGCTTTGCCAAGGTCGATCAATATCTCAAGGTCGTTTGGCGCTTTCGACTGAGCGATTTCAAAGGCGCGAATCGCGCGAAAAATCGAGCCTTCCACCATATAACGGCGGCCAAGCTCGCGATATGCATCCATGCTGGCATCCCTGCCCATGGAAGCAAGCCAAAATTGACCGGTGTCGCTCTGGCTCAGAAACAAATAGACGCCAACAGTCATAACAGCGATGCACACAAAAGAAACCAGGCTCATTCGAATCCAGTTGAAACGGTTCGCTCTTTCGGGCACAGAGCCAATGGGCTGATAGGGTTTATGCTGCACCATGCGCAGAGGAGGCATGTTTTTGCTTTGCGCCTCTTTTAGCCGTTCGGTTTGCGGCATAGAACCCATAGAACGCGCTGATCGATGATTTTCCGTCTGGGCATCGTGATCCACCTCGCGGAGAACACTGGACGCCTCGTCAGCTTCCAACCTTGATGGCCGAAGGGGCTCCTGGGCGGTGGCCCTGGGACGCTGTTCCTGCCCTTTGATGGTGGCGGGATTCAAGCTGTTATTCCGGCGGACAGCCGGGGCGCGCCGGGGCAACTCATCTACACTATTGCGCACCGTGTTGCCGTTATGCATCACTTTGGCAACCATAGCCGCTTGCCTGCGTCCAACGCGTTTAATCGCTCCGCAAGCTGGGCAGACAGTAGCTTCCTTTATTTCTTTACCACAGTTTGGACAGATCACCAGCGCATCCTCCAAAGCATTTGCGTCGTATCTTTTTTCGCTCGTATTAGCGTATCACTTCAATGTAATAGAAACGGAGCAAGTTCCTCAATCCATCCTTCGCAACGATTCATAGTAGGGATCGCCCTCGAACGCTCGTTCTGGCGGCGGTTCCGCGCCAAGCGCCTCCAGTGCATTTCGCAGCTCAATATAATCCAAGTAATTGAGCGTATCATCCTTTATCGCATCCAGAAGAACAGGAATTGCCCGCTCATCGCCAAGCTTTCCCAACAAAGATGCGTAGAGAGCCCGCTTCTTCCGGTTTTTTTCAAACAGAGACAGGGTCAGGTCATAGATCCGGGGATCGCCGGGATAGTTGCACAGCACATCCGCGAAGGTCTCCTTGCCGCTCTCATTCGCGCTTTCGACGGCATCAAGCACTGGTCCCACAACGGTTATCCCCATGGTGGTCAGGGCTTCCGCGGCCAAATCCGCCCGATCATCCCGCTCTTTCCGCATGGCAACCCAAGCCAGATAACGCTTCATCGGTCGCTTGCTCTCCATTTCAGAAAGGAGATTAATTGCGATAAGGCAGGCTTCTTCCGGCACACCTTCTGTCTCGATCAACCTAAGCAATGCCGACTCGCCATCCTCACCCAATGAGGTGATCCTTTCCAATAGCTGATCCGGAACCGGCACATTACTCTTTAAATAATCGATCATCCATTCTGATAATTGCCCAGCATCATCAAACCGCAGGAAATACTGGCTTGGCGAAATCCCATCCAGCCAATCCGCCGGCTGGTTAAGCCATTTCAGATATACATCGGGAATCGCGGCTTCCATTCGGGCAATGTTGTTCTTATATTTCACGGCGTTTTCCCGCATCCATTTGGAAGCATAGCGTTCAAAACGCTCGTCAAAATTAACGCATTCCATTTTTCATGGCCTCCTTCATAATTCGGCGGGAATAGCGTTCTAGCTTCCGACGAACCAACGGCTTTACGGACAAAGCGACCTCCTCGCCGCGCATCCACCGAAGCGCGAGCTCCACCCCCCGAACCCGAAAAGCGGTATTCATTGCGCCTGTCTGCTTTGCTGCATAGCGGCAGAGGGCCTTAACTCGCTCGTTATCCTCCTGCGACAAAGGGTCCATATGCTTCTTGACGGCTTGCACCAGAGTATCAAATTGGGGATCCTTGTTCTCGGGATCCGACTTGGAAACGTGTACCAGGGTAAGCCTTCCGCCAATCAGCGCGTAAAACGGCCCTTTCGCGTCCATGATGCAAAGAGCGGCCAAGGCACTGTGCTTTAGCGCGTCCCTGCTCGCCACATCACAAAGAATATCCTGCAGCACCGCTTTCGACCGGTCATCGCCGATGGTGGACAGGACGCCAATCATCGCCTGGGGAACACCCGCCTCTGAGGATGTGAGCCCCCAGCGTAGAATGCATTCCAGTTCCTCGCCGCCATTCCACCGGCTTAGTAGCTGCGCCGCGCCTTCCTGCACCCATTCGCGAAGGCAGGTCAGGCGGTTCAGCGTTTCCTCCAGCGGAACTTGGCGCTGGTATGGAATATGCTCCGGCAACATGTTTTTTTCCGCCATCCGCTGGCGGTATTCCGCAACGGAATCCATCGGATCAATCCGGCGGAGCAGCTTCCAGCGCCGGATAGCTTCCTCCCGATCTCCGGTATTGTAACACGCCGCTGCCAAAAGGTGCTGGAGCTCATCGGAAAAAGGGGCCTCCGCTTCCATTTTCAGCAAAACAGTGTGGACAAAACCATGTTTACCCATTTCGCATGCGGTTTGGCAAACCAACTGGGCATCCTCATCGTTTTCAATTCGTTCCACAGCTCGGTGCAAAAAAATATCGGAAGCAGGCCCTGCATTGTTTGCCTTCAGCGCAGCAGACATAGCGCAAAGAGCGCGAATATCCTCACGGCTACACCGCAGCGCAAATCGGGCGGCCGATAAGGCACCTTTGTAATTATTGGCGCCAATCAGGGCAAACGTCAGCAGCGCGTGGACGCCGCTATTACGCCTTTCAAGCGCCAAAGCCCGGCGAGTCTGGCGCGCCGCCAGTTTTGACATGCCCACATCCAAGGAGTTGAGCACCCGCTCAATTCGCCGATTCATCCGCGCTTCCAGCGTATTTGTCATCCGCTGCTCCGCGTCCACCGCCTCGATCATATCCACGGCCTCAGGCGTGAACTTTCCATCCGGCTGCCGCTGCAAATACATCACAAGACAGTCCCTGGCACAATCGGTAAGCCGCATGGCGTAAAAATTGCATCCAGCGCCATAAAAACACTCGGCAGCTACATCTTCCCGTTTCAGCAAGGAAAAGAGAATGCGATTGGAAAGGGTTGGGCATTGCATGCCCGCATATGTTTCCGCGATTTCCATGGCGGTTTTGGCGTCAAGGGGGGATTTACGCTGGCTAAGCC
>JAVBOX010000115.1:0-15233 GCA_031550095.1 Eubacteriales bacterium
ACATCCTGCTTGCGTTCGTATTGTTGCATGCTACACCTGCGCTTATTTTAGTAAGGGAGAATCGGGCTGCGTACGGAGGGCTTTCTTTGCAGGGACCGATAGTATTCATCCCAGCTTAGCCCGCTTGTTTGATATGCGTTCATGGCTTGAGCGTTTTTCACGTTTACATATTTATGATCTAATAGCGATCCGCTGTTGAACATAGTTCTCTACGGATAATTTAAAGGGTTTTTGCTGTAGTACTGGGAATAGTCCATGAGGGCCGTCATGTCCTTTACATAAAGGAAGGATAGCAACATGAGCATTACGGGCAAGCCGACGAATGTACGCTTGATGAGTTCCCGGTTCTTATAGAACAGCAACGGAACCAAACAAATATCCACAATGCGGAAATTGACGTTTGTCCGAGAAGCGATAAGGTCATAGCGAAGGAAAAGTACGTACACGGCATAACCCACGCAGTATAGATTGTACAGCAGCTTTTCCCGCTGCGAAAATTGGTTTTTGGCCTTATAAGCCAGCAGAAACACGATGAACATAAAAAGAGAGCGGTTTAAAAATGCCATTGGGTTCAGCGAGCGTACATAATAGGAGGATACCGTATAGGAGAGCGTCGCGGGCAACCGCTCAATGATGGGGGTCAAATCAAGGAAGTTGATTCCTACGGCAATTAGCAGAAACAAAGTAGCCACAATTACTGTTTTCTTAAGCTTCCATTCGATGATGAACATGGGCCGGGGAAACCAGAACAGAACCGGCAGCAAGAATAAAAGCATGGCTGAGGTATGAACCGTGCTGGCAATCACAATGCCAATCATCGCGCGAAGCCTCTTGCCATTTGTCCAATCGATGAAAACCCAGCCAATGGCAATGCTAAGCACCAACATTTGACGAACGGCGCTCTCCAAATAGATCAGGGAATACACTCCGAAGAAAAACGTCAGCGCAAACATGGGCAACGGGCAAAACTTCTTGATAAAGCGATGGAGACACGCGAGGCTGAAAAGATTCACCAACGCGATAAACAGCACATAGTGGATATTAAAAATCCGGCAAAAGCTCATGAGGTAGAAGAAACCAATTTCGATCTTGTTATACTGGAACGCGAAATAGTTTGGAATATGCGTAAGGGGCGGAACGTTGGCGTATATGCTAAGGTACGTCAAATAGTCGGTACCTTGACCGTATCGTAAGGAGAAAAACACGAAAAGCGCTGCCATTGAAAACCAATATGCGTACCGGTTGGGTCCCGTGCGCCATTCCCAGAAGGTCAAGCACAACATCACCAACAGAATAGCCATTCGAACCATCGAAGAGAACCCCCCGCTTTCGTTTCACCACGTTGGATTGGCATATACTTGTTTAGTATATCATATATTAGACGTTTTTCGCAAGAAAACCATCCCTCACCCCGTGGTTTTCTTATCCAAATCGTTTTGTTTCGGGCTTTCCTTGGGTTCGGGGTGTTCATTGGCTGTGGGATTCAACAAAAGAGGCGTTATCTCTCCGATATAGCAGCAGATCAGCTTATGGAGGGGACGCGTCAGACAGACATACAGAAGCCGGGCGTCTAGCTCCGCGTCCGGGTACACATCCTGGCTTACATCAGCCATGATCACGCAGTCAAATTCCAATCCCTTGACCAATGAAGAGGGCATGATCAGGACGCCGCCTTCATAGTGTGTATCGCCAGCATCCACCAGCCTTGCCCCAAGCTCATGGGGAAGCGCCTTGGCAATGGCCGCGCACCGCTTCACACTCCTATCCAAGACGGCGATGGTTTTCCAGCCTTCATGAAGCAAGTCCTGAATAGTTTTTGCCAAAAAAGCGTCTCTCTGCTTTGACGTGGAAAAGCTATGGAGAGACGGTTCCTCCCCATGGCGGAGCACGGGCCTTGCAAGGGCTTGATCCGGCACTGGACGGTGCTCAGCCACCCTGGAGGCGAATACCATGATCTCCACGGTGCTCCGGTAGCTTGTTCTCAGTGGATGCAAGGATGCCCGCCCCGCAAAGACAGGGTCCAGGATCTCATTCCATGAGCGAAGCCCTTCCCAGGCGCGTACCCCTTGCATAAGATCGCCGACAATTGTAAAGGAATCATTACCCGACAATTCCCGCAGCAAGCGGAATTGAAACGGCGAGAAATCCTGCGCCTCGTCAATGACGGTATGGCGAATCTCCCCACGGGGCAGGCCATAGAACCGAAGGGCGATGGTGGCCAGTGGCGCAAGATCCTCAGGCTCAATGTGCTTGCTTGAAAGCATGGGCCTTTTTTGCGCACATAGCAGATGCCACGTTTCCAATTCGTCTTCCCGTAAAGGCGGATGCCATGCGTCGGAAAGAAATTCCCGATACGCGTCCAAGAGTTCCACCTTCGGCCATCGCTTCATCTCATCCTTTTCAAAGGCTTTGCCCCGCGCCTTGATCTCCTCCAATCGGATATCTCGGCTTTCGTAAAGCTTGATGATCCGTGTGCGCCGTTCGGGACCGTCGGGCATGGTCGCCATGATCCGCTCCACCCGCTTCTCGCATTCGGATTGATACCAGGCAGCCGCCTGTTCCTGGGCGCCTTTTCGCTTCTTCGCCAAATACTTGGGCATTTCAGCGATACGCCGCTCGAAGGGAAAAGGCGCCAGTTCCACCATGAAAATTTGCCGCATCTGTTCATGGGTATAAAAGACTGCCGGCCCAAAGGTGATGTCCCCATCCGGAATCATCCGTTGCTCATATTGATCCAAATAAGAAAGAAGCAAGTCGCGAAAGCGCAGGGATCCCTGAAAGCGCAAAAGCCGTTCAACAGCCGCTCTTTCAGCTTCGGATAGCCCCAGCATGGCCTCAAGGCGATCCGCGCTCTGCAACCTTGGCATGCGTTTTCCAAGCAAGGAAGCGATATGGGCGCCATAGGTGGTCTGCACAACCTGCTCAACGCCCAGATCCGGCAGGACGGCGGAAATATAGTCCAGAAACAGAGGGTTAGGCGCCAGGATCATCATGTTCTTAGGCTGCAGGGTTTCCCGGTTCGCATAGAGTAGGTAGGCGATGCGATGAAGGGCGATGGTGGTTTTTCCTGAACCCGCCACGCCTTGCACGATCAATGCCCGCTCAAGCCGATGGCGTATGACAACGTTCTGTTCCGCCTGAATCGTTGAGACCACATCCCGAAGCCGGTCGCCCCGAACCTCGCCAAGAACGCCCATCAGGTAGGCATCCTGCGCTGCCACATCCGTATCGAAGATGGTTTCCAGCCGCCCGCCTTTGACGCCCAACTGCCGCTTCAGCGAAAGGATTCCAGCAATATCACCATCCGGCGCGGTATACCGGACGGGCCCTAATTGGCCGGAATAGTAGAGATTTGCCACTGGTGCGCGCCAGTCAATGATGATCGGCAGAAGCGTTTCGCCATGGGTGACGCCCCATTTGCCGATATAATGAGTTCGAAGCTGGCCGTCCTCCGGGGCAAAATCCACGCGCGTAAAGTAGGCCCGATCTGCGGCGAGCCGCAGGTGATGCAGGGATTGGGCCTTATAAGCATAGAGGTGTTCCGCGACGATGAGGTCGCTGGAGTAGATGCCGCCCGCACCGATGCGCAGCGCCTGCACTTCGGTGCCTTGCGCGTCCACATCCGCTTCCATGCGATCGGTTTCCACCTTGATCAGCATCAGTGTCTTCTCAAGATGAGCGAGCTCCTCCGGCGCTGAGGGGTGGTTTAAGATCACGGTTGCCGCCTCATGTTTCGTTTGGTTTGGATCCAGCATGCCCGCACCTCTCTTTCCCGTCCACATCGAGATCTGGGAATTTGCGCGAACCCAACGCAATCTTTGCGCCATGTTTTCAAAGCGCTTTCAAGAAAAGACAAAGGCAGGCTGTCTCGGGAGGAAGGAGGGGAAACCGAAGCGTTTCATCCTTCACCGAAACAGCCCGAATGCCCGATTCATTGGCGGTTGCAACCTCAGGCCGGGCTAAGCTTGCGCATGAACGACCGTTGGGGATTGTAAAAGACGGCCCCCTTGAGCGTGGTCCAGGAACAACGCCTCACAAAATCCTTTCCCTGCCAGTCCATTGTCCCGCAAGGCAAAACCAGGAGCATATCACCAAATGTCAGCCGCTGATAACAGCCTTAATTCTCCGCACTCCCGCCGAGGAGGATTCTTCTTTTTGGATGGTAAAGGATCCAAGCTCCCCGGTATGGGCCGCATGGGGGCCGCCGCAAATTTCTTTGGAGAAGGTGCCCATGAAATACACCTTCACCCGCTCCCCATACTTGCTCTCAAACAAGCCGATGGCGCCTGAGTCCTTGGCCCTCTCCACGGTCATCTCAACGCAATCGATGGGAACGTCATAGGCGATAGCCTCGTTCACCAGCCGCTGCACCTCCGCGATCTCTTCGGGGGTCATGCGGCGGCCAAAGGAAAAATCAAACCGAAGGCGCTCGGCGGTAATGTTTGAGCCCTTCTGGGCGACTTCAGATCCCAAAACCTTTCGGAGTGCTGCATGGAGAAGGTGCGTGGCGGTATGAAGCCGGGCGGTCTGCTCGCTGGAATCAGCCAGGCCGCCCTTGAAGCGCTGTTCAGCTCCAGCCTGGGACAGTTGCTGGTGCTGCTTGAACCGCTGGGCAAAGCCATCCAGATCAACAGGCAGCCCTTGCTCCTTGGCCAGCTCCTGGGTCATCTCAATGGGGAAGCCATACGTATCGTAGAGGGTGAAAGCCCGCTTCCCATCAATGATCTTGGGCAGATTGTACTTTTCAATTGCCTGCACGATCTTTTCAAATTCCCGTTCCCCTTGGCGAAGCGTGCGGGCAAAGCGCTGTTCTTCAAGGACAAGCTGTTCCTTGATGTGTGCCTCATTGCTCTTCAGTTCCGGGTAAACATCCTTGTACTTTCCAATGACGACCTTGGCGATTTCCGCCGTAAAGCCATCCGGTGCGCCTAGGCGAATGCCAAAACGGGCAGCGCGGCGAATGAGGCGCCGAAGAATATACCCTTGATCCACGTTGGACGGCGTAATGCCACGGGGGTCACCGATCATAAACACGGAAGTGCGAATGTGATCGGAGATAATGCGAAACGCCCGCGTGTTTTCATCGTCGTTCCGATAGGGTTTCCCCGTCAGCTCGGATACTTTTGCCAAGATATCGGTGAACAGCTCGGTTTCATAAACGCTTTTCTTGCCGGTCAACACGCAGAGCGTACGTTCCAACCCCATACCTGTATCCACATTGGGATGGGACAGCGGCAGGAAAGCGCCGTCCAACTGCTTGTTATACTGCATGAAAACATCGTTCCAGATCTCAAGGTACCGGCCGCAGTCGCAAGCGGGGGAACAATCCGGGCCGCACGAGGGCTTGTCCGTGATAACAAACATCTCGGTATCCGGGCCGCAAGGCCCCGTCTGCCCCGCCGGTCCCCACCAGTTGTTTTCCTTTGGCAAATAGAAGATGCGCTCCGCCGGAACGCCGACACTCCGCCAAAGAGCAAAGGATTCATCGTCCCTTGGGGCATTTTCGTCGCCGGCGAACACCGAGAAGGCAAGCCTTTCCGGATCCAGGCCAAGGTACTCGTTGGAAGTTAAAAATTCCCACGACCATTTGATGGCATCCTCTTTAAAATAGTCCCCAAGAGACCAGTTTCCCAGCATCTCAAAGAATGTTAAATGGGATGCGTCGCCGACCTCATCAATATCGACTGTGCGGATACATTTCTGCACATCGGTCAGACGCTTTCCCGCCGGATGCGCCTCTCCCAGTAAATAGGGAACAAGCGGATGCATACCTGCCGTTGTGAACAGCACAGTCGGATCATTCTCTGGAATGATCGACGCACTGGGGATAATAGCGTGTCCATGATCCTTAAAGAATTTTAGATACATGCCCCGAAGCGAATCAGCGGTTTGTGGCTTCATGGTTTCCACTCCTTTGCAAAAAAAGATTATCGCATGATAAATTAGATTCTGTCAAGAGACCGGCGTCTGTATGAATATATTTTTCCAATGAAAACACTATATTTTCCCACGGCCCGCCGTCATACTGCAGTATCCCAGCAAAACGCTTTCTACGATTCTCACCCGGGGGTTGTCCACCGCCAGAAACGCGAGGCCTTGAATGTGCATACCGGTGATGGCGGACATATACTGATAGAAAATCATCAGCAGAGAGATGAATCCGCAAACCCAAAACATGGGAACCAATCCATTTTGCCGGCCGGGGAAGCCGGACATGGCCGGCAATAGGGCAAGACCAACACCAACGGCCGAACCGAGCAATACGTCCCAGATGAATGAGAAATTCGCCACAGAATCCAGTTGCAAATTCTGAAGCGCCAGTGCGCAGGCGGCGGCCAATACAAACAGGGGAACCGTGATCGCGCGAATTCTGCGCATCCGCTTCACTTCCATTTCCTCATTGTTTCAGCATTGTACATAACAACGCTTGATTGGTCAAGGGAAAAGCGGAGAATTGCCGAAGTAAGATATGCGCTTTTCTGAAAGGGCCTTCCCTTGCGCCGGATGAATAACTGCGATACAATACAGAATCATCAGCTAGGAGGGGCAGCATGAAAAAGACAAAAGTTGGCATCGTGGGCATGGGGCTCATAGGAAAGGCGCACCTGGACGCACTCCGCCGCGTTCCGCAGGTTGAGGTGGTTGCCATTTCTGAGCGGGATGAAAAGCTTTCCAGGGAAATGGCGGAGCGATTCGCCATCCCTCAATGGTATGTCGATTGGCATGAAATGCTATCCCAAGTGGACGCTGTTCATAACTGTACCCCAAACGCCCTGCATGATCCAGTAAACCTGGCGGCGATCGCGCTGGGAAAGCATATTTACGCTGAAAAACCCCTGTCCGATACCGCGGAAGACGCGAAAACCGTATGGCAAAGCGCCGAAAAAGCGGGGGTAATTCATGGCTTGAACCATCAGTACAGGATGAATGCCGCTGTTCAGGAAATGCGCCTGAAGGTATCGCAAGGGGAAATGGGCCCCACCTTTCTCATCAGCGGCCGCTATCATCAGCAGAGCGGCCTATACGATACGGATTATGGCTGGCGCATGACGGAGGGCGGCATGAGCTGTGCCCTGTCGGACATTGGAACCCACTGGGTCGATACGGCGTGCTGTGTCCTTGGCAGCCGCATTGAGCGCGTATTTGCCGACATCAAAACCATTCATCCCGTTCGTACAAAGCCGGATGGGGAGCGGATTGAGGTTCACACGGATGACTTGAGCACCGTTCTCGTAACATTTCAGAATGGGGCACAGGGAGTGCTCACCGTATCAAAGGTTAGCGCAGGCCATATGAACGACCTTGCCTTGGGTGTGGACGGACAAAACTTTAGCATGTACTGGGAGCAGGAAAACCCAAACAAGCTGCGCCTTGGCTATAAGCACGCGCCAAATTTGGATATGACGGTAACCCCAGGTCTGGTTTATCCAGAAATACGGGATTTGGTTCCGATTCCGGCGGGGCATCCCCTTGGCTGGAATGACGCGTTAACGCTTGCCGTGCGGGAGTTCTACGGTGTCATACGCGGGGAAATCGCCCAATCCTCCATGCGCATCGCAACCTTTGAAGATGGGTTTGAAGGCGTGGCCTTTGTGGAGGCTGCGATAAAAAGCAATAAATCAGGGCAATGGGTCCATGTGTACCGATAAGCTTAGGGAAACACTCCTCGTAGATCCCCGAGAACGCGTGTACGGCAGTACGGTGTCGCCCTATCCCTATACCCTTTGCTGATTCTTCGATGAACCATCCGCCAGCTTAGCCCTTCTCCATACGGTAGGGGAAAATAGGAGCAAAATGGGGAAAATTTCCAGGCGGCCAATGAGCATGTAAGCACTTAACGTTAGCTTTGACACGTCGGAAAAAATGGAGAAATTCCCCACCGGGCCGACCAGGCTGAGGCCCGGGCCTACATTGTTCATCGCCGTCAATACAGCAGTCACGGTGGTGGTATGGTCAAAGCCATCTATGGATATAATCAGAAATCCAAACATCGACAGAACAACATAGACTGCCAGATAGACCAACACCCCATGGCCCACTTCCGCATCTACCGGTTTTCCCTCAAACGATATGTAGCCTACAGAGCGGGGATGGAGCATACGAGAAATTTCCCGCCGGATGGCCTTGAGCAGGATCACCAGGCGAGATATTTTAAACCCACCGCCTGTTGAGCCCGCGCAAGAACCGATGATCATCAGCAGAATCATCACTGCGTGAGAAAATGCGGGCCATTGGTTGAAATCAGCGGTCACAAAGCCCGTTGTACTCATGATGGACGCATTTTGAAAGGCGGCCAACCGAAGTGCGTCACCAAAGTTTCGGCACAGTGGCAGGATGTTGACGGTTACCAGAACGGTTGAAACGGCAAAAACGCCGAGATACCATTGAAATTCCTCGCTCTTGAACGCGTTTTTTGATTTTCGCAACAAAACGAGATAATACAGATTAAAGTTTACCCCGAACAACAGCATGAACAAGGTAACAACCACATCCACATATAGGCTGTCATAGGCCAGAATGCTGGCATTTTTTACGCTGAATCCGCCCGTGCCCGCCGTGGCAAATGCCGTTGTGACGCTGTCATAGAGCGGCAAACCGCCAATGAGCAAGAGAATGACCTCAACACCCGTCATCATAAGGTATATTTTATAAAGGATCGCCGCCGTTGTGCGGAGGCGGGGCACCAGCTTTCCAACGGAAGGCCCCGGCGCTTCCGCGCGCATCAGATGCATGGAGCGGTCACCGGCAAGCTGAACAATGGCCATGAGGAATACCAACACCCCCATGCCGCCAATCCAATGCGTGAAGTTGCGCCAAAAAAGGAGCCCTTTGGGAAGGGCTTCGATATTTGTCAAAATTGTCGCGCCTGTAGTGGTGAATCCGGAAATGGTTTCAAAGAGGCTATCGATGTAGGAAGGGATCTCTCCGCTCAAAAAGAAGGGCAGCGCCCCAAAGGCGGATAGCTGAATCCAAGACAGCGCTACGCATATAAAGCCTTCTTTGGCGAAGAAGTCCTTTGAGTGAGGCTTAATTAAACCGAGCAAAAAACCATATGTCAAAAGCGCCAAAATAGGAATCACAAAGGAGATGAATATGCTTTCGCCATAGGCAACACCCACGCAGGCGCTTATTCCAAGCAAAAAGGCCTCGACAATGGAGACCCGCGAAAGGATGCGCAGGATGATCCGTAGGTTCATGAGTGAAAACCAACCCCTTCTTCCAGACGAAAGATATCGTTGTAATCATCAAAATAGCGGTTTGCCGTAATGACGACCACGCTGTCTCCGACCTCTATGGTATCATCGCCGCCTGGAATGATCGTAACCCCTTTTCGGACGATACAGCCGATCAACAGGTCGGACTTCAGGGGTAGGTCTTTGATAGGCCGGCTTAAAAACGCCGCGTTTTCACGGATACGGAACTCAATCCCTTCGATTCGCCCATCCAGCAGGCGGTGCAAGGTCTCAACATTGGAACCCAAGGAGTTCTGCAAGGCCCGAACATACCGAACAATGTTGTTGGCCGTCAGGGCTTTGGGGGATATAAGACTGTCCAAACCCAAGTCATCCAGGACACCCATGAACGACAACCGGTCCACCTTGGCGATGACCTTTCCCTGGATACGGGTGCGCACATACAGAGAAAGGATGATATTCTCCTCATCCATGCCGGTCAGCGCAATAAAGGCATCCGCCTGATCGAGGCCTTCCTCCGCGAGCAAGTCAGGATCCGTTCCATCCCCATGGATGACCATTGCCTTTGGTAATCGCTCACAAAGATCGTGGGCTTTGGCCTCATCGTTTTCAATTATTTTCACCTGGGCGCCGATTTCCAATAGCTGCCGGGCCAGATAATAAGCGACACGGCCGCCGCCGATGATGATGATGTTCTTGATTCTTTGCTGAAAGACCCCCAGCTTTCTAAAAAAGGCGGCCGTTTCAGCGTGAGGGGTGGTGATATGGATATGGTCACCCGCTTGAAGAACAAAGTCTCCCGAGGGGATAAAGACGTCATCACCCCGGTGTACGGCGCAGACCAGCATCCGCACCTTTAGATACCCGCCAATTTGGTACAGAGGAACGTTGACCAAGGCGCTATCCTCGGGAACCTTGTATTCCACCAGCTCCACACGGCCGCGGACAAAGGGTTCAATCCGGATGGCGGAGGGAAACCTCAAGAGCCGCGCGATCTCGGAAGCGGCGGACAGTTCGGGGTTGATGGACATGCTTAATCCTAGCTCATCTTTCAAAAGGATGAGCTGCTCGGCATAATCGGGATTGCGAACTCGGGCAACGGTATGCTTCACCCCAAGCTTCTTCGCCAGGAGGCAACTGATCATGTTAATTTCATCCATGGAGGTAACGGCGATGAGTATGTCCGATTCGCCCACATTGGCCTCAAGCTGTACGCGGTAGGACGCTCCGTTGCCAAGAACCGTGATGACATCCAGCGCGTTAGAGAGCGCCGCAAGGGTTCTTGGGTTATTATCAATGACAACAATATCATGGCCTTCGGAAGCAAGGCGTTCCGTGAGAGTGAATCCCACCTTGCCATCTCCGACGATAACAATGCGCATACAATCCTCAATCCATCTAAGCAGTTTGCCTGCATTATAGCATGAAACTATTAAATTGCAAGTGTACAACGGGACGTACCTGCGGTATAATCAGGTGTGTCAAAACTGTAAATACATGAGGAGGACGCTGGTTTGGATGTTTCCTATCGGCAGAAAACGCTTGAAACGGCTTACGGCAGCAATCTGCCGCAATCACCCGCAAAAACCAATCACGACACCGGCCTTTTGGGTATGGTTGCCGTCCTCTGCATGGTAATCGACCATATCGGCGTCATTTTTTATCCAGGGGTCACTTGGCTTCGGGTAATTGGCAGAATTGCACTGCCGCTCTTTGCTTGGGGAATTGCCATCGGCGCGGAGCATACGCGCAATATCAGAAAATACGCGCTTCGGCTGTTTATCATGATATTCATCTCCCAGCCTTTCTACATGCTCGCCCTAAACCATCCGGCATCCGTCTCATCGCTGGATGCCTTCTTTGCTTCCTTGAAGCTCAACATTTTCGCCACACTTTTCTTAGGTCTGGTGGCAATCTGGGGCATAAAAGAGAACAAGGGATGGATGTCCGCGATCGCCGCAATGATTTCTGCAACCATTTCCATGGACTATGGTTCCGGCGGAGTTTTCTGCGTTCTGCTTTTGTGGGCCGTCCATAACAATCCCCTGACATTGGCGATCACCTTTCCATTCTATTGTGTTATCTGGGGGAAGAGTTCATCCCCTGTGTGGAAAACCGAGCATTTCACCTTTACATTGCAGGCTATGGCTATGTTGTCATTACCGCTCATGCTTTGGCCCTCTTCCCATCGCACCAAGACACCCAAGTGGCTGATGTACGCGATGTACCCGGGCCATTTGGCTATTCTATGGTTCATCAGCAAGCTTGCCTAGATAATGGCGAGAGATTGCCGCGGCCTTCCTAGCGGAGGCAATTTATGAAGATTGCCTCACGTTGCATTAATTAGGCTCTGAAGGAAAAGGAGTTTCGGCAATGAAAAAAATCAAGCTTGGCATCATTGGCATCGGCAACATCGGTTCTTCCCATGTGCAAAGAATTTGCGATGGGGAATGCCCTGAAATTGAAATCACCGCCGTTGCGGATCGCAGCGCAGCCCGCCGCAAATGGGCGCAAGAATTCCTTTCAGTGGGTGTAGCGGTCTTTGAGGAAGGCTCCTCCCTGATTGAAAGCGATGCCTGCGAAGCGGTGCTCATCGCCGTGCCGCATTACCAGCATACATCATTGGCCATCGCGGCTTTTCAATCCGGGAAGCACGTTCTGTGCGAAAAACCGGCCGGCGTTTATACTCTTCAGGTTCGGGAGATGAACGCGGAGGCCTTGAAACATCCGGAGCTCACCTTTGGCATGATGTTTAACCAGCGCACCAACTGCCTTTACCGCAAGATGAAGGAAATGATCGAAAGGAAGGAACTGGGGGAGCTAAAGCGGGTCAACTGGATCATCACGGACTGGTATCGAACCCAGTTCTACTACGATTCCGGCGCTTGGCGGGCCACTTGGGAAGGCGAAGGCGGCGGCGTTCTGCTCAACCAATGTCCGCACCAATTAGACCTGCTCCAGTGGCTCTGCGGCATGCCAAACCAGGTCATGGCCTTTTGCTCCGAGGGCAAGTGGCATGATATCGAGGTGGAGGATGATGTCACCGCCTATCTTACCTATCCCAACGGGGCGACGGGTGTTTTCATCACGACCACTGGTGACGCGCCGGGAACGAACCGCCTGGAAGTAACGGGCACTTTAGGCAAATTGGTTTGCGAAAATGACACCCTGCGCTTTCACCGGCTATCCGAAGATGAAGCTGTATGGCGGTTCTCCTGCAAGGAGGGCTTTTCAAAGCCGCCCTGCGAGATCCTTTGGGTGGAGACGGATGGTGAGAATCCGCAGCATACGGGCATTCTCAACGCCTTTGCGAACCACATTCTCCATGAAACCCCTCTTGTGGCAAATGGCGTGGAAGGCATCAATGGGCTAACATTATCCAATGCGATGCACCTTTCCAGCTGGCTTGGTCATCCAGTGGCCATTCCATTCGATGAGGAATTTTTTCTAGCGGAGCTCAACAAGAGAAGGGCCGTATCACGGCATAAGGAAGGCGAAAGCGTCTTTTCAGACACAAAGGGGAGCTACGGAAGCTGAGGCAACCCCCCGCGGCCACGCGCCAATCTTACGATGACCTTTTGAGGAGAGTATACCATGGAAAAAGAGCGAGCTGACAATACGATTCAAAAAGCGCTGCGCATTCATCCGGCGGACGATGTGGCGGTAGCCCTTGGGGAAATCCCCGAGGGAGTCGAGCTTCTTATGGAGGGCAAATCCATCGTAACCGCCGAAAAAATCCCCGCTGGTCACAAATTTGCTCTGTGCCATATCGCAAAAAGCGAGCATGTTCGAAAGTATGGATATCCCATTGGGCACGCGTCGCGTGAGATTGAGCCAGGCGAATGGGTCCACACCCATAACCTGGTCACAAACCTATCCGGCGAGCTGGCATACCGCTATGAACCTGAGCAGGCGCCTGTTTTCACGCCTTTAAGCGGGACTTTTCAAGGGATCCTCAGAAAGGATGGGGCAATCGGAATACGCAATTGGATTTGGATATTGCCGACGGTGGGCTGTGTCAACAAGGTGGCAAAGGCTTTGGCGGAAGCCGCAAGACCGCTGGTTCGGGGGTCTGTAGATGGCGTAGTGTCCTTTGAGCATCCCTATGGCTGCTCCCAGATGACGGAGGATCAGGACAACACACGCCGAATTCTCGCTGATTTTGTTCACCACCCCAATGCCGGAGGTATTCTTGTGCTTGGCCTTGGCTGCGAGAATACGCACATCGATATCATGAAGGAGTTCATTGGCGATTGGGATTCCAAGCGTGTTCGTTTTCTAAATTGTCAGGATGTTGAAGACGAACATGAGGAGGGGCTTCGCATTCTTTCGGAGATCATCAGCGAGGCGGCATCTGATGTCCGGGTGCCGGTAGGGCTGGACAAACTGGTCATCGGGTTAAAATGCGGAGGTTCCGATGGTTTCAGCGGCATTACGGCAAATCCTGTTATCGGCGGTTTTTCCGATTTGATGATTCGCCATGGAGGGGCTACCATTCTCACTGAAGTGCCGGAGATGTTCGGCGCGGAGACCATTCTCATGAACCGGTGTGGGGATGAGGCGCTATTTCGCAGCACGGTGGAAATGATCAACGGCTTCAAGCGATATTTCATTGAACACGGGCAAACCGTCTACGAAAACCCCTCCTACGGAAACAAAGTGGGAGGCATTTCTACATTGGAGGATAAATCCCTTGGTTGCACCCAGAAGGCGGGAACCGCTTCGGTTTCCGGAGTGCTTGGGTATGGGGAGCGTATTTCAGGAAAAGGGCTGAACCTGCTTTATTCGCCTGGCAACGATCTCGTGTCCGCTACGGCGCTTGCGGCCTCCGGTGCCCACATGGTGCTGTTTTCCACGGGCAGGGGGACGCCCTTCGCTTGTCCCGTCCCGACCTTAAAAATAGCCACAAATGACGTTTTGGCAAGCAAAAAGAACAGGTGGATCGATTTTGACGCCAGTTCAGTATTGACCGGAAGATCCTATGCGGAGGCCGCCCAGGATTTGTTTGAAATGGTCGTTCAAGTTGCTTCAGGGAAGTTGCTTCGCAGCGAGGAAATGGGTTTTCACGACATGGCCATTTTCCACAATGGGGTTACCGTTTAATTCGCGGCAATGATGGGGTTATGGGAGGATGCCTAAGGTAGGATATAAAGCAACACCGCACAACACAAGCTGAACAAGACCTAGTGTCTTAACCCAATTATAACTATCGATAAAGCCGCTTGAGCTTATGGCGAGCGTGGGGAGTAGAAAACTGCCAGTCAACGAATTTGGAGGAAGCGTTTCTGGCGGACTCCCAAGCATCCAGCTCGGATTGGAGTCACTCAATGTCGGGAATTCTGCGCCCAGACACTGCAGGGTCATGACATTCAACTCGATTTCGGCGATGTTAAGCCAACTTTCGTGCTTTGGTGTACGATGAATCTCAAGACGTTTTGCCAATCGCAAGGCCACTTCAGAAGAGAAAGTTTCGTACAACGATGAAATTGCGTGCGTGTTCAGATTGTCCATCACCAACCGGATGCGCTTGGCTTGCGGGTAGAAGACTTCCAACAGTTCATTAATGTGCAACGCCCAGTCTTTCTTGGTTCGCCGCAGACTGGCGTGCACATGGCGCCATGCCGTCAAAGACTCAGTGAAGATAAAGATGCTGCAAGTTCCTTGCCGCGCATACTCATGGGCGGGAATACACCACTGTTTTTTTAGATGAGGTTTAAGCGCCATTTTTTTAACATACGCCGAACCGTTTTCCGCTTTGCCTCGGGGAGGATGGACAGTTCAACTTTCTTCTCCGTCAGCAACTGCACTGTCCATCGTGGATACCTCGTGTTCATTCCCCACACCCCATTGGGTATAGATTAACTCTTGTTGTTAATTGGGGTCTCCTGCAGAAGTCAGCGAATCGTCCGGACACAAATGAGAACAGAAGGGAACGACGGACTCCAAGGCCAGCAAAGAGGCTGAAATTGGCTCAAAAGGCATTTCCATAAAAAGGAAATGGAAAGCCGAAGCTTCCTGAACAGGTTCATCGTCAACACC
>JAVBOX010000176.1:0-3372 GCA_031550095.1 Eubacteriales bacterium
ATGCATTCCGTTCGACTGCACGGCCTTCCGGCCGTGAAAGGAATGTTTTCAGTCGGCAGGCCGCTTGAAAACTCCCCGTCCGCCCGGCGAAGCCGGGCGATACGATTGAATATGAAGGGGCTGCGGCCTCTTCATGCATCCCGGGTTGAGGTGCCGGGGTTTGTTGATAGCCTGACAGCGCATAATTCTATTATGCGCTGTTTTTCAATACAAATGATTTTGAAGGCCTATGGGCGGATATCTGCCGGATGGCCATCATGATTGCCATGAAACCATAAAACATGCTTTACAAAAAAGTAGTTCTATGCTATACTGCGCCCTGTAGTATGGTGAATCTGGTATTTGTATCATGTAGAATGGAAGGATGGTCTGCGTATGCGTATCGTTGTTTTGGTTCTTTATGTCCTCATGATGGCGTCCGTTCTTATTTTTAGCGCAAAAAGAAAACAAACTCTCCATGATTTTTTCCTGGGCGGCGGTAAGATTGGCCCCTGGTTTTCCGCGTTTGCCTATGGAACGTCTTATTTTTCCGCCGTCATCATCATCGGATATGCGGGTAAAATAGGCTGGGGACACGGCTTATCCACAGTTTGGATTGGCATTGGCAACGCGATTCTGGGCAACATGCTCGCCTGGATGCTGCTGGCCGGCCGGGCGAATAAAATGGCCAAAAAGCTGGAAGTGGTCACCATGCCGGGGTTCTTTGAGAAGCGGTATGAGTGCCGTTATATAAGCCTTTTCTCGGCGGTTTTGATCTTTGTCTTTCTGGTTCCGTACTCCGCCTCGGTCTACCAGGGCATGGGCTATCTCTTTGAGGCGGCGCTGGGGATTGATTTCTTCTGGTGCATCGTGGGCATCGCCCTGCTGGCGGGCATTTACCTTTTCGCGGGCGGGTACCGGGCCACACTTCTTTCTGACTTCATCCAAGGCTGCATCATGATCGTGGGCATCGTTTTTTTGATAATTTTCATTGTGCGTGGCGCGGCATATGATCCCGTCACCGGCACCCATGGCGGCCTCGTGGAGGCATTGGCTCGGATGGGGCAGATTGGCGGCGAGGGTTTCAACAGCCTGCTGGGGCCTAAAGGACAGGGGCTTAGCTTGGCATCCCTTGTGCTGCTCACATCCCTGGGCACATGGGGATTGCCCCAAATGATGCATAAATTCTTTGCCATACGGGATCAGGCCGCTGTGAAGCAGGCGACAGTGATCTCCACCGCTTTTTGCCTGATCATCGCCGGCGGCGCTTACTTCATGGGTTCCTTTGGAAAGCAGATACTGGGGGGCGTGGTTCCGGCCGGCGGCTTGGATACGGTGGTACCCAACATGATTTTATCCGAAGTGGTTGCCATGCCGGATGTGCTGGTTGGGCTCATTGTGGTTTTGGTGCTTTCCGCCAGCATCTCCACCCTGACGGCGCTGGTACTATCCTCCTCCTCCGCCATCGCCATTGACCTTTGCGGCGCTTTGATGCCAAAGCTCTCCTTGGAGCGTAAGACGCTGATCATGCGGACTCTGTGTGTTCTGTTCGTTCTTCTGTCCCTGGTCATCGCTTTCGGAATGCAGGGTACGCCTATCGTCACGCTCATGTCTTTCTCCTGGGGAACGCTGGCGGGGGCGTTTCTGGCGCCGTTCCTGTTTGGGCTTTTCTGGAAAAAGACCACCCGGACAGGCGCCTGGTGCGGCATGGTGCTTGGCGTGCTGACATCCATTCTCGCGCCGACACTCGGCATTGTCCCCGATACGGTCATGGGCGGCGTGTTGGCTATGGCCGTTTCTCTGGTAACGGTGCCTCTTGTCAGCGTATTGACGCCAGGCTCTTTGCCCCAAAGCTTGCCAGTGGACTTGATATCGGGCAAAAAATCATAAAGAATTGGCTGAATGAAATGGCGCTGGGCGGACACACCCGGCGCTGTTTCATTTTGTCCGCCTGTTTCATTTTTCTTTCCCAATTCAGCCTTTGATTGCCGTTCATATTCTCGAGCCACTCGGAAAGAATGGATCATGACGAAAGAGCATGGGAGTGAGCGAATTGGCAATTTTTGAGATTGAATCCGGGGCACCGCTCTTGGGTGAAGCGACTGTACATCCAGCGAAGAATGCGGTGCTTCCGATCATTGCGGCCTCCTTGCTGACGGCGGATTCCCTGGTAGTTCCGCAAATGCCGGATCTTTCGGATGTTCGGTCCATTTGCGAATTGGTGGAACAATGCGGATGCGTTGTGCAGCGGGAAGGCGCTGGCATGGTGCTTTCGACCCCGGTGTTAACTTTGCCCGCTTCGCCGCATATGATGCGATGGACGAGGGCGTCCGTGTTGGTCATGGGCCCTCTATTGGCAAGGCTTGGAAGTGCGCGCATCACCATGCCCGGAGGCTGCGCAATTGGGCAGCGGCCCATTGACATTCATTTAAAAGGCATGGCGGCGCTTGGCGCGGAGATTGTTACCCGCCAGGGCTTTGTGGAGCTTCGCGGCAACCTGCGGGGAAATGTGATCTATTTGGATTTGCCCAGCGTCGGCGCCACGGAGAACATCATGATGGCGGCTGTGCTCGCCGAAGGAATCACCCGAATTGAAAACGCGGCCAAGGAGCCTGAAATCATCGATTTAGCCAAGTGCCTGGTTGCCATGGGTGCGCAAATCCATGGCGCGGGCACGAGCACCATTGTGATTCATGGCGTGCAAAGGCTTCATGGGGCTACCCATCAGCCAATCCCGGACCGGATCGAGGCGGGTACCCTGTGCTGCGCGGCAGCGGTCGCCGGCGGCAATATTTTGGTTCGCGGCGCAAAACCGGAGCATATGAGGGCTTTGCTGTTCAAGCTGCAAGAGGCGGGCACGTCCGTCTCCGAGTTTCCTGGGGGTCTGCGAATCCGCGGGAAGGCGCAATGGCCTATGGAAGTGCGAACCCTGAGCTATCCGGGCTTTCCTACGGATATGCAGGCGCCCATGATGGTGGTGACCCTTGTGGCCAACGGCACCAGCGTCCTTGTGGAAACCGTGTTCGAAAACCGCTACATGCACGCCCAGGAGCTAAGAAGAATGGGGGCCAGCATTCAGCTGGAGGACAGGGTGGCGGTGGTGAGGGGGGGAAAACCGCTAAGTGGAACCATTGTGACCTCCACGGACCTGAGAGCAGGAGCGGCGCTGATGCTGGCAGGGCTGATCGCCAAGGATTCGACCACCCTGATGGACCCAGAGGGCACCATTTCCAGGGGCTATGAAAACCTGCCGCAAAAGCTTTGTTCCCTGGGCGCCAGAATAGAGGTCGTTTAAAGAAGGGGGGCTGTCGCGTTAGAGATGGGATACATAAGGGATGACAATCCCTTATGCGGGTCCGGGTGGAACCCGGCGTTCCTGTTGAAATGAGGAAG
>JAVBOX010000036.1:0-32128 GCA_031550095.1 Eubacteriales bacterium
TATCGCCAAAAGGGCACTGGTCGGGCCCGCCATCACGGCAGTCGGGCGCCCCAGGTCAAAAAGGGCGGCGTTGTGTTCGCCCCCAAGCCCCGCAGCTATGACATCTCCGTGCCCAAGAAGGTTCGCCGCCTGGCGATGCGCTCCGCCTTTACCTCTAAGGTGCAGGCTGAGGAGCTTATCGTCCTGGATAAGCTCGCGTTGCCGGCACCGAAAACTCGCGAAATGGTGAAGGTGCTCCGGAACCTTGGCGCCACGAAGAAAACGTTGGTTTTGGTGGCTGAGAAGGACGAAACCCTCCTCCGCGCCAGCCATAACATCCCAGGCGTGACCATCGCGCTGGTGAACACCATCAATGTCTACGAAATCCTGCGCCATGACGCGTTTATCCTGACCCAGGATGCCGTCCGGCAAGCCGAGGAGGTGTACGCGCAATGAAAGACCCCCATGATATCATTCGCCGCCCGATGCTGACGGAAAAGGCCTACGAAGGCTTCGCGGATCAAAAGTACGTATTTGAAGTGGCGCTGACCGCTAACCGTACCGAGATTAAACAGGCCGTCGAGACGGTTTTCGATGTGAAAGTGGAAAAAGTCAACACAATGCGCACGCTGGGTAAGATCAAGCGGCAGGGGAACCATTCCGGCCGCACGCCTGAGATTAAAAAAGCTTACGTCACGCTGAAGAAGGGTTCAAAGGGCATCGAATTCTTCGAGGGCATGGCTTAAAAGAGGGAGGCAATCGCATGGGCATCCGAGTTTATAAGCCGACATCCCCGGCGAGGCGCTTCACGTCAGTATTGACCTATGAAGAGCTGACCAAAAAGGCGCCGGAGCGCTCCCTTACGGAGTATCTGAAGAAGAATGCCGGTCGCAACAAGCAGGGAAAAATCACGGTCCGCCATCAGGGCGGCGGCAATAAGGTCAAGTACCGCATCATCGATTTCAAGCGTAACAAAGATGGCATCCCCGCGAAGGTCGCGGCCATTGAATACGACCCGAACCGCTCCGCTTTTATCGCGCTGCTGAACTACGTGGATGGCGAGAAGCGCTACATCCTTGCTCCCCAGGGGCTGAACGTAGGGGATACCGTGGTGTCGGGGGCGAGCGCCGACATCAAGCCCGGCAACGCGCTTCCGATTTCGAACATCCCCCTGGGCACCTTGATCCACAATGTGGAGATCAAAGTCGGTCGGGGTGGTCAGTTGGTGCGCAGCGCTGGAAACAGTGCCCAGCTCATGGCCAAGGAAGGCGCTTATGCCCAGGTTCGTTTGCCTAGCGGCGAAGTACGCAAGATCCCGATGAACGCCAAGGCCACCATTGGGACAGTGGGCAATTCCGACCATGAAAACGTGCGGCTTGGCAAAGCGGGCCGTGTTCGTCACATGGGCATTCGTCCTACCGTTCGCGGCGTTGTCATGAATCCTTGCGACCATCCTCACGGCGGCGGCGAGGGCAAAAGCCCGGTGGGCATGCCGGCGCCTGTGACGCCATGGGGTAAGGTTGCGTTGGGCCTGAAGACCCGCAAGACCAAGAAGTACTCCAACAAGATGATCGTCAAGCGCGCGGGCAAAAAGTAAGGAGGCAAACGCATGAGCAGATCTGTAAAGAAGGGACCGTTCGTCAGCGAGCGCCTTCTGAAGAAAATCGGTGAAATGAACAAGGCCGGCAAAAAGACCGTGCTGAAGACTTGGAGCCGCGCCAGCACCATCTTCCCGGATTTTGTGGGCCACACCATCGCCGTGCATGATGGTCGCAAGCATGTGCCCGTCTATGTTACGGAAGAAATGGTCGGCCATAAGCTGGGCGAGTTTGCCCCAACCCGCACGTTCCGCGGTCATGCGGGCGAAAAGGCTTCGGCCCGCAAGTAAAGGAGATGAGATGAATGGCCACCAGAACCCGTGATAAGGCGGAAGCCCGCCAAGAAAATGCCGATAAGCGGCCCCGCGCTGTCGCGAAATACATCCGAATCTCCCCCCGGAAGGTCAAGATCGTGATCGATCTGATCCGCGGAAAGCAGGTTGACCAGGCGTTGGCGATCCTGATGTATACGCCCAAGGCTGCCGCGCCGGTTGTTGAGAAGCTTCTCAAATCCGCCATTGCCAACGCGGAAAACAACCTGGAGCTGTCTCGCAATACGCTGTATGTCGCTGAGGTGTACGCCAACGCCGGCCCGGTTCTCAAGCGCTATGTGGCGCGGTCCCGGGGTAGCGCATCCCCAATGTTGAAGCGTACGAGCCACATTTCCGTGGTGCTGGACACCCGCGACTAAAAGGGAGAAGGAGGAATCATTTTGGGTCAGAAAGTTAATCCCCATGGCGCTCGCGTGGGCGTAATCATGGATTGGAGCACCCGTTGGTTTGCGGGCAAAAAGGATTTCGCCAACAACCTTGAGGCGGATTTTCGGCTTCGCAAGATGCTCAAGGATAAGCACAATCAAGCCGGCATCTCCCGGATTGATATTGAGCGCTCCACGGGCAAGATGACCGTGACGCTGTTTACCGCCAAGCCGGGCGTCGTTATTGGCAAGGGCGGCGCGGGTGTTGAGGCGCTGAAAAAGGAAATCGAGGCGTTTGTGAAAATCCCCGTTTCCTTAAACATCATGGAGATCAAGACACCTGAAACGGATGCCCAGCTGGTGGCTGAGAGCATTGCCCAGCAGCTTGAGCGCCGTATCTCCTTCCGCCGCGCCATGAAGCAGTCCATCCAGCGCGCCATGAAGGGCGGAGCCAAGGGGATCAAGACGGCTGTCAGCGGCCGCCTGGGTGGCGCTGATATCGCCCGTAGCGAAGGTTACCATGAGGGTTCCATCCCGCTGCAGACCCTTCGCGCCAACATAGACTACGGCTTCGCCGAGGCGAAGACCACCTATGGACGCCTGGGGGTCAAGGTTTGGATCTACAAGGGACAGATCCTGCCGAAGAGCAAAAAGAACCCCGTCCGGGCCGAAGGAGGCAGATAACCATGTTGATGCCAAAGAGAGTCAAGCGGCGTCGCGTTTTTCGCGGCCGTATGAAGGGCAAGGCCCAGCGGGGCAACTTCATCGCCTACGGCGAGTATGGCCTTGTGGCGACGGATCCGGCGTGGATTACTTCCAACCAGATCGAAGCCGCCCGTGTTGCCTTGACCCGTTACACCCGCCGTGGCGGACAGGTTTGGATTAAAATTTTCCCGGATAAGCCCGTAACCGAAAAGCCCGCGGAAACTCGCATGGGCAGTGGCAAGGGTTCTCCGGAGTACTGGGTGGCTGTGGTTAAGCCTGGCAGGATCCTCTTTGAGATCGCCGGTGTGCCCGAGGCGGACGCCCGGGAAGCCCTTCGCCTGGCCGGGCATAAGCTCCCCGTGAAGACAAAGTTTGTCATTCGCGACAAAAGCGCAGGGGGTGACGCTGAATGAAGGCCGCCGAAATGAAAAAGCTTGATAACGCCGCTCTTGAGGCGAAGGTCAAGGAACTGAAGACCGAGCTGTTCAACCTCCGCTTTCAGCTTGCCACCGGGCAGCTTGAAAATACCATGGTGATCCGGGAAGTTCGCCGCGACATCGCGCGGGCAAAGACCCTGATCCGCCAAAACGAGCTTAAAGCTTGACGAGAAGGGAGAGGTGAACATGGCTGAATCAAGAGGCATCCGCAAAACCCGCGCTGGCGTGGTCGTCAGCGATAAGATGGATAAAACGATCGTCGTGGCCATCCGTACGCGCGTCAAGCATCCGCTGTATGGCAAAATCATGAACCGCACCACAAAGCTCAAAGCCCATGATGAGAACAACGAATGCGGCGTCGGCGACCGCGTTCTAGTGATGGAAACCCGCCCGCTCAGCCGCGAAAAGCGCTGGCGCCTGGTGGAGATCATCGAGAAAGCCAAGTAAGGAGGGAGACCCGTGATCCAACCGCAAACTCGCTTGAAGGTAGCCGATAATTCCGGCGCGAAAGAAATCATGTGCATTCGCGTGCTCGGGGGTTCCTTCCGCCGCGATGGAGGCATCGGCGATGTGATCGTCGCCAGCGTAAAGTCGGCCAACCCCGGGGGCACTGTGAAAAAAGGCGAGGTTGTCAAGGCGGTGATCGTGCGCATGCATAAATCCAAGCGCCGTCCCGATGGCAGCTATATCCGCTTTGACGACAATGCCGCCGTTATCATCAATGATCAGAAGCAGCCGCGCGGCACGCGTATCTTTGGGCCTGTGGCGCGCGAACTCCGCGAGAAGGACTACATGAAGATCGTCTCACTCGCGCCGGAAGTGCTGTAAGGAGAGTGGACGAGAATGAACAATGTGAAGAAGATCCACGTCCGCGGCGGTGATACCGTCGTTGTGATTTCCGGTGATGAGAAGGGTAAGAGGGGCAAAGTGCTTCATACCGTTCCCAAGACCGGCCGGGTTTTGGTGGAAGGGGTGGCGATGGTCACCAAGCACCAAAAGGCCCGCGGAGAGGGGATGCAGGGCGGCATCATCCACAAGGAAGCCCCTATTGACGCTTCCAATGTGATGCTCATTTGTCCCAAGTGCGGCAAAGCCACCCGCAGCGCTCGCAAAATCCTCGAAAACGGCAAGAAGGCGCGCATGTGCAAAAAGTGCGGCGCTGCCTTCGAGAAATGAGGAGGGGATAGCAGATGGTAAACCGCCTGAAAGAAAAATATCAAGCCGAAGTTATGCCCGCTATGAAGCAGCGGTTCGGCTATAAAAATGTAAATCAGATTCCCAAGGTCGAAAAAGTTGTGATCAACATGGGCCTTGGCGACTGCAAGGACAACGCGAAGGGCTTGGAAGCCGCGGTTGGCGATCTGGCCACCGTCGCCGGACAAAAGCCCGTCGTGACCAAGGCCAAGAAGTCCGTCGCGAACTTCAAGGTCCGCGAAGGTATGAACATCGGCGCCAAGGTGACCCTCCGCGGCGAGAGGATGTATCATTTCATGGATAAGCTCCTGAACATCGCCCTCCCCAGGGTTCGCGACTTTCATGGCGTATCCAACAAGGCGTTTGACGGCCGTGGAAACTATGCCTTGGGCATTCGTGAACAGCTGCTGTTTCCAGAAATCGAGTATGATAAGGTCGATAAGATCCGCGGCATGGAGATGATCTTTGTCACCACCGCCAATTCGGACGAAGAAGCCCGCGAATTGCTTCGCCTCATGGGCATGCCGTTCGCGCAAGCGTAAGGAGGGAGAAGAGAAAATGGCAAAACTCAGTTTGAAGCTCAAGCAACAGCGCACGCCGAAGTTCTCAACCCGGGCCTATACGCGTTGCCGCCTCTGCGGCCGTCCACATGCGGTGCTCCGCAAGTACGGCATCTGCCGCATTTGTTTCCGCGAGCTGGCGTACGCCGGCCAGATCCCCGGTGTCCGCAAGGCGAGCTGGTAAAGGAGGTATAGACCATGGTCGTAAATGATCCCATCGCCGATATGCTCACCAGAATCCGCAACGCGCAGATCGCTGGCCACGACAATGTGAGCATTCCCGCTTCCAACATGAAAAAGGCGATCGCGAAGATCCTTCTTTCCGAAGGCTTCGTAAAGAACGTTGAGTTCCTGAATGATGGCGTTCAGGGCAACATCCGTATGACGCTGAAGTACGCGGATAAGCGCCCTGTAATCGTAGGCCTCAAGCGCATCAGCCGTCCCGGCCTGCGCGTGTATGCCCGTGTGAACGAGATCCCCAAGGTTTTGGGCGGCCTCGGCACCGCCATTATCTCTACCCCCAAAGGCGTTATGACGGACAAGGATGCCCGCAAAAATGCCGTTGGCGGCGAGGTGTTGGCGTTTATCTGGTAATCGCGCAAGGCATCCATGGACGTGAGAAACGGTAGGGCTCCCGAGCTCTTTAAGGTGAGCGCGGAAAGAGCTATTCCGTAAGGAGGAAAGACATGTCTCGTATAGGTAAGCTCCCCATCGGCATTCCTTCCGGTGTTAAGATTGACATCAGTGATGACAATGTCGTTACGGTCAAGGGACCCAAGGGCACATTGTCCGAGCAGGTCAAAGGCGGCATCCAGATCAAAGAAGAAAATGGACAGCTTGTTTTGACTCGTCCCACGGACGCCAAGCCCCACAAGGCGCTCCACGGCCTATACCGCGCCCTGGTGAATAACCTGGTCGTCGGCGTAACCGAGGGTTTCAGCAAGACACTGGAGCTGGTGGGTACCGGATATCGCGCTCAGGTGCAGGGCGATACGCTCACCATCAACATCGGTTTCAGCCATCCTGTGGTGTTCAAAGCTCCCAAGGACATCAGCTTTGAAGTGCCGGCCCCTACAAAGATCATCGTCAAGGGGATTAACAAGCAGCAGGTTGGCAACCTGGCCGCGGATATCCGAAAGATCCGCAAGCCTGAGCCGTACCTTGGCAAGGGCATCAAGTATGATACCGAGCGTATCCGCCGCAAGGAAGGCAAAACCGGAAAATAAACGGAAAGGGAGTGAGCGCGAATGTTCAAAAAAAGGGACAAGAATGAGGTTCGCAAGATCCGTCACGAGCGCGTCCGGCAGAAGATCGCCGGCACGCCCGAGTTGCCCAGGCTCTGCGTGTTTCGCAGCCTGAAGCATATCTATGTGCAGCTCATCGACGATTCAAAGGGAGTAACGCTGGTTTCCGCTTCCACGCTGGATCCCGCTGTTCGGGGACAGCTGACGGAAGGCGATAAAAAGAGCGCTGCGAAGCTGGTGGGGAAGACCGTCGGCGCCCGTGCGCTTGAAGCAGGCTTCAAGTCCGTTGTGTTCGACCGCGGTGGCTACGTCTACACGGGCCGCGTGCAGGCCGTGGCCGATGGCGCAAGAGAAGCCGGATTGGAGTTCTGATTATGGAAAACATGCAGAATCAACAGCACCATGGCAGGGATAACAGGGAGGGCAACCGCCCGCCGCGCAGGGATGACCATCGCGGGCCGCGCCGGGATCGCAGAGACCGTGTGGAAGAGCCACCGGAGTTTAAGGAAAAGCTTGTCGCTGTGAACCGTGTAACCAAGGTTGTTAAAGGCGGCCGTAACTTCCGCTTTTCCGCCCTTGTGGTCATCGGCGATGAGAAGGGCCGGGTCGGCTGCGGCATGGGCAAGGCCACGGAAATTCCTGAGGCGATTCGCAAGGCCGTGGAAGCGGCCAAAAAGAAGCTGGTTACCGTTCCCTTTAAGGATTCGAGCATTCCGCACGAGGCCATTGGACGCTTTGGCACCGGCAAGGTTTTGCTCGTGCCGGCCCCCGAGGGCACCGGCGTTATCGCGGGCGGTCCGGCCCGCGCCGTACTAGAGCTGTGCGGCATTAAGGACATTCGCACAAAGTCCTACGGCACGAGCAACCCCATCAATATGGTCAAGGCAACGATTGAAGGCCTTCGCCAGCTGCGCAGTGCCGAACAGGTTGCCAAGCTTCGCGGGAAGACCGTCGAAGAATTGCTGGGCTAAGGAGGCTGGATTTAGATGAAAAAGATAAAGATTACCCTCGTCAGGTCGCCGATCGCCAGCCTTAAGAAGCACATCCGTACCGTTGAGGCGCTGGGCCTTCGCAAGTTGCATCAGTCCGTGGTGCACGAGGACAACCCTTCTATCCGCGGTATGATTTTCGTCGTTCAGCACATGGTCACCGTGGAAGAGATTGACCAATAAGGAGGCTACGTGGATGAAATTGCATGAGCTTTCCCCCGCCCCCGGCTCGGTTTCGGCGCAAAAGCGCCTAGGCCGCGGCCCTGGATCGGGGCTGGGCAAAACCAGCGGCAAGGGCCATAAGGGCGCGAAGGCCCGCAGCGGCCACGGCAAGGGTGCCTATTTCGAGGGCGGTCAGCTGCCCCTCGTGCGCCGTCTGCCCAAGCGCGGGTTTACGAACATCTTTAAGAAGGAATATGCCTGCGTCAATGTATCGGCGCTGGATGTGTTTGAGAACGGCGCCATGGTCGACGTTTTTGCGATGATGGAAAAGGGTCTAGTGAAAAAGCCCCTGGATGGCTTGAAGCTGCTGGGAAATGGCGAAATCACAAAGAAGTTGACCATCAAAGCCGCGAAGTTCACAAACGCTGCAAAAGAGAAGATAGAGGCTGCAGGCGGGAAAGCCGAGGTGATCTGACATGTTTCAAACACTTCGGAACGCATGGCGGATTCAGGAGCTTCGCAAGAAGATCCTCTACACCCTCTTTATGCTTCTGATCTACCGCCTTGCGGGGGTGATCCCTGTAGCCGGCATTGACGTGGCGCAGGTTGCCTCGCAAATGGAGAGGTATTCCCTCCTTAGCTTCCTGAGCACCCTGACTGGAAACAACTTCTCCCAGATGACCATCATGGCGATGGGCATCTCGCCCTACATCAACGCGTCGATTATCATGCAGCTGCTCACGGTCGCCATTCCCTATCTGGAGAATCTCCAGAAGGAGGGCGAGGACGGCCGCAAGAAAATCGCCCAGTATACCCGGTATGTTACGGTTGTCCTTGGTTTCGTGCAAGCCGTCGGCCTGGTGGTTGGTTTGGGCGCTATGCGTTCGGAGACATTTGGTTCACCGTTTGTCACCTCTTGCGTCATCGGCATTTCCATGGCGGCCGGCACAACCCTGGCCATGTGGATCGGTGAGCGCATTACTGAAAATGGCGTTGGAAATGGTATTTCGCTCCTTATTTTCGCCGGCATCATTTCCTCGCTGTTCACGTGGGCTACTCAAGGCATTTCTTCCCTGTTCACGACGACAGTCACCGTTACCAGCATTGTTACGGCTGTCCTGATCATCATTGGCATTCTGATCATGGTAACCGCCGTCACATATGTGGATATGGGCGAGCGCCGGGTGCCGGTGCAGTATGCCAAGCGGGTTGTCGGCCGCAAGATGTATGGGGGCCAGAGCACCCACATTCCCATGAAGGTGAACTCCTCCGGCGTGCTGCCGCTGATTTTCGCCTACTCGATCATCCAGTTTCCCGGCACAATCATGGGATTTTGGCCGAACAGCGGCATTTCCAACTGGTGGAATAACGTGTTCATGGCTGGAATTTGGCATCAGGTTGTGCTGGCGTTGATGATCGTCTTCTTTGCTTACTTCTATACCAGCATTTCGTTTAACCCGATTGACATCGCCAAAAACATGCAGAACAACGGCGGTACAATTCCCGGCATTCGCCAGGGCAAGCCCACCTCGGATTATCTTGCTAGGATCTCTAGCCGGATTACCCTATTCGGCGGTATTTTTCTGGCAGTGCTTGCGGTCATTCCGACCCTTGCGACCATGTGGGGCGGCATTCGTTTGCCCTTTGCGGCAAGCTCCTTGCTGATCGCGGTTTCGGTTTCCCTGGAGACCACCCGTCAGCTGGAGAGCCAAATGCTGGTGCGCCATTACAAAGGATTCCTCTAAGATGGCGTTTACCAAAATTGGCAGCTGCGTAAAGGTGGGAGGTTGTCTATGAGCAATATCATTTTTCTTGGGCCTCCAGGCTCCGGGAAAGGCACGCATGCGGAAAAGGCGAGCAAAGCCATGGGCATTCCTCGCCTTTCCACAGGGGATATGCTCCGAGAACATATGAAAAAGGATACGCCATTAGGGCGCGAAGCAAAGGCCTTTATTGAGGCTGGTCAGCTCGTGCCCGATGCGCTTGTCATCGAAATGCTCAAGGAGCGGCTCGCGCAACCGGATTGCGTCCGTGGGGTTATCTTCGATGGATTTCCGCGTACAGAGCGGCAAGCGGAGGAACTTGCGGAGGTCGCCTCCATTGACCGGGTTTTGAATCTCTACATTGAGGATGAAAAGATCGCCGACCGGATGAAGGGCCGCCGTGTCTGTCCGAGCTGTGGCTTTACCTCCCACACCTCATGGCTGGGGGAGCGGACGGACTGTGAGGAGTGCGGAACAGGCCTTGTGATGCGCAAGGACGACGTCCCTGAAACCGTGCTGGCTAGGCTTCAAGTGTACCACGAGCAGACGAAGCCGTTGATCGCATACTATGAACACAGAGGAATTCTGCGCACAGTGGATGCCGATGGCGATGTGCGCGAGATTGAAGATCGTGTACGGGAGGCCCTTCGGTGATAACGCTTAAAAACGTGGATCAGATTTCAAAGATGAGAGAAGCGGGTCATCTCCTGGATTCGGTGCTTGAAGCCACGATAAGAGCTGTTGAGCCGGGCGTTACAACGAGGTATCTTAACGATCTTGCTGATCGGCTGATCCGAAAAGCCGGAGCGATTCCCTCTTTTTATGGCTATCAGGGCTTTCCGGCGTCCCTATGTACATCCGTGGATGATGCCGTGGTGCATGGCATCCCCGATAACACCCCCTTGCGGGAAGGGTCCATCATTGGCCTGGACGCCGGGCTGATACTGGACGGATGGCAAGCGGATATGGCGCGTACAGTGCCCGTTGGCAGGATTTCTCCGGAGGCGGAGCGGTTGATCAAGGTGACCGAGCGCTGTTTCTTCGAGGCGGTGGACGCATGCAGGGATGGCAATCGGCTGGGGGATATTGGGCATGCCATTCAGACATACGCGGAGGCCCAAGGGTATTCGGTGGTTCGGGCTTTGTGCGGCCATGGCATCGGCAGGGCCATGCATGAGGATCCCGAGGTTGCTAACTACGGAGATCCGGGCCACGGTACGCGGCTACGGTCGGGAATGACCCTTGCGATTGAACCGATGATCAACTTGGGCACATATGAAGTCCACATGGATGGATGGGATGTGCGTTCTCGGGATGGCAGCTTAAGTGCCCACTATGAAAACACGGTTTTGATCACTGCGGGAACCCCAGAGATCCTTACAATGAGACCGGGGGAGACCGGGCGATGAACAAAATTCCACTGGAGCTGGGGCGGGCCGCCATTTCCAAGGCGGGACGCGATACCGGACGGCGCATGATCGTGTTGAGATTGGAGACACCCTTTGCCTATGTCGCTGATGGCGACCTTCGTAAAGTGGAGACCCCAAAACGGAAAAAAGAAAGGCATTTGAGAGCATTACCGGAATTTTTTCCCAACATTGCGGGCATACTGAAGGATGGCAAACTGCCATCTGATGCGGAGATACGCAGGTGTTTAGCCGACCAACCGCAGAGGGAGGATTAGATTTGGCCAAGACTGATGTCATCGAGGTGGAAGGTACCGTTGTGGAGGCGTTGCCAAACGCCATGTTTCAGGTGGAGTTGCCAAACGGCCACCGCATTATGGCTCATATCTCCGGCAAAATGCGCATGCATTTTATCCGCATTTACCCAGGAGACAGGGTGACCCTTGAACTTTCGCCGTATGATCTGACCCGTGGCCGGATCACATGGCGCAGCAAAGCGTAGCGCCAATTCTGTTGGTCTGACGCAACAAACGAGGAGGTACAAAACGATGAAAGTTCGTCCATCCGTGAAGCCTATTTGTGAGAAGTGCAAGATAATCAAGCGCAAAGGGCGTGTCATGATCATCTGTGAGAATCCCAAGCACAAGCAAAAGCAAGGCTGATGGGCTGCCGGAGCTTCGGTTCCGGAGCCCCGGCTGGAAAGACAGGTTTGTCCTTCGGGCGGCTGCACGGATTCACCGCTCTGTGTCACCGAAGGCTTTCCATATAGATTTAACTTAACTCTTACACGGAGGTGCACTCATGGCACGTATAGCGGGCGTAGACCTGCCCCGGGAAAAGCGCGTGGAAATAGGCATCACCTATATCTTTGGTATTGGCCTGCCCACAGCGCAGAAAATAATAAAAGAGACCGGCATCAGCCCTGACACTCGCGTGAAGGATCTCACCGAACAAGAGATAAACAAGCTCCGCGAGTATATTGAGCATAACGTCAAGGTGGAGGGAGACCTTCGCCGCGAAGTCTCTTTGACCATCAATCGGTTGGTGGACATCGGCTGGTATCGCGGTGTCCGTCATCGCCGCGGTTTGCCTGTTCGTGGTCAGAACACCAAGCAGAACGCGCGTACACGCAAAGGTCCCAAGAAGCAGGTCGCCGGCAAGAAAAAGGCGAAGTAAGGGAGGACACCTATAATGGCACCGAAAAAAAATGTGAAGCGTGTTTCCCGCAAGCGCCGTGAGCGGAAGCTTGTGGAGCGGGGCGCTGCCCATATCCGATCCTCTTTCAACAATACCATCGTAACGCTGACGGACATCAACGGCAACGCGCTGTCATGGGCCAGCGCCGGCGGACTAGGATTCCGCGGCAGCAAGAAGTCCACGCCCTTTGCCGCTCAGATGGCCGCGGAAACCGCAGCGAAAGGCGCCATGGAGTATGGCCTTAAGACCGTGGAGGTCTATGTAAAGGGCCCTGGCTCTGGGCGTGAGGCAGCCATCCGTTCCTTGCAGGCCGCCGGCTTGGAAGTCAATATGATCAAGGACGTAACCCCCATTCCTCACAATGGATGCCGCCCGCCCAAACGCCGCCGCGTATAATAGCACACTCGCAACAGAGGAGGAGGTACCTCATTTATGGCAAGATATACCGGTTCTGTTTGCCGCCAATGCCGCCGTGAAGGCGCGAAGCTCTTCTTGAAAGGCGATAAGTGCTACTCACCGAAGTGCACGTTTAATGTCCGTCCGGTCCCTCCAGGACAGCATGGTCAAGCTCGCCAGCGCAAGATGTCCGAATATGGAATTCAGCTGCGTGAAAAGCAAAAGTGCCGCCGCGCGTATGGAATCCTTGAAAACCAGTTCTTCCGTTATTTTGAGAAGGCCAGCAACATGCGGGGCGTAACGGGTGAAAACCTGTTGACGCTGCTGGAATGCCGGCTGGACAATGTGATCTATCGGCTTGGACTGGGCGCTTCCCGTCCGCAGGCGCGGCAGATTGTGCTTCATGGGCACATCCGCGTCAACGGCAACAAGGTCAATATCCCTTCCTACCTCGTGAAGGAAGGCGATGTCATCACTCTCAGGGATCGTTCCAAGGAGATGGATCACTTTAAACTCCTGAAGGAAGGAACGGGTCGGATCATCCCCAAGTGGCTGACCTTTGACCCGGAGAACTTGACGGCAAAGGTCGAAGCCGCCCCGCGTCGCGAGGACATTGACCTGACGATCAATGAGCAGCTCATTGTTGAGTATTACTCCCGCTAATCGTAGTAGTGTACTTAATCGACGGTTTGTGAGGGAGGAAAACCTATATGAGCATGACCGAGTTCGAAAAGCCAAAGATCGAGCGCGTCGAAGCACGCGAAAACTACGGGAAGTACGTCGTCGAACCGCTGGAGCGGGGATTCGGCCAGACATTGGGCAACGCGCTCCGGCGCGTGTTGTTGTCTTCACTTCCAGGCGCGGCCGTGACCAGCGTTCGCATCGAAGGCGTCCAGCATGAGTTTTCCACTGTAAATGGTGTCAAGGAAGATGTGACTGAGATCATTCTGAACCTGAAAATGCTTTCCGTGCGCTTGCATTCGGACGGCGTCAAGACGATCTCTATCGACAAGATCGGCCCTTCTGAGCTGACCGCCGCCGATTTTGGGGTGGACAGCGAGGTGGAAATTGTGAATGAAGAGCTGCATATCGCCTCCTTGAATAAAGACGCGCATCTGCAGATGACGCTTACGCTGGACAAGAACCGTGGCTATGTGACCGCGGAGCGCAACAAAACGCCGAACATGCCCATAGGCGTTATCCCCATCGACTCGATCTTTACACCGATCACCAAGGTGAATTATACGGTGGAGGATACCCGTGTCGGCCAGATTACGGACTTCGATAGGCTGAGCCTGGAGGTTTGGACGGATGGTTCCATTCTGCCGGATGAAGCGATCAGCATTGCCGCGAAGATTCTGAGCAGCCATTTGACGCTGTTCACAGGCCTGACGGAACGCTCCGCCGCCGTTGACTTCAACGAGCCCGAGGATAACAAGAAGGAAAAGGTTCTGGAGATGACCATTGAGGAGTTGGACCTTTCCGTTCGCGCCTATAACTGCCTCAAGCGCGCCGGCATAAATACGGTGGCTGAGCTGGTGCAGCGCAACCAGGAGGACATGATGAAGGTGCGGAACTTGGGCAAGAAGTCGCTGGAGGAAGTAGAGCAAAAGCTTGTCGCGCTTGGTTTAGGCCTTCGCGCGTCCGAAGAATGATTTCGTGATTTTATATGAAAATCATGAATGAGAAATCTCGTTTCCAAGGATAAAGGAGGTTCCCGATGGCTACACAACGCAAACTGGGCAGGCCTGCCGATCAGCGAAAGGCTTTGCTTCGGAATCAGGTCTCCCATTTGATCTGGCATGGGAAAATCGAGACGACATTGGCCCGCGCTAAGGAAGTACGTTCGGTTGCCGAGCGCTTGATCACGCTCGCGATTCGCGAGTGTGACAACACCTTGGAAGTGACCAAGTCGTATAACAACGAAAAGGGGCAGACGGTCAGCATTACGGTGACGAATGACCAGCCGTCCAAGCTTCATGCCCGCCGCATGATCATGGCAACACTTTATGATCTGAAGGAGCTCAAGGCGGATGATGAGAACAAGGCCGATTTCAAGGAGCGCACGAAGGATAACAAACATCCCATCGTGGAGAAGCTCTTCAGGGAGATTGGTCCCAAATACAAGAAGCGCAACGCGGAGAAAGGTTGCAGCGGCGGCTATACCCGTGTGATCCGCAAAGGACCCCGGCGTGGAGACGCGGCCGAGATGGTCATTATCGAGTTGGTTTAAATTCGAAAGCGCGTAGACTATTTGAAAGGGGCTGTTCCTGCTAGAGGTTCCTAGCAAGAACAGCCCCGTATGTTTGATGCTTTGGCATAAGTGCCTTGGCGCACAGTCCCATATTGACACAAGAGAATATCCTTTAGTACACGGGCGTTGCAACGCGGTTTATAGAACATGGAGCCTGGAAATTTTTGAGGAAGTCATCGAAAGAAAATCTTCCGAATGAATACTTCCCAAGCGCTTACCCTGCGCAGCGTTTGCATTCGTAGATCCCTTTTTGTTTAGTCCATCACAGGCTCATTATCAACAGGTTCTTCAACACACTGGCAGCCAAACTTAACATGACCGTAACCATTGCCGTTGCAGCCCTTGTCATGGGCGGTATTTTCCTTATCTTTGTTGTGACCGCAACCTTTTCCGTTGGGCGTCATGTTTGGTGCCGCAAGCGCGGTTATCACGATAGAAAGAGAAAGAACCAAAACCATCAGAAAAGCAAGAACCTTTTTCATTTGTTTTCATCCACCTTTTGTTTTTTAATGCGTATTGTTTATCAGCGCTCCTATGCCATCGGGATTGTGCAACGGAATTATAACAAATATTTCCAAAATTGTAAATAGACTTTTAAAGATTATTTTGTTATCCCGACACACAATAGCAAGAATTCTTCGCGGATCTTTTTTCCTTCCGTATTGTCTTATCTGCTATGATCGCATCGGTAGCGGCCGGAGGCGACCACCAGACTTCGGTCGGCGACAATACGGGGGTATGAATCTCTTTCTACAACAGCTCTCCGAGGGATATCCTGGCGACTATACTCTGCTTGTGGCTGACAATGCTGCCTAGCATCATTCTCGCGGGCTGATTGCTCCTGAGATCATAGAGATCTATCCCTTGCTCCCCTGGAGTGATCTGTTATGACAATAGAAAGGGTAGCGCACAGTTTTCCGGCTTGATCAAGATGAAACGCAAACTATACGTTTGATCTGTGGGCTAGCGCCAGACTTATGGAAATGCGAGGCCCACCTTCTCAATTCTTGGGATTCGGCTGCCACGTGGAAGGCGAATCCAAGCGGTTTTTGTCATCCCAGATGATGACCTTGTAAGGAGCGCCACGCTTAAAGTTCTCCCAGAGCCAGCGCTGGTTATAGCCTTCAGGGGTTTTCAGCCTCTGGACGCGGATGCAGCCATGGCTCTTTTTCTGCCCCAAATAGGCCTCAAAGGAGGAATAGTCGAAGGTTCCATCTTTGTTTGTCTTGTGGGGAACCTCATGGAAGAGGATGCCGCCGTTGATTCGGATGGCCATCTCGCTGGTCATGTTTCCGTCAGGCATGGCGCCTGTGTGGCTGACGGTTATGAACTCACCGGGCACCGTCTCAAAGAGCATATCTTTCGGACTATCCCAAGTGCCTGTGGAGATCAGAAACTCTGTCACGCGCACCCCATCCTTGAACAAATACATGCGCTGCGTCAGCTTGTCGATCAATAGGGCCATGTCCGTCTGAACTTTGATCTCCCTCAGTCCGCTGGCCTTAATGTAACCGCGCTTCAGGTCAAAGGCGTGGGCCAGTTCTTCCTCCGTTTCGGGGGAATAACTCCGGTCATAGTTGCTAAACGCCTCCACCAGGATATACCCATGCTCATTTTTTGTGCCGATTACATGGAGCCCATGGGAGGTGCCATGAATCTGGGCGATCTTCTTCCCCGTGCCGTCGGGGTTTTCCATGAGATATACATGCTCCTTGGCGTCAATCTTGCCGTCGTCATAAACCGTGATTGGCTGCATCAGGATGTCCCAAATGACACTGTCGTCCAGGTCCCCTGGGGTCATGCTCCAGAAGGTGCCGTCCTCGGCGTTGGTATAGGGAGGTGACAGAAGCTGAGGCGCGACGGTGGGTTCCGCCTCAATGGGGAGGGCCGCGTCCTCGATTGTTACACTTACGTCACCATATGCCGAAAGGTCGCCTATGGTTATATAGATGTATTCGGTCATGGATTCCATGCCGTTTTCGGCGCGAAGCGTCATCATCAACGCGTATTCACCGTCTGAAACCCGGTTTCCACCCACGTCTCCATCCCAAGTGAAGGCGTTTTGGCCTTTTGTTACTTTCACGCTGTCCAATTCCGAGATCGTTCCATCCAAAATACGCCTCACCTGAACGGTCAAAGAGCCGGCTTCGCTTGCCTCAAAATCGATATCGATGGAATTGTCTACCAAGATGAGATCGCTTTGGAAGACATGGGAAAGCATGGGGTAGGGAGCGCCTATGCGAAGGGGTGAGTCAATGAAGGAACCGTCATCCATTTGCAGCCGGAGGGTATATTCGCCTTCCTCCACGACGGTGCTGTCAGCCAACCGTCCATCCCAGCCTAGCTTATTGACACCGGCTGTCAGTGGGTATCCCGCGTAAATGGTGAAGCGCGGTTGTCCCGGCGCGTCCAACAACAATAAGGAGGCGTTTCCGGTGTAAGGAACATCCACATCAAATGTATAGTATTTTCCAGGCCGCAACACGCCCGGCGCCTCGACAAAGGTGAGGCTGGCAGTGGAAGCGAGCGCCTGAGAGGCGATCAGCATGCAAGTTAATAGGAAACAAAAACGGATTCCGCGGGTTGGGCGCATATTTCTCTCCTTTTTTTCTTCGAAGTCGCTTCACGGCTGAACATTATAGCGTCCGCTAAACGCACGCATACACGCGCTTGCCGACTCAATGTTTTCGTATTTTTGTGTACTCCTGTTGCCTACGGTGATCCATCGTTGCGGCCAACCCATTATACTCAATTTTTATCTCTCATACAACGTCTAAATATGGGCGAACATTTCATATGCCAATTCGCGCCGGGGAGTTCTCTGTTGAACGCTAAAGCGCTAAAGCGTTGCGGGCAACAAAAAACGCCCGGGCTTTCCGGGCGCAGACCATCAACAAACTCCGGCACCTCAACCTGGGATGCATGAAGGGGCCGCAGTCCCTTCATATTCAATCGTATCGCCCGGTTTTGCCGGGCGGGCGGGGAGTTTTCAAGCGGCTTGCCGCCTGAAAACATTCCTTTCACGGCCGGAAGGCCGTGCAGTCGAACGGAATGTATATTGTATTCCGTTCGAGCGTGTCGACTTTGTCGACACGCTGACGCCCGGAAAGTCCGGGCGTGTCGTTTATAGCAGGGGGTATTGCTAATCCTTTCGCTTTCCTACCGTGCCAAGCGTAAGCTCGCTGGCGCTGCGCTTCACCTTGTTCCAGGCTTCCTTGCCCCTACCAGTCTGCAGGATGGCGAAGACCCCGACGCCGATAACCACCGCGATGACCAGCCAGATAAGACCCGTGCCGGCACCTTGGCTGGCCTTGTCCTGATCGCCGCCTTTGGCCGCGCCGCTTACTCCGCCGTAGAGGGTATCGCTGATGACGTTGCTCATGAGGCGGGTGGACGCGATGGCGCGATCCTTGTCAAGGGTGTGGGTGCCAAACTCCAAAAGAATGGAATTGCTCATAAGATCCTGGTTATAGGTACCCTTTCCAATGAATATATCCTTGATCAAGTCAGGATACAGCTTGTCGGCTACGGCCTTTATCTCCAAGGCAAACTCCTTGTTGGCGGACGAGTTCTGGTTGGACCGGCCGACCAACAGGCGGACTTTGCTGGCGTCTTCCCCTTCGATTTCTACTTCATATTCATCAGGATCCGGGATGCCGTCCCGGTGAATATCGATGAGGGCATCCGGCCCTTTCTTCAGGAGCTCAATGGCCGTTTGCCTGGATCGCCGGTAGGCGCCCGCGTCGTGGGGTACGTGATTCGTCTCGTCTAAGACCACCTGGATGCCTTTTTCTTCCAAGGCGCTCTTTAGCGCTTCACAGACGTCGTAAATCCCCCCTTGGCCGCTTCCTGTGCTCTCCGTGCCGTCCGATGGCTTATAGCTTTCGTCGCTGTGGGTGGCATAGAGGGCAATGAGCCGGTCACTTTTATCGCCCATATTGGAAACCACGACAGCCGCGGAGGTTTCCATCCAGTTCACGTCCGGCATTTTTTGTATGCCCTGATAGGCTGCCTGGGCGGTCATGGCGGCTTCATCCACGGACTGGATGGTATAGCGCATATTGTTCCCAGCGATATATTCGTCTCCCGCCTCGATTTCACCGGCCAGACGGAAAAGGGCTTCCCCTTGTTCGGCATAGATCGTATAGACCTTTGCGCCATCCAAACCGTCCGCCGGAGCGCGAAGGGGTATCAAAAGAAATAGAACCGCCAGCAGGAGAAAAGCAATCTTTTTCATCGTGCACCCTCCTTTCTATGTCCTCGCACCATTCGTTCGATGAGCTCGCCGACGAATTCGGACAACAGCACCGCGATAAGGCCGGAGATGACCACAGCGTCCAGCGCTCCGCCGGTGCCCAGGCGGAGGAGTGAGTTAACGCCGTTGGACCAGTTGACGATGGCCACAAGGGTATCCGCCAGCAGAACGCCTACCACGGCGCAGACAAAAGCGGCTCTCCTTGAGCGGCCCAGGAGATACGCGATGATACCGGCCGCGATTCCATAGGCGTAATTGGGATCAAAGATGATGCTTTCGGGCTCGGCGGGCATCAAGAGGCTGATTAGCCAGACCGCCGCCGCTGTAAACAGCGCACCAAATAGTGCCCGGAACACCTCCAGAGAAGAATGGGCCTTAATGAGCACCCATACGCATAAAGCGAGGGGAATGAGGCACCCCCCGATGCCGATGCGGACATTTCCGATTGGAATGGCGGGGATCAGCCCCCCGATGAAGATGGCGAGCATTACGCCCAGCGCCCATTTGTCGTTGAGATGCAGCTTGTCCAGCACCCGCTGGCCAACGCCGAAGATGATCAACAGCGACATCACGAGCAACAGAATCATACCAAAGGTCATTGGCACACCCCGTTTCAAACAATTTCACGCATAGGTTTGCCATCAAAAGACAGAGTATACGTCCGGCAGGTAAAACGCTGCGGATTGTCGAACAAAAAATCCGGCGCTTTTGTTGTTTTTCAAAACATGAGGCTTGTTTTATGGTATGATGACCGAAATGAAATCAACGAATGTGGGGAGGTAAAATTTGTGCTGAAGGGCATTCCTTCGATTCTTTCCCCGGAGCTGCTCAAAATTTTGATGGAAATGGGCCATGGGGACACCCTTGTGATCGCGGACGGAAACTTCCCAGGCGCTTCCATGGCCAAGCGGCTGGTTCGCCTGGACGGCCATGGCACTGTGCCGGTGCTGGATGCCATGCTTTCCCTTTTTCCTCTGGATGCCTATGTGAAAGCGCCGGTGAAGCTGATGCAGGTGGTGCCCGGGGATCCGGTAGAGACGCCCATTTGGGATGAATACAAGCGGGTTGTGAACCGGCATGCTTCCGGTACCGCCATGGAAGAGGTGGAACGGTTCGCGTTTTATGACCTTGCCAGGGAAGCCTACTGCATCATTCAAACGGGGGAAACCGCACTGTACGCTAACCTGCTGCTACAGAAGGGGGTCGTGAAACCCTAATGCCATCGGGTTATTTGCATCAGAAATGCGCGAAAGAAGCCGCAGCCCTTTCTGGAATACGGCCACCCCGGGAGGCTCCCTTTATCCTAGGCGCCCAAGGGCCCGATCCCCTGTTCATGTTGGGCGTTTTCCCCCTGCGGGCATCCAGCAAGCCCGGCAAGCTGGGGAATTTGCTGCACACCAGCCGCACGGGCGCTTTCCTATGCCGCCTTTGCCAATTGGCCAAGGGAAAAGGCCCTGTGGAGCGCGCGTATGCCATGGGCTTTTTAACCCATTACGCCCTGGATTCCACCGTACACCCCTATGTGTACGCCCATAGCCATAAGACCAACGGCGAGTACGACAGCTTGATTCACATGCAGCTTGAAAAGCGGTGGGATACGCTTTATTTCAGGCGGGATGGCGGGCGGGGAACCTCGATGACGATGCCTGGCGCCGCGGAGACCCGGGAGCAGTGGGATCCTATCGGGGCGCTGTGGGCGGAAGCCATACAGGCGGTGTACCCGGAGGCAGGTGTCACCAAGGAGACCATCCTCCTGGCACTGGCCTATACGGAGAAGGCCAATCGGCTAACCCATAGCCCTACCGGGATTAAGTATGGCTTGGTTTGGGTGCTGGAGAGGCTTATGGGAAAACCTGCCCTCATCACGGCCCAAATGGCCCCCCGGTTTTTGCCGAAGGCTGATTTGGTCAATTGGGCCGGCGCCGCTTGGTATGCCCCGGCGGAACCAAACCGGCAGCGAAACGAAGGACTTGACCAGCTCTATGAACAGGCGGTTGGCCGCGCCGGAGGGCTGCTTACCGCTGCTCAGGGGTACTTCGATGGAACGTTGAGCGCCGAAGCTTTCGGGGAAATCATTGGAAACGCCCAATACGATACAGGGATGGACAGCGACGCCTGAACCGTCTAATATAATAGTGATTTTGGATTTAGCGACAAGGCAAGAGTGAGGAAGGGGGATTGACATGACGCGCAAGCGGAGACGCGGGATTTCTTTTGGCACGATTCTGGCGCTGGTTCTCACCCTGTCGGTTTCCCTTATGGCCGCCGTGGTCTTTGCCCAGATCTCGGGAGATATGGGTCAAATCTCCATTGATCCCAAATTGCTGACGGAGCCCCTGGCAGTTCTGGCGAGAAACGTGACCAATACGGAGCCGGAGGCGACAGCGCCGCCTGTTCCTACCGCTACTGTGGAGCCAGATCCGACCAACGCCTTGAACATGGCTCGCCATAGCGCCACCACCGCGCCGACAGAACCCCCAACCCGCTTGTTTTCCCTGACGGCCATCGGGCAGATCGCCATTGGCGGGGAGCTTCGGGAAGCGGCGCAGCAGGGGGACGCGTATCAGTTTGACTCCATGCTGGAGCCGGTGATCGCGGCGCTTTCAAGCGGGGACCTGTCCATCGCGACCCTCCGCACGGGCCTCACTGATAATGCCTCCGCCTACGGGGATTACGCGGCGCCTGCGGCGTTGGCTTACAGCTTTAAAAACGCGGGGGTAAATCTCTTCAATTTGGCCACAGACCGGTTGCTGGACAAGGGAGCCAACGGGCTGTCAGATACCCGGTCCATCATTGAAACGGCCAGGGCGTCTTCCGCGGGGGCATACCGAAACCAGGAGGAGCGGCAGCGGCTTTCGGTGATTGAGATCAGCGGGATCAAGGTGGGCCTTTTGTCCTACACGAGCACCATAAGCGCCGCCGGGAAAAAGGCGGCAACCCAGGAGGAAATCGCCATCGCCACTCGGCTCCTAAGCGCCGAAGCGGCGGCTTCCGATATTTCAGCCCTCCGGGCGCAAGGAGCGGAGATTGTCATTGTCCTGGCCCACTGGGGAAACCGATCCGATACCAAGGCTTCCAAGGAGATACGAGCCATTGTGGATGCCCTGGCTGCCGCAGGGGCGGATGTGATCATCGGAACAAACCCCACCAGCATTCATGGGCTGGAGCGCAGGATGACCACCGATGCCACGGGCAAGCAGCGGGAGGTGTTCATCGCTTATTCCTTAGGCAACTTTCTCATCGACGATTCCCGGGACACCAACAACATCACCGGCTTGATCCTGCACCTGGGGATTCAATGGGATACCCAGGCGAAACGGGCGACATTCCAGGATATATGGTATATGCCTACCTGGATCATGCGCTTTCGGGATAACGACGGCGTGAACCGCTACCGGGTGGTTCCGGCGGGTTCTGCAAGCATTCCAGAGGGCATGACGGACAGCGTATATGTCAAGATGAAAAAAACATATCAGAGCGTCCTGACACAGCTGGGCACGGACGCGGCGGTGCCAAGGCCGGAGTAATCCTTCTCTAATGAGGTCAAACGCTGCGCCGAATGGTTCGTATCAATATCCGCAGATTCATGAGAAGCGTGCTGGACTGGCCAGCGATTTGCGCCCACGCGCAGCCGATCAAGCGATACTCTACCGCTAGGAAATAATTAAGGCTAAGCGTTATCAGTGCGCCGACCAGGGAAGCGGTCAAGGCGCTTCGTTGCTTTCCAAGGCCAGCCAGCATGCCGCTGAGCACCTGCTGAACGCCCATGACGGGCATGAGCGGCGCGATGGCGGTGAGAAGCGGGGCGAGATCCGGTTGCCGGTAGAGCCGCGTGGATATCCATGGGCCGCCCAGGACAAGGAGCGCGGCGGAGACAAGGGAAACCAGCAAGGTGACCGGCAGAACCCTTGTGAGCACCCTTATAAGGGCTTTCGGGTTGCCTTCATGCCGGGCAAGAGCAGGGCCGGAGACCATGGCGAGGGCCCCTGTGATGACGCTGGGCAGCATCACCAACGGCATGGCCATGCCCGAGAGCATGCCAAGGCGGGCGGTTGCCTCCTGGGCGGATAGGCCGGAAGCCCGGAGCCGCAAGGGGATCAGAACGGCGTTTACGGTGCGCATCAGCGTGTTGGTGATCCGCATCCATGTCATGGGCATCGCCAGCCGAAGAAGCTTTTGCCGCAGCTCTTTGGAGGTTTCGCCTTTTAGATTCGCGCCTGTGCGCTGAAGCATCCAGACGACCACCCCGGCTGAAAGCACCTCGCCGATGAGCGTCGCGAAGGGGGGCACCGCGGCTGTCCACGCTGCCGTCATGCCAGGAACCAGCAGAAGAACGCCTATGCACACCCCGAACCGGGCGATTTGCTCCACAAGCTCGGAAATGGAAGGCGGGATCGTGTTGCCCGCGCCGTAGCAATAGCCCCCATAAGCCGCTGAAAGGCCCAAAACGGGGAGGCAGAGGGCATAAAGGAGCAAGGCGGGCATCGTTCTGGCGTCCCCCAGAATCTGCGCGATGACGGGCGATAGGAGCAGAAGAAAGGGGAGCATCCAGAGGCTGATGGTGAGGGCTAGCCGCCTGCCCGCGCACAGCGCTTCCTCCCCATGGCCGGCGGCGGCTTCCCGGGCAACGGCCATGGGAATTCCCGAAGTCACCGGCGCGATCCACAGCATATGGGCGGAGGAGGCCAGCTCCATGACGCCCAAAGCTTCCGCGCCCATCACCCGGGAGAGCCAGACGCGCATGGCAAACCCCATAGCCCGCACCACAGCGTTTGCGCCGGAGAGCACGGCGGCCTGTTGAAACAGGGATTGTTTTCTCATGGGAGAAGGTATGCCGTGGAAAGGCATTTCATTTACGGGAGGTTTCGGGAATGCGGAAATGGGATCGACGGTTTATGGAGATGGCGGAGCTGGTGGCGTCCTGGACGAGCTGCTACCAGGAAAATAGGAAGATTGGCGCCGTCATTGTCAAAAACAAGCGCATTATGACCACAGGGTACAACGGCGCTCCGGCGGGAGTTAAAACCTGCATGGAAAAAGGCGAGTGCCTTCGGCGGAAAATGAACATCCCCTCTGGAACCCGGCAAGAGGTCTGCTATGCCACTCACGCGGAGCAGAACGCCATCATCCAGGCGGGTAAGATGGGCATCAACATCGACGAATCCACCCTGTATTGCACCCATCAGCCTTGCAGCCAGTGCGCCAAGATGATCATCAACGCGGGCATTAACCGGGTTGTCTTTAAGAATGGGTATCCAGATGAATTTTCCATGGACCTATTTAAGGAAGCGGGCGTGTTGGCGGAGCAGTTTACGGAATAGTGAGCCGCCGCTTCGCGCCGCGGGCCCAACGGTTTCTACGTGTGCTTTCCCCGCAGCTTGAGGATGGCCCGCTCCGGCGCGTCCTTGGATTCTTTCCAGGGTTTGTCCGCGTTCCGATAGTCGAACTTCTGGGTAAACCACCAGAGTTCACGCTCGATTCGGGCCAGGTTTTCCTTTTGAAGCCCTGAAATCATGGCGTGAAAGGCTTGCGCATCCCCGGCGCTCATCTCCTGCGCCGCCATGGAGCAGAGCATGGCATGGTGGGGCTGACAATGGCCCTTGCCCTTTTCAAAGGTTTCCCGAAATGCTCTGTCCGTCCGCCAGAGGTGAAGGGCGGTATAGCAGTACCGGTTCATGGTGTTGCGCAGCCGGTCGCAGAGGATGCATGTTTCTCCTTCCCGAGCCTTTTGGTTTTTTTTTCGCTTGAGAAAGCCTCCCCTTTGGGGAATTGGCATTTGGAACTCATCCAGCACCTGCTTCAGGTGGGTATGGGTCATCAGGGTAAGGCCGAGCCTATTTTTCATGGCCAGCATCTGGGCAAAGTGCTTGGCGCAAAACCCCTTTTCATTGACTTCAATCCGCACATCCGGCTCCATGACAGAGGCGCCGAGGAAGCTCTCAACATAGCTTTGCTCCTGGATGGACTGAAGCTCGCACAGGGGGCACTCGCAGTCCTTTTTATAGGCGTCCCATACGGGAATGGTATCGATGTGATAGCGCATGAGCTTGCCTCCTTTTCGCCCATGGTACCATAGAAAGGGCGCATGGGCAACATATTGCTCGCGCTTGCCTCATACCCTGTCCCGGGAGGGGTGCGGATGGCCAAACGGCATGTGGCGTCTCGGCGCAAGCAAAAGAGCCCGGGGGGTGTATTGCTGACGGTTTCGGTTGTCCTGCTGGCAATTGCGGCCTGCGCACTGATGAGCCCTCCCGCGCCTCGGGAGGTGGCGCAGGTGTTTGCCCGGGGCACGCCTGTTCCCTCGGCGACCATGGGGGCATTGGATTTACCGCGCCATGAATGGTATGTTGTGGATGCCAATGGGCTTGCGGTGGCAGCTTGTGAGAAGCTCCTGGAGGCGGAAATCATTCGGGATGCCCATGGAACCTTGGCCAGCATCCGGGCCATCAGCGTGGAAGCGGTATCCCTTCGCATCACCGCGACGCCGGTTCAGCTAACCGCTCTCCGCCAATGCGCGGATGCCATTGAATCCACCTTTAGCTCCCTTACCCGCATGCGGCAGGGACCGCAGGCCAACGCGGCCTCCACAGCTATCGAGGCATTGGGAGGGTTGGACACCCTTTGCGCCTCCCTTGACGACGCTCTCCATGGCACTGAGAATACGGTGGTTCGGGGACTTGCCGGGTTGGTGGGTTCCTGCAGAGAGGCCATGGAAGATCTATCCAAAGACGCGTCCTTGGAAAAAATCCAGAAAAAAACAGCCGCCCTGGTGCTGCAGTACCAATCGTACGTGCAATACCTTTCGGGCGGCCGGGGGACCACTGAAACAGCGGCTGAGGATATGGTTACAGCCGGATCATGAAAACCATAGGGAACCGCTCATCCAATGCCCATGCACGATTGGATGAGCCTCTTTGAACCCGGCTTTATATGGTAAAGGACACAAAGTCGGAGTACTGATAATCCCCATAGATGTCGTTTAGGCAGAAGCAGTAGACGAAATCCGTATCCTCGCCGGACAAATCCTCATACGCAAAGGTAAGGGATTCGCCACTATACTCGATAGGATCCCCTTCGAATGAGATGGACTGTCCTTCCGTGCCGTCATCCTCAAAACAGAACAGATAAAGCGTGGGGATGATCACATCCCCAGGCGCCAGCGTCTCCACACCGCGCTGGGGCATCCCATGCTCGTCATAGCCCCAAGAATAGCCGATGATCTCCCCTTCCGGCCTGTCCGCGTCAAAGACTACCAGGAGATATGCCGGCTTTCCGTTGATGGTGATATCGATGAAGCTGCGTCTGGAATTCTCGGTGACGGTCATGTCGGTCATGTAGATCAGCTGCCCTTCCAGGGTTGGCCATTTGCCGTCAAACGCGCTATAGATCCGGTTGTTCTCCCAATCAATTTCAGCATTGCGCAGGCTGCCCAGGTCAATGAACCGCATGGCGGCTTCATCGCTGATGTTGATCATGAGGTTTCCTTCCACATAAGCCAGGTTCTCCATGTCCGCGTCGCTGAGCTCCAAATAATACGACTGGATATCGTCCGTTTCATCAAAACCTTCATCCTGGCCGTCTGGTTTCTGGGCATCCGTTTGCTGGGCGGTTGACGGGAAGGAAGATGAACCGGTTATGGCGTCATCCGCCGCTTGGCTCTGCCAGGGCGGAGCGTATAAATCGCTCTGGGTGGCGTGAACAGGGGTGCCGGATGAAAAGACATAGTTGCCGCCATTGAGCAACTGGGTATAACCTGTGATAAACTCCGTATACTGGGGATATCTTCCCAGAGGATCATAGTCTCTGATATACCGGTTGAAGGTTTCACGGGTCCGGTTGGGCGCCAGGATGGCAATACCATTGATGTTGTCCAGGTTCTTTTCCGTATACCGGTTGAAGAGGACCACATCGTCAAAAGCCTTTCGAAAAGCGGTGAGATCCTGGCCGGTTACGCCCCCCAAGGTTTCCATGAAGTAGCGAAGATCCACCAAGTCCGAAGAATCATCGGTCATGTCATAATCACCAAAGGAGCGCATGTTGAGCCGGTGCCTGGAGATGGTGCGGAGATCGCCGTAATCCAGGGCACTGCATAGCCCTGCGCTGATCTTCTCCATTTCCGCCGTCAGCGCGTCCATATGCCTGAGGGATAGGGCGCTGATGGTGATATAGTCGTCCGGGAAAATGCGCAGATTCGTCCGGATGAAGGAATCGACGATCAGTTCGCACAGGTCTTCTGTGGACATGGCGGGATTTTCTTTCAGGCCTTTTAGGATCGCCTGATAATCAAAGCCGTCGGCAGGGGTCAGTTCCTCGCTGGCGATCATGTAGTCGGCAAAATCCTTCACATAGTTGGCCAGCTCATAGTTGGCCATCAGGCACGCGTCAAAGGCGATAAACGCCAGATTCAACCCCGCCAGGGAATCGCTGGCGCCGGAAAGGGCGTCATGGATTTCCCCGGTGGTCAGGCTGTTGTCGGTATACTCATCAAAGCACACGCCGAAGGTGGAGCCCTTGCCGTGATCCCAAAGGATCAGGCCATACCGATCCGCTGGATAATTGTTCACGCTGTAGGTGATGAACCTGCGCAGGGTGCTGGAATCGCCCATGTCCTGGCGTTTCCCACTGGAGAGGTTTTCCAGCTTACCCTCCTGGACGATCCAGCGCTCGTTCCGGTCGGGATCGATGGCCTCCACGCCCCAGGCCATCGTCCCGCCAGTTTCGATGATCACGTTGATGGGACCATTCGGCGAAAGATTCGCCGAGATCATCTCAAAGAGATCCAAGGACCCGCTGTTCCCGTCGGTTTCCAAGTCAGTGCCGCACAAGTAGACCATTAGGGTAAACGTGGGCTCTTCGCCCGACGCCTGGGGGAGGGGAACCACCAAACACAGGGCGCACAAGAGCGGCAGCAGGATTTTTTTCATTCTATTTCCGTATTTCGGCGCCAAACCGCTCCGCGCACGCGGAAAGAATGGCGTCAAAAACGGCCTTAACCTCCTCATCCGTCAAGGTGCGGTCGTCGGCCCTGAAACACAGGGAGAACGCGGCGGATTTCTTATCAAAACCCAGTTGCGCACCTCGGAATACGTCAAAGAGGGCGGCTTCCTCCAGCAGGAGCCCGCCGGCCTGTTGAATGGCCGCCAGAACTGGGCCAAGGGGCTCATCCGCGGGAAGCACCAGCGCCACGTCCCGGGTGACGGCGGGGAAGCGGGGCAAGGGCTTCAGCGTGCCCATGGGAGAAGTGAGCCGGGCAAGGATATCCAGGTTGATTTCCGCCAGATAAGCCCTTACGCCCAGGCCGAAGGCATCGCTGACTTTGGGATGCACTTCCCCGAGAATGGCCACGGTCTCCCCGCGGACGGTGAGGGCGGCGCGGCGTCCCGGGTGGTAATACACCTCATCGCAAGGGGCGATGTCCGCCGCAACGCCCAGGATGCGCAATAGCTCCTGAACAATGGCCCGCATCCGATAGAAGTCATGGAAAAAGCCATGAGCACCCAGACAGAGCATCTGCACCTCCACCGGAAGGTTCTCAGGCTGCCGGTTATGACCTTCGAAGACGGTACCGCACTCAAACAACAGCCCGGTATGATTTTGACGGCTGATGTTCAGCTCCATGGCGGTCAGCATGCCCGGCGCCAGGGTTGTGCGCATTACGCCCGTATCCTCTCCCAAGGGGTTTCGAATGACAACGGGCTTGAGCCGGGGATCATCGGGAAACAGCCCCAGCTTTGCGGCGGCCTGTGCGCTGGTGAAGGAATAGGCCATTGTTTCGTGGCCGCCAAGGGCCACCAGCGATCCCTTGATCCGGTTTAAAAACCGCATGCGATCGGAACGCTTTCCGGGGAGGGTCTCGCCGAAAGGCAGGACAGAGGGCAAATGCCTATACCCATAGTAGCGCAGCGCCTCTTCCGCCAGGTCCGCGAATCCTTCCACATCCTGCCGGAAATCAGGCACGGTGGCCTGAAGATTGCCATTGCCCAGGGAAACCGTGAAGTGGAGCTTTCTCAGTATGGAGGCGATATCCTCCCCAGGGATTGGAACGCCGGTCCACCGTTGAATTCTTTCCACCGTGGTCTCAACGACTATTTTCGCCAAGGGGGAAGGGTATAGATCGATGGCCTCGGCGACCGTGTCGCCCGCATCCAGGAGATCCACCAACTGGCAAGCCCTGTCCAGGGCCTCCATGACGGTGGCGGGAGCAACGCCTTTCTCAAAGCGGGAGGAAGATTCCGTCCGTATGCCCAGGGAGCGGGCGGTAACGCGGACGGATGTCCGATCAAAGGCGGCGCATTCGAAGAGGATTTCCCGGGTTTCCCCGGTGATTTCGGACTCCTCGCCGCCCATGATGCCGGCAAGGCCGGTGGCCTTGTCTTCGTCGGCAATGACGAGCATTTCTGGGGTGAGGGAGTGGATTTTGCCATCTAGGGTGCGCAGGGTTTCCCCATTCTTCGCCCGGCGAACGATGATCTGCCGCCCTTTGACCTTTGCCAAATCAAAAGCATGCATGGGGTGGCCAGTTTCCAGCATGACAAAGTTGGTGATGTCCACAATGTTGTTGATGGAGCGCATGCCCGCGCCATGGAGGTACGCCCGGAGCCAGAGGGGAGAGGGGCCGATGCGGATGTTTTTGACCACCCGGGCGGCGTAGCGGGGACAGAGATCTGCGTCCATCACAGCCACCTTAGCCTCGTCACGGATGCTTCCGCCATATTCTTTTACGCGGATTTCCGGCTTCATAAACGCTGTGTCGAACGCGGCGGCGGATTCCCTGGCGATGCCCCAGACGCACTGGCAATCCGGCCGGTTGGCCAGGATATCGAAATCCACCACCGTGTCCCCCAGGCCGAGCAAAGGTCGCGCATCCACGCCCAGAGGGTGGTTCTCATGGAAGACCAAAATGCCGTCCACGCCTGCCCCCGGATAAAGGGCGTCGTCCACGCCTAGCTCGCCGCCGCCGCAGAGCATGCCCTCGGAAAGCTCGCCCCGCAGCTTACCCGTCTTGATGGTTTTTCCGCCGGGAAGCGTCGCTCCGTCCAAGCAGACGGGCACTAGCTCTCCGCCCTTAAGGTTTTGGGCGCCTGTGATGATCTGAATGGGCCTTTCCGCGCCGACATCCACCTGACATATCCACAGATGATCGGAGCCGGGGTGGCGGGCCATTGAGAGGACGCGGCCGGTGACGATATTGCTGATGCCTTCGCCGATGACTTCTGTGCCTTCCACGGCAGTGCCCGTCATGATCATTCGCTCGGTATACCGGGCAGCGTCCGTGGGGATCTCCGCGTAGGCGCGGATCCATTGCATGGGTATTTTCATTGCTTGATCCTCCTTTATCGGAACTGGCTGAGGAAGCGAAGATCGCCTTCATAGAGCAGCCGCATATCGTTGATGCCGTATTTTAGAAGGGCAATGCGCTCCAGCCCCATGCCAAAGGCAAAGCCCGAATATACCGTGGAATCAATGCCGCACATTTCCAGCACCTTGGGGTTCACCATGCCGCTTCCCAGAATTTCAATCCAGCCGGTGCCCTTGCAGACACGGCATCCCTTGCCCCGGCAAACCATGCAGGTCAGATCCACCTCGGCGGAGGGTTCGGTGAAGGGGAAGAAGGATGGCCGAAAACGGGTCTTGATGTCCTCCCCGTAAAGGGCCTTGGCGAAGGCGTCGAGGGTGCCCTTCAGGTTCGCCATGGAGATCCCCTTGTCGATCACCAGCCCTTCCATTTGATGGAAGTTGGGGGAGTGGGTCGCGTCGGCCTCGTCGGCCCTGAAAACCCTGCCGGGGCATATAATGCGAATGGGGGGCTTTTTGGACAGCATGGTACGGGCTTGCACCGGCGAGGTGTGGGTGCGAAGAACGATATTGTCCTCCACATAAAACGTATCCTGCGCATCCCGAGCGGGATGGTTTTTGGGCAGATTTAGCAGCTCAAAGTTATAGACATCCAACTCAACCTCCGGGCCTTCCACCACCTCAAAACCCATGCCGACAAAGATGTCGGTCAGATCGTCTAGCACCATGGACATGGGGTGAAGGGTACCAAGCCTCGGGAATGGGCGGGGTTCCGTGATATCCAGGGCCTCCTGCTTGAGTCTGGCTTCCAGCTCAACTTCCCTTAGAGCCGTATTGCGCCGCTCAATCATGTCCGTGATGGTTTCCCTTGCCCTGTTGATCATGGCGCCCACATTTGGCCGGTCCTCCGGCGGAAGTTCTCCCATGATCTTGAGCAGTTTGGTCAAGCTGCCCTTGCGGCCTTGCAGCAGCACGCGCAGCGCTTCCAGCTCTGCTGTGGTGCTGATTTTCTCCAGGGAAGAACGGGCCTCCGCCAGTATCTGCTCGATTTGATCCCGCATTCCGATCCCTCCTCAACGAATAGAAAACGCGCCTGCTTCCGCAAAGGGACGCAGGCGCGGCGTGGTACCACCCTTCATTGCCGCGTGCTCACGCAGACGGCCTTTACGGGATAACGGGCGTTCCCCCGGCCCTGCCTATAAGGCGATGAACCTTTCAGCAGGGCGGCTCCAGAGTGAATGTCCCGCTTGCTCTCTCGGCGGCTTTCAGCCAATGAGCGTTCGCTCAAGGGCCGCCTTTTCTTTGGAGAAGCAATGGCACGGGCATTGGTTCCTTCATTGCCTGTATATTGGAATATAGCATGGAGGATCCCGATTGTCAAGGTTTGATATTCATCGCGAAAACGCCGGTAAAACCTTGTGGTGTCCCTGTATTACGTTGTGAGAGAATGGATTTTGTTGTATAATCATATGGCATCCTGGAGAAACACGCCGAAAAACCGAAAAACACGACGAAGCGAGGGATGTTATGCGGGAAAATAAATACGATGAGGAATTGTTTTTTTCAAAATATATCTCTTTTCCCCGCTCCGTTCATGGGCTGAGCGCGGCGGGGGAGTGGCATGCCTTCCAAAAGCTCCTGCCGGATTTTGCCGGGAAAAGGGTTCTGGACATTGGATGCGGCTTAGGCTGGCACTGCGCTTACGCGGCGGAGCACGGGGCCGCTTCTGCTTTGGGCATTGATATTTCTGAAAAAATGCTCTCGGTGGCCATGGGAAAATGGGTTTATCCCAATGTTGCCTTTTCTCGGATGGCCATGGAGGACATGGATTTTCAAAAAGACAGCTTTGATGTGGTGATTAGGGCGTGTTTCAAAAGGCATAAAGGCTGCATAATCAAGCGAGCCAGACAAAGATGCAAGCCAGATGCACGAAAGCGAGAAACCTTCTGGCGAGCTTGTCGTAGCGAGTTGCCACACGCCGGAAGAGCTTGAGCTTC
>JAVBOX010000055.1:0-26596 GCA_031550095.1 Eubacteriales bacterium
GGAAGCTTCGGCTTTCCATTTCCTTTTTATGGAAATGCCTTTTGAGCCAATTTCAGCCTCTTTGCTGGCCTTGGAGTCCGTCGTTCCCTTCTGTTCTCATTTGTGTCCGGACGATTCGATGACTTGTGCAGGAGACCCTAAGGTACCAAAAAAGTCCGTGCGCAAAGCGCCCGGGCTTTTTTGTCCTTTATAGCATTACCGCTTTTCCACAGGCAGCGTCGCCATGGTGAAAATGGCGGCCACGTCGTTGATGTCCAGGCGCTTGAAGTTGCCAATGGTTCTTGCGCCGTCTCGAGTGCATTTCTTCGCCATTGTGGGAATGTCGGGAGACTGAATGCCCAGTTCCACCATGGTGGTGGGCATGCCGATGCGGCGAAGGAAGGCCACCATCTGGTCGATGCCGGCCAGGGCCATCTCATCTTCTTCGCCGGGCACATAGGGCACACCGAATACTCGATTGGCGAACTGGGCCATTCGGCCTGGGTTGGCTTTGTAGCAGTAGCGCATCCAGGCGGGAAGCACCACGGCCAGGGTGGCGCCGTGGGTGGCGTCGTAGAGGGCGGATAACTCATGTCCCATCATGTGGGTGGCCCAGTCGCTTTCCCGGTCCACACCGGTGAGGTTGTTGTGGGCGAGGGTGCCGCACCACATGATTTCAGAGCGGGCTGCCAGGTTCTGGGGATCCATAACCAGCTTCCTGGCGGCATGGATGGCGGTTTGGAGCAAGGCTTCGCTAAGCCGGTCGGATACATCCACATCCTTGGTGTTGCTGAAATACCGCTCGGTGATGTGTACCATGATATCTGTAACCCCGGCGAAGGTTTGAGCGTCCGGCAGGGTGAGGGTCAAGGCGGGGTTCAGGATGGCGAAGGCAGGACGAAGCTTCTGGGAGGAGCAGCACGCACGCTTCTGGAAGCCCTCTTCCTTGGTGATCACCGCGTCGCAGCTGGACTCGCTGCCTGCGGCGGGAATGGTGAGAACCACGCCTGTGGGCAGCGAGCTTTCATACCCTCTGCCGGTGAAGAAATCCCAGACATCGCCGGAATAGGGGACGCCTAGGGCGATGGCCTTTCCGGTGTCGATGACGCTGCCGCCGCCAACGGCCATGATGAAATCCAGACCTTTGGCCCGGCATAGTTCGATGCCCGTGTATACCAGGGAGAGCCGGGGGTTGGGCTGCACACCCCCCAGTTCCTCAAAATAGACGCCTGAGGCGGTCAGGGATGCCTTGACCCGGTCCAGAAGCCCGCTCTTTACCACGGAACCGCCGCCATACACCAGCAAAGCCCTCTGGGAATGCTCCCGCACAAGGGCGCCTGTTTCGGATTCCTTGCCTACCCCAAAGATGATTTTTGTCCCATTGTCGTAGATAAAATCCAGCATATATATCACATTCTTTCCTTATTTTGTTTCTATTGTCATCATACACTTCCGGCGCCCTTTTGCCAATAGCCAAATGGGAGAAAACCGAAGGAAGGGATAACCATTTCGAACATTGGTTATGCAGGATTGGATAGCCGCCCTTGCAAAAGTATTGTGCCTGTAGCCTATATTCTGTTGACAACTACTATACAATGCTGCTATAGTGAACCTAATAATTCCTTGCGAGAGCCCGATTTTCGCATGGAAACAGGAAGTAGAAGGGGGTATCCCAATGAAGAGAGTACTGGTATCTCTGCTGTTGGCCATGACGCTGCTGTGTTCCCTGAGCATTCCGGCGCAGGCTGAGCAGCAAAAGGTTATCAATCTGTATACCGACCGGGTATACCGCGAAATGAACCAATGGACAGCTTCGGACGCCAATGTATTTGAGGTCATGGGCAACTTTTCCGAAGGCCTGTTCCGCCTGAATGAGAACCATGATCCGGAACTGGCGTTGGCGGAGAGCTATACGGTTTCCGAGGATGGAACCATCTACACCTTCACGCTTCGCGACGGTCTCGTCTGGAGCAACGGCACCCCGCTGACGGCTAAGGATTTCGTCTTTGGCTGGATTCGCGCCATCGATGATCCCGCCGTGGGCTATGCCACCGTCATCGCCTCCTTCGTTCAGAATGGCGAAAAATATCTTGCCAAGGAATGCGGCCCCGAGGAAGTTGGCCTGAAGGCCCTGGACGACAGGACTTTCGAAGCGACGCTGGTCGCTCCAACCGCCTTCTTTGATCGCTTGATCACCCTGCCTGTCTTCTTCCCGCTCAATGAGGAATTCTGCACCGCCAAGGGAGACCAATATGCCCTGACCGCCGCGGACATCCTCTATTGCGGCCCGTTCATCTGCACCCAGTTTGACCTGGGCGTAGGCGCCACCCTGGAAAAGAACCCGAATTACTGGGATAAGGACGCCGTGAAGGTGGATAAGATCAACTTCAAGGTCATCACCGATGGCTCCGCCGCCCTGAATGCCTATCTGGCCGGGGAAGTGGACCGGGTGAACCTGGCTTCCGCGGATATTCCCGCCTATCAGAGCGATCCTAACTTTGGCTCCTATTCCGATTTCCGGAATTACTATCTGCAGTTTGACATGTCCAACCCCAAGATGAACCTGAACATCCGAAAGGCGCTGGGTTACGCCGTGGACCGTGAGCTGCTGGTGAACGCCGTCATGGGCACCGGCGCTGTAGCGGCGGGCGGGGTTGTTTCCCAGGGTGTGTTTGGCAATGCTGAGAACACGTTCCGCGAGCTGTCAGGCCCTCTGTCCCGCTTTGACGCGGCCTTGGCCAAGGAATACTGGGACAAGGGCGTGGCGGAGCTTGGCGGTGCGCCGCAGCTCACGCTTCTCACCGCCACCGGCCCGGATTTCGACGATGTGGTGGTCTTCCTTCAGGATCAGTTCAGGACCGTGCTGGGGGCGGATGTGAAGATTGACGCCATGACCCAAAAGGCCCGCAACGAGATCATGAACAACCAGACCTATGACTTCGCCCTGTCCGCCTGGGGCGCCGACTATGACGACGCCATGACCTGGCTGGAGCTGTGGACCAATCCCACGGGCTACCGTGGCCATTACGCCACGGAAGAATACTGCGCCCTGGTGGATGCCGCCATGCATGAGCCGGATCCGGCCAAGCGGCTTGAGATCATGATACAGGCGGAAACGCTGCTCCTGGATACCGATGCCTGCGTATCCGGCGTGTACGACCGGGGCTTCTCCTTCCTGCAGCGACCGACGGTGAAGGGCATGATCTACCACCCGGTGGGCCAGCCGCTGGACCTGAAGTGGGCTTACGTGGAGTAATCACCCATCCTAAAGCAATAAGCAAGCAGGACGGCGGGGGACTTCTCTGCCGTCCTGCCGGATTTCATCGGCTTGGAGGCGAGGCATTTGATCCGGTATATTGGCAAGCGGCTGGTTTATATGCTGCTGACACTCCTCGTAATCGTAGCGCTGACCTTTCTGCTGATGCAGAGCTTGCCAGGGACGCCTTTTGACGAGAATCGGTTTTCGGCCATGTCGCCGGAGATGCAGGCGGCGGCTATCGCCAAGTATGGACTGGATCAGCCGCTGATCGTTCAGTTCGGCAAATACGTGGGCAACATGCTTCACGGAGATTTCGGCACCTCCTTTTTCTATACGGGCAGACAGGTTACCGACATTATCTCATCCCGGATCGCCCCCTCGGCGCTGATCGGCGCCCAGGCCATCCTGGTGGGCCTGTCCATCGGCCTGTCCTTGGGCATCATCGCGGCTTGGCGCCATAACGGCGTCATCGATTATGCGACCATGGTGGTGGCTGTGCTGGGCATATCCGTGCCCAACTTTGTGGCCGCCGCGCTTTTGCAGTATTTTGTCGGGCTGAGGCTGGGAATTCTCCCCATCGGATTTTGGACAAGCTGGTCCTGCTCCATTCTGCCCTCCGTTTCCCTTTGCTTCATGCCACTGTCCTCCTCCGCCCGCTTCATTCGGGGAGAGATGCTGGACGTGCTGCAGCAGGATTATATCGTCACCGCGAAATCCAAGGGCATGAGCCAGCCCCAGCTGCTGATCTCCCATGCCCTGCGCAACTCAATCATCCCCGTGGTGACCATCATGGGGCCTATGGTGGTGAATCTGATGACCGGCTCCCTGGCCGTGGAGAGCATTTACTCTGTGCCGGGCCTGGGCAGCCTGTTTGTGGATTCGGTCCGCAATAACGATTATAATGTCATTATGGCGATTACGATTTTCTATAGCGCCTTCTATATTGCCGTCATGCTGATCGTGGATGTGCTGTACTGCTTTATTGATCCGCGCATTCGCCTTTCCAGCGACAACGGAGGGGAGTGATGATGATGAACCGGCAAATTCCAGACGATCTGTTTCTCCCCTCGGAAGCTGAGGCGGGAGAAGGCGAGCGCATTGCCAGAGCCCACCATTCGGCGTTTTACGACGGCTGGATTCGCTTGCGGAAGAACAAAGGCGCGGTGATCTGCTCAATTATCCTGGTGGTCATCGTCCTGTTCGCCATTGTCGCGCCTATGGTTTCGGCCTACACTTATTTTCAGACGGATTACACAGCCAAGCTCAAACCCCCCAGCAGCGCCCATCTGATGGGCACCGATCTTTTTGGCCGGGATCAATGGACCCGGATCTGGTACGGCACGCGGATTTCTCTTTTGATCGGGCTTTCCGCCGCCATCATCAACCTTTTCATCGGCGTGACCTATGGGGCCGTATCCGCCCTGGCAGGCGGCGCTGTGGATGCCGTCATGCAGCGGATCATTGAAGTGCTGGTGGGCATTCCCTCATTGATCATCGTGATCCTGTTTATGATGGTGTTGCCCTCGGGGGTATGGACCATCATTTTGGCCCTGTCCATTACAGGGTGGGTGAACATGGCCCGCTTGGTCCGGGCGGAGATCCTACGGCTAAAGAGTCAGGAATTTATCCTGGCCGCCCGGCTATTGGGCACAAAGAGCGGCAAGATGATCCTTCGCCACCTGATCCCCAATACCGTCAGCGTCATCGTCATCCAGGTGATGTTCTCCATCCCGGCGGCTATCTTTACGGAAGCGTTCCTGAGCTTCATCGGCATCGGCCTTGCCGCGCCGGAGGCTTCTCTGGGGGTTTTGATCAACAACGGCTATTCGGTGCTCAAGACCTCGCCCTATATGCTTATCTACCCAGCCATCGCTATCGTGCTCATCATGGTCTGCTTCAGCATTTTGGGGGACGGCCTTCGGGATGCGTTTGACCCCCGGATGCGCAGATAGGAGGGAGACGGAATGATGAATAAATTGCTGGAAGTGCGGAACCTTCATGTCTCCATCCATACGGATAATGGCATCATCAAGGCGGTGCGGGGCGTCAGTTTCTCCCTGAGCAAGGCGGAAACCCTGGCGATTGTGGGCGAGTCCGGATCGGGAAAATCCATCACCTGCAAGGCCATCATGGGCCTTTTGCCCTCCGGGGGCAAAATCGAGCAAGGCGAAGTGCTCCTCTCCGGGAAGAACATCGCAGGGCTGGGAGAAAAGGAGATGCGGAAGGTTCGTGGGGCCAACATCTCCATGATCTTCCAGGATCCCCTCACCTCCCTGAACCCCACGATGACCATTGGGAAACAGATCGTGGAGATGCTTAGGATTCACCGGCCCGAGATGAGCGATGAGCAGCAAAGGAACCGGGCCCTGGGCTTGCTGGACCTGGTGGGCATCCCGAACCCTGGGGAGCGGTTCAGCCAGTATCCCCATCAGTTTTCCGGCGGCATGCGCCAGCGGGTCATGATCTCCATCGCCCTGGCCTGTGATCCGCAGATATTGATCGCGGATGAGCCGACGACAGCCCTGGACGTGACCATTCAGGCCCAGATTCTGGATTTGCTCAAGGAGCTGCAGCAAAAGATCGACACCTCCATCATCATCATCACCCACAACCTTGGCGTGGTGGCCAATGTGGCGGACCGGGTCATCGTCATGTACGGGGGCCGGTTCGTGGAAACGGGTACCCTGGATCAGGTGTTCTATGAGATGAAGCACCCCTATACCCAGGGCCTTATGGACTCCATTCCCAAGCTTCACACCCATGGGCAGGTGCTCCATTCCATTCCTGGCACGCCTCCGGATCTGATGCACCCGCCCGCCGGTTGCCCCTTTGCGGCCCGCTGTCCGCGGCGGATGAAGGTTTGCGAGGGACATATGCCGGATGTCTTCACCTTTCAAGAGGAACATGCAGCCGCCTGCTGGCTCTACGATGAACGGGCGGAAAAGCTGCGCAAGGAGGTGGGCATGGGTGGCTGAGGAGAGAAAAAATGGCGGAGGGCCTTTGCTTTCCGTGGAAAGCCTGGCGAAGCATTTCAAAATAGGGAAGAACAAGATTCTCAAGGCGGTGGACGGCGTCAGCTTTGAGATTTGGCGCGGGGAGACATTCGGCCTGGTGGGGGAGTCCGGATGCGGCAAATCCACCCTGGGGAGAACCGTGGTGGGGCTGTACGAGCGAACAAGCGGTTCGGTCACATTCGATGGCGCACCGCTGAAGAACCACATGACCGGCAGGGACCGGGACGCCTTCTCCCTGCGCATGCAGATGATTTTTCAGGATCCCTATACGTCCTTAAACCCCAGGATGAAGGTCAACGACATCATCGCCGAGGGCATTGACAACCATAAGCTGGCCAAGAACAGCGCGGAGCGAACCCGGATGGTGGTGAACCTGCTCCACAGCGTGGGTCTGGACGAGGAGCACGGCAGCCGCTATCCCCACGAGTTTTCCGGCGGCCAGCGCCAGCGGATCGGCGTGGCCCGGGCCCTTTCGGTGAATCCGGAGTTCATCATCGCCGACGAGCCCATCTCCGCCCTGGACGTATCCATCCAGGCCCAGGTGGTGAACCTGCTGAAATCCTTTAAGGAGGAGAGGGGCCTTACCTATATGTTCATCGCCCATGACCTGTCCATGGTCAAGCACATCAGCGACCGGATCGGTGTCATGTACCTGGGGAATCTGGTGGAGGTTACAGACAGCGCCTCCCTCTTTGACGATCCCATCCATCCCTACACCAAGGCGTTGCTCTCCTCCATACCCTTGCCCGATCCCAAGGTGGAAAGGGGCCGGAACCGGATCGTCCTGGGAGGGTCGGTGAAGAGTCCGGTGAACCTGCCGGAAAACTGCCGTTTTTGCACCCGCTGCTCCATGGCGGAACCGATATGCAAGGAGCGGATCCCGGAATACCGGGAGATCAAGCCGGGGCATTTTGTGGCCTGCCATTTGGCGTGAGGGGGATGGGGAACGAAGGGAAAGAAAGGGCTTCACGTTGAGGGGAGACGATCAGTGGCGCGGCCCTTGAACCGCCCAAGGGCTTTGCCCCTGGGTTTCATATTGCCGTGCGCTGTGCGCCGTTCCTTTGCCCATTCCTGTCATTTTGCCCGCTTTTCCAACAAGTTCCAGCAATAATCCCAATTTACGCCCAAGAGATTCTCATGAATGGTTCATTGACAACGTTTGCGTATGGCAATAAAATGATATTGCAACACATTCAACAGAAAAAAAGGAATCTACTGTTCGAATTTTCTCCCATGGCTTTCTTGCGTCAATTATTCATTCCGAATGTGTTACAGGCGTCTCAGCTTTCCCGTGGCTTGGGCAGCCCGCCTCGTTTCCCCTGGTCAACAATCAAAAAGGAGTGGTTTTGCAATGGAAAACCGGAAGAAATCCTCCCAAAGGTGGCTGGTTGTGGCCATCGCCCTCATGCTTGTGGGCATGATCGGCGCCTCACTGGTCCAAACCGGCGGCGGCAAGGTGACGGTCAAGGATCTCCGCTGGGAAACGACCCAAGGCGGCCAGATGAGCGGCCTGCTGTTCGTGCCTGACGGCGTCAGCGCCGAGGCCCCGGCGCCTGCCATCGTCGTTAGCCATGGTATGTTTAACAACCGGGAAATGCAGGATCTGAATTTTGTTGAGCTGTCCAGGCGGGGCTTTGTGGTCCTCTCCATGGACATGTATAACCATGGGCTCTCCGAGAACACCACGAGCCAAATCGGCGGTGTCGTTGTGGGCATGTATGAGGCCGTCAAGATGTTGGATTCCCTTGCCTATGTGGATTCCAGCCGCATCGGCATTACGGGCCATTCCCTGGGTGGCATGTCCAGCAACGTGGCCATCACCCTGGATAACATGGCGGAAACGCCGCTGATCGCCGCCGTGTTGCTCAACAGCGCGGACGCTACCTATGTGGACGCGGATCAGGCCTTTGCCGACGTCTACGGCAACAGGGATGTGGGCGTCATCGCTCCACAGTATGATGAGTTCTTCTTCAAATTTCCCCTGCCCGACGGCAAGGAAGGAAACAATGCCGCCCGGGATTATATCAACACGGCCAATGCCCAGTCCTTCCTCTACTTTGGCACCGAGCCGGCAGGCCAGGCGCCGCGGGAACCGGGCATCATCTACCGGCAGGATGTGGACGGCGTCGAAGGCACCCGTGTGATCTATAACCCGCCCATTCTGCACCCCTGGTCCCATTTCTCCGCCCGCTCCACGGCGGCCACCATCGAGTTCTTCGATACGGCCCTTGGTGCGCCAATTACCATCGCGCCCAATGATCAGGTTTGGCAGTGGAAAGCCGTCTTCAATGCCCTGGGCCTGTTAGGCTTTGGTATTTTCATCGTGGCCTTTGCCATTCTGATGGTCTTCACCCCCTTCTTCTCCTCTTTGCGCACGAAAGAACCTGCTGTGCCCGCCACCCTGGACGACACGGGCAAGAAGTGGTTCTGGGGCGGCCTTCTGGTCAGCATGATCATCAGCGGCGTGCTCTATATGCCCATGATTAAGTGGGCAAACGGCTTCTCTACCTCCCTGGGGACATTCCATCAAAGCTCCCCCTGGAGCGTCAGCGCCTGGGCGGCCATCAACGGCGTGGTCGCCATCATCAGCATGTTCCTGTGGTATAGGGTCAGCGGCAAGAAGAGCGGCTTCAGCCTCCGGGATCGGGGGGTGACCCTGCCCCTTGTCCAACTGGGCAAGACCCTCCTGCTGTCGGCCATCGTGGTGAGCGTCTCCTATGCCTGGGTGTTTGCCGCCGATTACTTCTTCAAGACGGACTTCCGCCTGTGGGTGCTTGGGGTAAAGGCCTTTGGCTCGGACAAGATCGTCGTGTCCCTGTTCCCCTGCATGGTTCTGTTCCTGATCTTCTATGTGGCAAATTCTGTGGCGATCAACTGCTTCAACTATAACAAGATCGGCAGGAAGGAATGGATGAATACGGCGCTGCTGATGCTCTGCAACGCGTTGCCGGCCGTCGTCCTTTTGCTGCTGCAGTATGTCAACTTCTTCATCACCGGACACCTGATGTTCCCGGAATCCAACATGGCCGTGGTCTGGCTGTTCCCCGTGGCGGTGATCTTGCCCCTTTCGGCACTGGTCACCCGCAAGGTGTACCGGGCCACGAAGAACCCGTACCTGGCCGGAGTCATCAACGCGGTCATCATCACCCTCATCAGCTGTTCCAACACGCTGACCTGGCTGTAACGCGCATCCGTTGAGGATGGCTGGGGAATCGGCCGCCTGGATATCCGTAAAAAGGGAGCGCTGCTTTTCGGCGCTCTCTTTTTGCGATGTGGATTGTCTGGCGATGCCAAGGAATATCCTGCCCGCGCTGGGCTTCTTGGACTGGGCATTTATATTGATTGCCGTCCCGGGATCCCTGGTGTATACTGATGAAAACGCTTCCAGGGAGGACGACCATGATTCAACAGGTACCATTCACCGCCGTCCAAATGACGGACAGCTTTTTTGCTCCCAGGATGTCCATAAACCGAAAGGTTACCCTGGCTGCCTGCCTGGATAAGTGTGACGGGACGGGCCGCATCAGCAATTTTGCCCGGGCGGCAAAGCTGGAGTCAGGCGGTCACCAGGGCCGCTTCTATAACGACTCGGACGTGTACAAGATACTGGAGGGAGTGGCCTATACCCTCCATGTGGAGTTTGATTCCGCCCTGAAGGACCGCGCGGACCGGATCATTGACCTAATCGCCGCGGCCCAAGAACCGGATGGCTATATGAACACCTATTTTCAGCTGGTCCGTCCGGGGGACAAGTGGACGAACATGGACCTTCACGAGATGTACTGCGGCGGGCACCTGATTGAGGCGGCCATCGCCTATGCTCAGGCGACAGGGGAGACAAAGCTTTTAAACACCGCCATTCGCTTCGCGGATCATATCGAGGCGCTATTTGGTCCGGACAAGCGCCACTGGGTGGCGGGTCATCAGGAGATTGAGCTGGCCTTGGTCAAGCTCTATCGCTATACGGGCCAAAAGAGATACCTGGCCCTGAGCCTGTTCCTCCTGGAGGAACGGGGCCATGGCCATGGCATCAAAGAAGGTTCCGCCGATGGCTGGGATAAAGACTATTATCAGGATCAGGTTCCCGCCATGTGGCTGTCCGATGTGACGGGCCACGCAGTCCGGGGCGTGTACATGTACGCAGCCATGGCGGACATTGTGGCGCTCATGGGCCATCAGGGGTATGCGCTGGCATTGAACCGGCTTTGGGAGAGCATGGTTACCCGCAACTACTACATCACGGGGGGCATTGGCCAGTCCGCCCATAATGAGGGCTTTACTGCCGACTTTGACCTGCCCAACAGGTGCTACTGCGAGACCTGCGCGGCCGTTGCCATGGTGCTCTGGAATGCCAGGATGGGCTGGCTCCATGGGGATGGAAAGTATTTCGACGTGGTTGAGCGGAGCCTATACAACAACGTTGTGGCCGGGGTTTCCGTGGGGGGAGCCAAGTTTTTCTATGACAATCCCCTGGAATCCAACGGGGATTACCACCGCTCCCCATGGTTTGAGTGTTCCTGCTGCCCCAGCCAAATCGCCCGGTTCATCCCCTCCATCGGCGGATACCTGTACGCAGTCGAGGATAACGCCTTCTCAATTAACCTGTATGCGGACAGCGCCTTTCATCATGGGCCATGGCAGGGGAGCGTCCGCACGGCCTATCCCTATGACGGAACTGTGGAGATCACCCTGTCGGAAATGCCCGCCGGCGGCATATTGAAGCTGCGGCTGCCCGGGTGGTGCGGTGGCGTTCAGATTGAAGGGGCGACTTACACCGTTGCCAAAGGCTATGCGGCTTTGGAGGGCGTAAAGCCCGGCGAGAAAATCCGCCTTCTTCTGCCCATGCCTGTCCGAAGGAATCATGCCGACGAGCGCGTTACCGTGGACCGGGGCCATGTGGCGCTGTCCCGCGGGCCTCTGGTCTACTGCTTTGAGCAGACCGATTGCCAGACCCTCGTCCCAGATATCGTTTTGTCGGATACCGATCCTCTGACCCTATCCCATGTTCCGGGCCTTCCCCCGGAAACGATAGCCATCGCCCTGCACCAAGGCGGAAAAAAAGCCGCCCAGGCGGTCCCATACTGCCTTTGGGACAACCGGTTGGCGGGGGCCATGCGGGTGTGGGTCAAGGAGCGGCTCGTGCCCCTTGAGCTATACCGGTAGGAAGATCCGATCCGTGGAGGGGCATGGGGGCTTTTGCGGATACGCCGCCTCCATGCCTCAACGCGTTTCCGCTGGCAACGCCTGGGGGAGGATCTCGGGGGCGGCATCCGGGCCTGCTGGGGCTTGATGGCTTTGGCATGTGCAGCCCACGGGATGATGGGCCGCCGCGTGGCCTCCCTGGTCTGGATTTAGCGTCCACTGGCAGATTTCGCTGATGGAGTGATCACAGCAGGATTGGAAGGTGGTGGTGGGATCCACCTGGCAAAGGGCTTCGATGGCCAGGTATTTGGCCGGGGTGAGCCGATTTTCCTTGGCATCGCACTTGATCTTCTCCGTCACGGGGAAGATATTTTTTTCCGCGCTGAGGTTATGGGCTTGGATTGCGGTATCCACGGCGGCTGTGATGCCGTTGAGCATCCGCTCCTCTGCGCTTCCCGCCTGGATGGTGACGGACACGAGTCCATCCTGCTGAAGGTAGCCCTGGCTGATCATGGCGTCCAGCAGCAAGGAAAGTCCATCCCCATAGGGCTTTTGGCGGACATTGGCTTCCTCCAGCACTTTTTCCCCGTCCAAGTTGTATGGGGTAGCCGCAAGGACCCTGCCAAGACCGTTGACCGCCAGCTCAATAGAGGGGTTTACGTCAACATCCACATAGGCAACGGGCATAAAGTTGAGCCGATAGCCCATGCCCAGCGTCAGGATGGCAAAGGTTGCCAGGGCACAGAGGGCGCTTCGGCGCCTTTTGGTTTTTTCCGGGGCGAAACCCTTTCTCTTTTGACGGAGAAACGCCAGAGTTTTCCTTTTCAGGCCGTCATCCGCCTTCACCCGGTCAAAACCCTCATAGATCATACGATGCAATCGAATCACCTCCCAGTTGGGTCCGAAGCCGCTCCTTTGCCCTTAAGAGCCAGGAGTAGATGGTGTTTTCATTCTTTTGCAGGATTTTCGCCATTTCGACGGCGGTATAACCCTCATAATAGTGCAGGTAAATGACGCTTCGGTACTTTTCGGGCAGGGAAAAAACCGCATCCCATATCTCTTGCTCCCCATCCTGAAGAAAGGCAGGATCCAATCCGGACGCCTCCAGCGATACCGCACGCCTGCGAAAAAAGCTGCGCAGCTGATCCCTGCACGCATTGACGGTTACGCGTATGATCCAAGCCTTTTCGTGGGTTTCGCTTTGGAAAGGATGCTCCGAAAGGACATACTTCAGAAAGACTTCCTGAAATATGTCCTCGACATCATTTTTGTTCTTCAGATGGATGAAGCAAACGCGGCGGACGGTATCCGCGTATTTCTCAATGGCCGCGCTTGTTTCCTGATCGCTTTTCAATCCGGCTTCCCATCCGTCCTGTTTACATTCCGCTCATTCCGCAACATGCGTTTTTCGCCTGGCTGGCCTGTAATTTTACGGCGCAATTCGCGGCGCCATTGGTGCCGCAGGATGCGCTTTTTTCACAGCAAGCCGCGCCGGGAACGCAGCAGGAGGCGCCTTGGACGCAGCAGGCGGCATCCTTCTGGCAGCAAGCGGCGCCGGGAACGCAGCAGGAGGCATCCTTCTGGCAGCAAACCGCGCCGGGAACGCAGCAGGAGGCGCCTTGGACGCAGCAGGCGGCATCCTTCTGGCAGCAAGCCGCGCCGGGAACGCAGCAGGCGGCGCCTTGGACACAGCAGGATGAGGCGCCCTGATTGTTTTGCACATCGGCGGCGTTTACCATGGAGACAACGCCAAGGGTGAGAACCAATACGAGGGACAGTACCAATAGATTTTTCCGCATTTGATAGAACCTCCATTTGAGATTTCACCTTCAATACGCTGGGGAAAGGCGAATCCATGCAGAGGATTATATACAATTTTTGGAAAAACCTAAAGATTAGGAACCATTTCCGCAATTTTCACGGCAATGGGTGGATTGACATAGGATACAGTGTACAGGTGATAAGGAGGTTCCGCTATGCGATTAAACAGTTGTTTCTGGACGGGAAACTGGGGATGTTCTTCATCCTCTTGGAATAATCCTTGGCACGGGTGTGGGGCAAGCTCGTGGTGGCCCCAGCCTTGCGTTCCTGTGCACTTGCCCCGATGCGTTTACCCGCCCAGTCCATGCCCGCCCAGCCCGTGCCCGCCTTACCCATGCCCATTGGCATCCTGCACGGTGACCACAGGCACTTTTTCCGCTATCACCGCGACGACCGTCACCATCATCAACAATCAGTTTTCAGCAGGGTGCGGGACGGTGACACAAACGGGCGTGGAGTTTTCCACAAGCCCAAATTTCTCCCCTATGCAGCAGGTGACAGGCCAATTGTCCTCGCCATTTACCGTGTCGCTGACAGGCCTTGTTGAGGGAACCCTGTATTTTTATCGGGCGTTCGCGGATACGGTATGCGGCCGCGTATATGGGCTAATATCCAGCGTCACCACCGGGACCGCGACAGCCATCGTGATCACTGGCACCGCGACGGGCTTGACCAGTGCATCCGCAAGCATTATCAACAATATGTACTCCGGCATTACAGGCACCGTCACCGGGGTCGGCGTCCAGTATTCCATCAGCCCCACGTTCGCCACATTCCAAGCTACCGCTGGCACAATCATGCAGGGCTTTTCGGTGAACCTTTCCGGGCTGTCGCCAAGCACGACGTATTATTACCGGGCGTATGTGAATACAAGCGGCGGCCAGACCTTGGGGGACATCAAAAGCTTCATTACGACGGCTTTGGGGGGCGCAATTTAGACGCTTTGTCCCATGAATCCACATTTGCGCGAAGAGCCGCTTATGTGGCTTCAGCGTGCCGATAAAGTCGACTGCACGGCCTTCCGGCCGTGAAAGGAATGTTTTCAGGCGGCAAGCCGCTTGAAAACTCCCCGCCCGCTCGGCAAAGCCGGGCGATACGATTGAATATGAAGGGGCTTCGGCCCCTTCATGCATCTCAGGTTGAGGGGCCGGAGTTTGTTGATGGCCTGGGGCCGCTTATGCGGCTTCTTCGCGCTAAGGCAACACCGCACAATCGCGCACGCCGTCCTTGCGGATCTTTTCGCGCTGCTCTATGTCGCGCTTACGGTCGCCGTAGCGCTGCTACGGCTTCCTCCAGGCTTCTTGATCAGCACGAAAATCTCTCGCAATGCCAGCAACGCTCCTTTGTGCGGTGTTGCCCTAATGGAAGAGCGTCATCGCGCCCTTGGCTTCTCCCGCCTCTGAAACATGCCAATGATGAAAAGCAGCACGCATGCGCCCGCAATCGCGATCAGCAGGCTATAGAGGTTGAACCCGGTAACGCTGCCAAGCCCCAGAAGCGATGCGATCCAGCCGCCCAAAAAACCGCCGACAATGCCTACGACGATGTTCCCAACGGCACCCATGCGTGAATCCCGCTTCATGATCATGCTGGCGATCCAGCCCGCAATGGCACCAAAGACAATCCATAGCAACCAACTCATCTTTATCCACCTCTCTTTTTCTTTGGTATGCCCTTTTCACAAGGGAATATGTATGAAGGTTCAAAACAGGGGTTATGGAAAAACTTCGTGACTCTTCCCGCCTTCGGTGAATGGGCATTTTCCTTTTTTCCCGACTTTTTCTTCATTCAGGCGTTGGCGCTGGTTTTGGATCGGGATCAGCGCCTTCCGGCGGCGCGGTATTCAGCGAAAAATGGAGACCCAGGTGGTTCCCACTGAGGCCGTCGATGGTATATCGGGAAGGCGGGATAAAACCGCCCGGGCCATCGCGGGGGGAGAGGATGACCCGGGCGCCTTGCGGGGCGGAAAACCGGTACTCGCCGAGAGCGTTTGTTTCGATGGAGTGTTTTCGCCGGTCAATGGAATAATGGATCGGCAGGCCGGATACAGGCGTGCCATCCGCGCCTAACACGCGCCCGCCCAATCGAAAAAAAGCCTGGACCGGCCGAGGATTCTCTTGCCGCATCCAATCACCTCCTGGAGCAATTCTTCGGTTTCATGGTATGCCTATTGGGACGCCTGCGCTACAGCGGTTGTCAAATGGGCGATGAACCGGTGCCAGCTCTTCGCCGCATGGATCCCTCAAAGATTCAAAAACATGCGCCTCAACGCGCCTGCCCCTTGCGTTCTATGCTATAATAAAAAAGTATGGGGTTGGGCAGGCGCGATAGCCGGGCCGGTTTTCCGGCAGGATGGCGAGTCGCCATCGAGCAAGGTTCCCATGGGCATAAGGCCGCGGGCCGCTCCGAGGTACGTCCGTACACTGCGTGTACGCGCCTTTGGCGCGGCACCCCTTCGCGCCCCGCAGCGTCGTTTTTTGTATCGCCCTGTCCACCCCATATGAATAATTGCGATAGGTGAAGCATGCCCAATCGATCCCTCTGGAAATACTGCGCACCTCGCCATACGGAGGCATTTCTGCTCTCCCTGGGGCTTTTTGGCGATACGCCTTGGCCAAAGGCAAAGCGGCTTGCTTGCCTGTACGCGGTGGCAAAGCACGCCGAGAGGCACTATCGACCCGCCACCGTCCTGAAGCGGGACGGCACTTTGCGGCATCTTTATGTCCCGGACCCGCTTCTCAAGGGCATTCAGCGGAACATTCTCCGCCATGTGCTAGCGGGCTTTCTGATTTCGCCCCATGCCACGGCTTATCGTTCGGGCGGATCCATTGTCAAAAACGCGGCGCCTCATGTTGGCCAAAAGCGGGTTCTTAAGCTGGATATCGCGGACTTTTTTGGCAGCGTCACCCTTCCCATGGTCTACCGACGCGCGTTTCCCGGGGCTTATTTTCCGCCCGCCACCCGGATGCTTCTATCCCGCCTGTGCTGCTGTTATGACCGATTGCCTCAGGGCGCACCGACCTCGGCGGCTGTGTCCAACCTTGTGCTCAAGCCCTTTGATAAGCACATGGCCGCTTGGTGTCAGGCCCGGGGCATACGGTATACCCGCTACTGCGACGACATGACATTCTCCGGGGATTTTGATGCCCAGCCGGTGATTCGCAAGGTACAGTCCTTTTTAGGGGCGCTGGGCTTTGTCCTCAACACCGAAAAAACCCGGGTGCTGGACCAAGGGAGCCGCCAGATGGTCACCGGCATTGTGGTCAATGAAAAGCCGCAGGCCTCCCGATCCTATCGAAACGCGCTGCGGCAAGAAATCTTCTATTGCGGGAAATATGGCCCCCGCTCCCACCTGGAACACATCCAAGACACCCGCTACCTGCCTTTGGGAGATAGGGGAATTCGAGGCTATCTTCACGCCCTCCTTGGCAAAATAGGCTTTGTGCTCCAGGTCAACCCGGGGGATGGGGCGTTTCTGAATGCCAGGAGGGCAGTGCTCGGCATGCTTGAGGATTGTCCTCCGTGGGCGCGTTGACAAACTGAGGGTTGTCAACGCGGGACGCGGGGTTCCTTCGGCCTCCCGCGTCTATGAATCGGAACGGGCGGACCAAAACGCGCGTGTCGTCGGGAGGACTGGCTTTACGCGAGGGTTCACGCCCCCGCGCTCCTGGGACCGTGATCGCGCCTTGCCTCCCCTTCATCCCGCTTTGGGCGCCGTCAGTTTTTCAACAGCGCCGCCGTGGGAGTGAGGCGCCACGGGCGTTTCAATCGGGGATTCTCTGGGAGCGCAAACCCCGCCTTTATAACAGCGGCGCGACGACAACCGGGGGAACCAGGTGCTTTTGGCATCGCCGGCAGAACTTGTCATTTCCTGTGTGGGGAAACATGGTGTAATCCAAAGCATACGCTGTCACGCCGCACTTTTTACACCGCTTTCCGCTAATGCTTATATCCATATAGCAATAAAAATACTCATCAAGATCCGCCGAAACTGTTTTAACGGAGTTCGGTTCGGCGTACTGATGGTCGCACTGAGGGGGTTCGCCCTCGGGGCCAGGGAGAAACAGTTTGGGGCTTGGCTGAATTTCCAGCGTCCCCGACGCTTCTTTCGTCTCGGTCAAGGCGCCAGCATGTGTGATTGTCATAAGAAGAATGAGCGTTAACGGCAAAATCCATCTTTTCATAATGACCTCCTTCCAACAGCACGCAAATAGACGCTATCGGTACCCCCCCTGCTACAATATACCCAATAAAGTTGAAAAGAGGATGGCGTTGATGATGATACAGCGCTGTATGGGCAACGCGCCGTGGCGGTAATCCGTCAGTCCACCCGGAGGTTCCCCTCCCGCACCCACCCGGCGCGGGTGTTGCCGTTATAGGTGATGAGCGCCATGCCGTAGCGCCCGTCCTTGATGAGCACGGGAGCGCCGCTGGGCAGCGTGGCGAGGACGGGGGAGGCCGTGTCCGCGTGGTCGTATACCTTGGCGGGGCCGTTGATGACGGTGGCGGGCGCGCCTTCCGGCCGCGGGGGCAGGCCGTGGTTGCCGGAGGAACCCTTCGCGGGGCCGGGGGACGCGGCCACGACCGTGATGGTGTAGGAGAGGGGAACTACTGTAAGAATACTGTCGAAGTAAACGGTGATTGTGTCGCCGGGCGCCGCGCCGCTGTTCACCCGGACGGTGAACTCGCGGTGAAGCGGATTGGTTACGGAGAGGTTGTGGACAGGCACAAATATGAAATCCGTCTCCCCGCCCGGCGCAAAGACCCCCGGACCGACAATGAACATAGGAGGATCTATTATTGATGGCCATGACTCAGGCGATTGAAGCGCTCGGCAGTCCAACGTGACCGTCACCGTGCCCCCCGGCGCCGCCTGGGCCGCCGAACCGGTCAGTTCGAGGACGAAACGCCCGTTGTCATACCGCGAGTCCGCCGCCGCCGTCCCGGCCAGCAGGGTGAGCGCCAGCAGCGCGGCCAGCAGGGAGGCGGCTGTCTTGCGCTTTGTGGTTGTGGCGTTGTTTTGGTTTTTCATGGGGTGTGCCTCCTTTTGTTGCTTTTTTATATTTGGCAACACCGCACAATCGCGCACGCCGTCTTTGCGGATCTTTTCGCGCTGCTCTATGTCGCGCTTGCGGTCGCCGTAGCGCTGCTACGGCTTCCTCCAGGCTCCTTGATCAGCACGAAAATCTCTCGCAATGCCAGCAACGCTCCTTTGTGCGGTGTTGCCCTAAATGTTAACCATTCCGGTAATGCATCCGCACTTTGATCCCCTGGTCATAGTTTCCAAATCCCCGGCCGTAGAGGGTCAGTCCGCCCACATTCTGGGCATCCTTGGGCACGCCGATGCGGAACGCCAAGGGGGCGTTATGGGAGATGCTCAGGTCGGAAAGGGTTACATCGGAACGCTTCAACCCGTCGATGTAAGTGCCCGTGCTGTCGATGGAAAGAAGCTTGAAGAGGCCGTATTGGTTCCAGGTCCGGTTCCACCAGTTCGGGGTGTAGATGCCCCGAACCCGGCCAAAATCCGCGGGGCTGGTCCAGTGGCACAGGAAGGACCCGTTTAAATGAAAGTGGATGTCGCTGGGCCAGTCCTCCGAGGAGCCGGGGGCCTCGCTGGCCAGTTCCATGGAGATTTGCAGCTCGATGAGTTGCTGATTTGGTTGGAGAAAGTTGTGCAATACGTATTCAAAATATCCCTGTCCAATCCAGATGATCCCGGCGTTGACCCTTTCCTGGGAGGAAAATTGGCGCGGATCGTCCTCGATGCCGATCATATGCTCCTTTGTCGCCAAGCCGCAGGTGGGGAAGGCCTCGTATCGGGTGTACTGGCCCACATCGATTTCGGTCTCATATACGTTTGCGTTTCGGGCGGCCTGGGTGGGATCCACCAGGATGCGGCACTCATTGGCGGAACAAATGCGCTGCAGCCCATGCTTGCCGGAGGCCAGGCTGATTGTGAGCAGGTTGCTGTCGGATAATGTCTTGATATGAGGCGTCAGGGCGCCTGCGGTAACGCCCACCCTCTCGGCGATGTCCGTCATGCTCTTGGGGCCTTCCTGATGGAGCAGCTCTAAAATGGCGACGCGCAGGGGGGAGCTGAGGCATTTAAAAAGGGGCAAACCCTCCTGAAGATTATGGACATGCAACAATGCAAGGCCTCCATCCGTTATGATGTTTGTTAAATCGTGAAGTAGTATAGCATACGCTTGGCCGAAAGGAAAGATTAACTTTGTGTTTTACAAAAGCAAACAGCTTTGGGTTTATGGTTTTTCCGGGTTCGACAGGGGTTGACGGCACAAATGTGTACAAAAAAAGAAAAAAATATGTGTTGACTTGCATGGATTGTTGTGCTATAGTCAAATTGCTTAGGACGAATCATGAATAGTTTAGAAAAACATAAAGCAAACCCTCGCTTCCTTGAAATCCGCGCCGGATGGCGTACAATATAGCAAGGAGGAGCCTTTATCATGAAAAAATCCCTTTCACTTTTGCTGGCGATTGCGCTGGTGCTTGGCCTCGCGGGCTTCGCTTCCGCGGAGACCACGAAGCTGACGCTGTGGACGTTCATCGACCAACACGCCACCTTCTACAAGACCATGGCCGAGGAATGGAACAAGGCCAATCCGGACCGGCAGATTGAGCTGGAAGCCACGGTGCTGGGCTATGACGACATGCACAATAAGTTCAAGGTGGCGCTGCAGTCCGGCATCGGCGCTCCCGACCTGTGCGATGTGGAGCTGGGCCAGTTCCCCAATGTGCTCCTGGGCGAACCCCAGCTGGTTGTTCTTAACGACTATATGAAGGACTACATCCCCACCGTTGTCCAGAGCCGCCTGGAAATCTATGCCAAGAACGGCAACTATTATGGCGTTCCCACCCACGTTGGCGCCACGGTCGCCTTCTATAACGTGCCCATGCTGGAAGCCGCCGGCATCGACTACACGACCATCGTCACCTGGGACGACTGGATGGAAGCGGGACGCAAGCTGAAGGCCGCCAATCCGGATGTATTCATGGGCAACGTGGAAACCACCACCAACTGGCAGACCTCCCTGATGCTCACCGAACAGGGCGCGGGCTTCCAGGACAATTCCAATGCCGATGATCCCAAACCCACCGTCAACACCCCCGAGCTTCTCAAGGCGGTTACCATGCAGCAGCAGTGGCTGGATGAGGGCATCGCGTTTGTCTGCCCCGGCGGCCAAGTGGACACGGATTTAGGCAAAGCCTGGCTGAACACCGATATCTGCGCCACGGTGATCATGCCCGAATGGTACATGAGCCGCTTCGTGGATGAGCTTCCTGACCTGAAGGGCAAGTACGCCATCGCCCCGGCGCCGGTATTTGAGGCGGGACAGCCCCGTTCCATCGGTCTGGGCGGCACTGGCACCGTCGTTTCCCTGACGGCGCCGGACAAGGATCTGGCGGCGGAATTCATCGTCTATGCCAAGCTATCCGAGTTTGGCGAAGAAATGATCTGGAACGTCATGGGCTTTGATCCCGTGAACACGGCGGTTTGGGACAACAAAGAGCTGACCCATAACCCTGACAACAAGTTCAACCAGTACTTCCTCACCAACGCTTTCGATACCCTCAATGAGATCAAGAATGAGATCATGTTCCTGCCCTCCACCCAGATCAGCCCCACCATTAACTCCTATCTGGGCGCCACCCTGTGGAACAACCTCTATGTGGACAAGCTGGACGCCGCGTCCGAGCTGGAGCTGGCCCAGGAGACCATCGAATCGGATATCTTCTAAGCATTTGAAAAGGCAGATGCCCGCCGCTCAAACGGCGGGCATCTCGGCATGTGGGAAGTCCGCCCTTCGCGGAATGAGACTATGAAGCGCTTTTTAGGCGGCCACCCCGCTTGCGCCACTCCTGAGAGAGGTGTTATATGCATACTGTGAAGAAGCTGCTTTACTCCCAGAAAATTGCTCCCTATGTGTTTGTGCTGCCCTTCGTGGTGACTTTTCTGGTCTTTTTTGTCTATCCCCTCATTTCCACAGTCCGCATGAGCTTCCAGGATATCCTGCCCGGTCAGGTGGAATGGATAGGCACAAAGAATTACCAGCGCCTGCTGGGGGATAAGATGTTTGGGCAGGCGGTGTCCAACAGCGTCCGCTATATGGTGATCACTTGCGCCCTGTTGATTCCTTTTCCCATGCTCTTCGCCTACATGATCAACAGCCGTTCCATGAAGTTCGCGGGGGTTTTCAAGTCCGTGTACTTTGTGCCGGTGCTTTCCAGCGTGGTGGTGGCCGGCATTGTGTTCCGCCTGATGTTCTCGGAGCTGCCCGGCGCCATGATGAACTCCATCCTGCAGATGCTCGGAAAGCCCGCTATCATCTGGCTAAAGCTTGAGTATCCCAGCCTGTTCGCCCTGATCCTGCTGTGCTGCTGGCGGTGGACGGGCATGAACATGCTTTACTATCTGGCGGGGCTGAAGTCCATTCCCTCAGAGCTCTATGAGGCGGCGGATATTGACGGGGCCAACGCCGTCCAGAAATTCCGCTTTATCGGCTGGCCCCTTCTGAAGCCCACCACCATCTATGTCCTGACCATCTCCATCTACGCGGGCCTCGCCATGTTTACGGAGAGCTACATGGTCTTTGGCAACAACAACTCACCCCATAACTATGGCCTGACCATCGTAGGGTATTTGTACCGCTATGGCTTTGAGCGGCTGCGCATGGGCTACGCGTCGGCGGTGGGTCTGGCGCTGCTGGTGGGGGCCATGACCATCAACCTGCTGCAGCTCCGCGTCACGGGGGTCATCGGCGGAAAGGAGAGAAGGGCATGACGAGCGCAAGCGCCACAAAAAAGGCCAAGAACAACCTGAGCTATAACCCCTTTGCCCGGGTGTTCCTGGTGCTGTTCTTCACGCTTCTTGGGGTGTTGATTTTGATTCCCCTGTTCGCCATGGTGCTCGGCTCCTTCAAGGGCGGGGCGGAGCTTTGGCGGAACGGCTTGAACCTCCGGCTGGAGTTTGAAAAGTGGAGCCTTGCCTCCTGGCGGTATCTGTTTACGGGCATGTCCCTGGAAGGGACGCATTTGCCCCATGATTATTTTGTCTGGTTTCAAAACAGCCTGATCATCACCGTGGTTCAGACCGTGCTGACCCTCCTGGTGAGCTCCTGGGTGTCCTATGGTTTTGCCATGTATGATTTCCGGGGGAAGAACGCCATCTTCATGTGCGTGCTCATGGTGCTGATGATCCCCTTTGAGATCCTCATGCTGCCCATGTATATCCAGGCCAACGCCATGGGCCTTTTGGACAGCATCTGGGGCATCATGCTGCCCTTCCTGGCCAGCGTTTCCGCCATCTTCTTCTTCCGGCAATACCTGAGCGGCTTGCCAAAGGATTTGCTGGACGCGGGCCGGGTAGACGGTTGCACCGAGTATGGCATCTACATCCGCATCATCCTGCCCATTATGGGGCCCGCCATGTCCTCCATGGCGGTGCTGGTGGGCATGGGCGCCTGGAACAGCCTGCTCTGGCCTATGCTGGTGCTGACCACCATGAAGAAGTACACCCTGCCCATTGGCCTGAATACCCTATTCACGCCCTACGGCAACAACTATGACCTAATGATCACGGGCTCCTGCTTCGCCGTGCTGCCGATTCTTTTGCTCTACATCTTCGCCCAGCGGTTCATCATCGAGGGCATGACGGCCGGGAGCGTCAAGGGATGAGAAGGATGCTTGGCGTTGGGCTGCTGATGACCCTTCTGCTGGGCTGCGCCCAAGGGGAGGCGGCGGACTTCCGGGAGGCATATGTCCATGACCCATCCATCATACGGGCGGGAGACGGTTTCTACTACATCTATGGCAGCCACATGGCCGCCGCTAGATCCGAGGATCTGATGAACTGGGAAATGCTCTCCACCGACGCGGGCAAGGGCTGCACCCTGGTTTGGGATGTTCAAAACCAAATGAGAGAGGCCCTGGCCTGGGCGAAAGCCACCACGTTTTGGGCGCCGGACGTGTGTCGGCTGGCGGACGGCCGTTACTATCTCTACTATTGCTGCTGCGAGGGTTCCAGCCCTTTGAGCGCCATGGGGTTGGCGGTGTCTGACAGGCCGGAAGGGCCTTTTGAGGACCTTGGGGTGTTCCTGCGCTCTGGCATGGAAGGCCCTTTCCAGGACGGCACCCCCTATGACGCCACGAAGCATCCCAACGCGGTGGATCCCCAGGTATTCTATGATCAAGAAGGAAAGCTCTGGATGGTCTACGGCTCCTACTCCGGGGGAATCTTCATCCTTGAGATGGATGACCGGACAGGATTGCCCCTGCCCGACCAGGGATATGGGAAAAAACTGCTGGGCAAGAACCATAGCCGGATTGAAGGACCCTATATCCTGTATGCCCCGGACACGGAATATTACTATATGTTCCTTTCCTTTGGCGGGCTGGACGCTTCCGGTGGGTACAACATCCGGGTATGCCGGTCGAAAAACCCGGACGGCCCCTATGAGGACGCGCTGGGCCAGCCCATGATCGACTGCGGCGGGCCGGAAGGTTCTTTCTTTGATGACAAGGCCATCGAGCCCTATGGGGTCAAGCTCATGGGTGGATTTCGCTTTATGCCCCTGGAGGGGGAAACGGCTCTGCCCGAGGCGGCCTACAAGTCACCGGGCCATAACAGCGCTTTCTACGACGAGGCCACGGGCCGCTATTTTCTGGTGTTCCATACCCGTTTTTCCGCCCTAGGGGAGGAGCACCGGGTGCGGGTGCATCAGTTCTGGCTTAACGGCGCGGGCTGGCCCGTGGTTTCCCCGTTCCGGTACGCGGGGGTGACGCCCCAGGCCCGGCTTGTCGAGGCGGGGCGGGATGATGCCGGGGAGTACCGAATCATCCGCCATGGCAGGGACATTAACCGTTCCCAGCATCGCTCCGTTCTGGTGAGCTTAGAAGAGGACGGTTCCTTGGCGGGAGAGGCAACTGGCGCGTGGGAGGTAGGGCCGGAAGGCTCCATGAAAATCGCAATGGATGGAACAGCCTTTGAGGGGCGCTTGGAAGCGGGGTACGATCCCCAGCAGAGGGCATGGACGGCGATATTCACCCTGCTCTCCCCAGAGGGGGAAGCCCTTTGGGGTGTGCGCACGGCGGGAAAATAACGCGGCGCGGCTCCATAAGCGGTATTGATTTTTCTATATCATCCACATAAAAGGAGAAGAACCATGAAAAAGGCGACCATGACACTGGACCGGGCTTACACGGTTGGGCAAGTGGATCCACGCATCTACGGCTCCTTCATTGAACATCTTGGTCGGGCCGTTTACGGCGGAATCTATGAGCCCGGGCATCCAAAGGCTGACGCGGATGGTTTCCGCCAGGATGTGATCGATCTGGTTCGCGACCTAGATGTACCTGTGACTCGCTATCCTGGCGGCAACTTCGTCTCCGGCTTTGATTGGGAGGATGCCATCGGCCCCAAGGACCAGCGGAAGGCGCGGCTGGATCTTGCCTGGTTTACCACGGAGACCAACGAGGTGGGCATCCATGAGTTCGTGAACTGGTGCAGGAAGGCTAACACTGATCCCATGTACGCCATCAATTTGGGCACAAGAGGCCCGGACGCGGCCCGGAACATCGTGGAATACAGCAACCACCCCGGCGGCAGCTACTACAGCGACCTGCGCAGGAAGAACGGGGCGGATAAGCCTTTCGGCATCAAGCTCTGGTGCCTTGGCAATGAGATGGACGGCCCTTGGCAGATCGGGCACAAGACGGCCTATGAGTATGGTCGGGTCGCCAATGAGGCGGCCAAGGTGATGAAGTGGGTGGATCCATCGATCGAGCTGGTGGCTTGCGGCTCCTCCTCCTCTGAGATGAAGACCTTTGGGGATTGGGAGCTGACCATGCTGGACGAGTGTTATGAAAATGTGGATTATGTGTCCCTCCACCGGTACTATGGCAACCGGACCAATGACACGCCGTCTTTCCTGGCCCGTTCCATGGATATGGACGACTTCATCAAGACCGTTGTGGCCATTTGCGACGCCGTGGGCGGGAAGAAACACGCGAAAAAGAAACTGAACCTTTCCTTTGACGAATGGAATGTTTGGTATCACTCCAACGCCCAGGACAAGGAAATCTGGAAGCGGGACAAGTGGGGCCGGGCGCTGCCCATCCTGGAGGACATCTATAACTTTGAGGACGCGCTGCTGGTTGGCTCCATGCTGATCACTCTCCTGCGCAACGCGGATCGGGTGAAGATCGCCTGTATGGCCCAGCTGGTGAATGTCATCGCGCCCATCATGACCAGGAACGGCGGCGGCGCTTGGGCGCAAACCATCTATTGGCCCCTGCGGCAGGCATCCGCCTTTGGCCGTGGCACTGCCCTTAAGGCCATCGTCGATTCTCCCACATACGCCTGTCGTGACTATGACCAAGTGCCGGAGCTGGACGCCACGGCCACCCTCGCTCCGGACGGCAGCGTGAGTGTCTTTGCCGTCAACCGGAGCCTGACAGAGGATATCCGGCTGTCCGTTGACCTTCGGGATTTCGCGGGGCTCGAGCAGGCCGCGCATGCAGTGCTCCATCATGATGACCCAAAGGCGGTCAATACCGAGGAAAACCGGGATAACGTGAGCCCTAAGGCCGCCTCCATGGAAAAGATCGCGGACGGAAAGCTGGAGATCACCATCCCCGCCCTGAGCTGGAATGTGATTCGCGTGACGGCATAAACCACTCGAGTTGAGGTGCACAAAAGGCTGGAAGAAGAACCAAAAAAGAGAGAGCCGCTCTGCCGGTTTTTGCCGCCGACAGGGCTGCTTTTTTTCCACGGCATAGAAAGACATAGATTATTAATAATAAATTCTTCAAATTTTTGTTATTTAAGGAAACCATTGTCATTTCTTTAACGTCTATTCCATGTATCATTCTTTTTCGCATTATGGGCCGCTTCATTTTGTCCATCTACCTTTGCGGCGTTGAAGACGCGTGAAAAGGCGATGATGAAAGCGGCATATTTGCGAAACGGCTGCATCCTTTTACGCGACGAGAGGAGTGAACCCACTTGACACGAAATCGCTTTTTTCTTCTTTTGGTGACTTTCCTCCTTGCCATTGGCTGTATATTTCAGCCTATAGCCGTTCAGGCTTCGGATGTGCCATTGTCATATATGCAGTATGTGCTATACAACAATGCCAACACCGGCACCTATACGGGGAACCCATACAACCCCTATGGAGGGACGCCGGATCCCCGGTTTGTCGTACCCAGCAGCGGGACGAGCGGCTACAGCGGCAACACCGGCACCTACACGGGGAACCCATACAACCCCTATGGAGGGACGCCCGATCCCCGGTGTGTCGTGCCCGGCAGCGGGACGAGCGGCTACGGCTGCACCACCGGCACGGGGACGGGGTCGCGC
>JAVBOX010000051.1:0-50654 GCA_031550095.1 Eubacteriales bacterium
GGAATTTGGCACGGATCTTTTTCCGTCCAGTGGCGTCGCCCTTCACTCAGCGTAGCGCTGCTACGCCTCGTTCCAGCTCCTTGCTGGGCGAAAAAATCTCTCGTGCATCTCTTCCGACTTTTCGATGCCGGAGTAATAGCACGGAAATCTCTCGCAATGCCGGCAACGCTCCTTTGTGCGGTGTTGTCCTAGCGTTGGATTTCGCGTTACAGCACAATATCCCCCGGCCGGTAGCCGACGGGCAGAGGCTCTTCTTCCATAAATTGAAAGCTGTCGTCCCGCAGAATGGGCAAAAAGGCCTCATAGGGCATCCGGTAAAATTCACAGGCGTAGCCGCTCGCCCCGAAGCACCCCCCCTCTTTGCCGCTCAGGTTCAACGCTCTGGCGAACTTGGTGCCGTTGGAACAATCGTGGACAGCAAGATCCCAGCCCTCATCGTCGGCAACCTTCATGAGCTTCAGGGTCAGCTCCCGGCTCCAGACGGGAGAGATGTAGCCCCGCCTCGCGATGTAGAGGTTTTCCCCCGCGTAGTTTTCCAGATTGTTCTCGTTCAAATGCAGCTCCGCGCAGTTGATAAAGTCCAGTTCGGTCTGTAAAATGGACGCCTTTTTCATGAAAAACGCTTCGAAAAATTTCGGTGTCATAGGCGTTTCAATCCCAACGAAGGGGATGTGTTTTTTCGCGATGCCGATGCACTCAATGACCCGGTCCGAGCCGCCTGTGGCCCCCAGGTTAAACCGTATCTCATCAAGGCCTGCCTCACCCAGCGCCCGAAGGGAGTCCTCCGTGGCCAGCGTGCCGTTTGTGTAGAGGTGTTGATGAACCTTTGCCCTGTGAAACGCTTGGATGACAGGGTAATACGCCTCGATCTCCATAAAGGGCTCCATGTAAACATACGAAACCCCCGTGGGCTTCCGCTGAATGGAGAGCAGCAAATCGATGTCCCTGTCGTAGAATTTTGTTCCCCCGATTTCCCACATGCCCTCGCCGATGGGGGGAATCCGGTCCAACTGCCCGTAGTCGTAGCAGAAGGGGCACTTCAGGTTGCACTTGTTGGTCTTGCGAATGGCGCTCAGGCCTGTTCCCAAAAGGCAGGAACGGCACCCTTTCGGGTATTTCCCCTCGTTCCCCACGTAGTACGTGCGGCCCTCTAGGGTTCGCAGGTTTTTGATCTCCGCCATGAGCCGAGCGTTTCGGCGTTCCACCGCTTCTTCGATCTGGGCGAAGGTTGCGTATAGGATTTCCTGCTGGCGGGGCAGCATTTCCTCATCATCGGGCAGCGTCGCGAAAAACTCAAACCACATCAACGCGTCTTTTTTCGATATCTTCATGGCGTTCTCCTTATGAAAGGGCGGATTCTGTTTTGCCCAATAAAAAGTTGGCGCGTATGGAGCGGTTGTCCCTTGGCCGCCTTTTCCTCTCCTCTACACCCGATGGCAGGCCACGAAGTGCCCCTTTTCGACCTCCGAAAAGGCGGGGCGCTCCTTGGCGCATTCCTTAACCGCCCGAGGGCAGCGGTTTCTGAAGTAGCATCCGCTGGGAGGGTTTATTGGGGTGGGCACATCCCCTTGAAGCAAAATGCGCTGGCTTTGTGCCGCCAAGTCCGGGTCCGGGATGGGCACGGCGCTCATCAGCGCCCGGGTGTAGGGGTGGAGCATGCTGCCATAGAGCTCATCCACAGGGGCCATTTCCACCATGCGACCCAGGTACATCACGCCGACGATGTGGGAGATATGGCGCACCATGCTCAGGTCATGGGATACGAACAGATAGGTGAGGCCCAGGCGCTCCTGAAGGTCCTCTAGGGTGTTTATGATCTGCGCCTGAATGGAGACATCCAGGGCGGAGATGGGCTCATCGCAGACGATGAACTGGGGATTGCTGGCCAAAGCCCGGGCGATGCCGATGCGCTGGCGCTGGCCACCGGAAAACTCATGGGGATAGCGGAGGCCGTGGTCGCTCTTTAGGCCCACCATCTCGATGAGCTCCGCCACTCGGGCCATCTTGTCCGGCTGGGTCAGGTCTCTTCGCGCGTCCAATGGCTCGGCGATGATGGCGTTGACGGTCATCCGGGGATCCAGGGAGGCGTAAGGATCCTGAAAGATCATTTGCATATGGCGCCGGTAGGGCAACATCTCTTTGTGGTTGAGCCTTGTAATGTCCCGGCCGTCATAGCGCACCGTTCCATGGGTGGGCTCGTACAGCCGCACCAGGGACCGGCTCACGGTGGTCTTTCCACAGCCGGACTCCCCCACCAGGCCGAAGGTGGTGCCCTTCTCGATGGCAAAGGATACGCCGTCGATGGCCTTGAGGAGCCGGGTTACCTTGCCGGTCCAGGTTCTGCCCACGGGGAAATACATCGCCAGGTCCTTTGCCTCAACCAATGGATGGTTCACGGATTGCCACCTCCCCACTGAACGCTGGGTGCCCCTTCGTCCATCAAATAGCAGCCGGCCGCGTGGGTATCGGACAAGGGCCTGTGAGGCGGCATTTCGTCGCGGCAAATGCGCATGGCATAGGCGCAGCGCGGCTCAAAGGGGCAGCCGGGCGGGGGGGCGATCAAGTCCGGCGGCGAGCCGGGAATGGGCAGCAGCTTGTGCTTTTTGCCGGTCTTTTGGGGAATGGAGCGGAGCAATCCCCAGGTATAGGGGTGCTTTGGCTCATAAAAGACCTCCCTGGAGGTGCCCTCCTCCACCACCTTGCCCCCGTACATCACATAGACCCGGCTGCACATCCCGGCGATGACGCCGAGATCATGGGTGATGAGGATGGTGGCGGTGTTTTGCTTTTCCCTTAATTGCTGCAAAAGGTCCAGTATCTGGGCCTGTATGGTCACATCCAGGGCCGTCGTGGGCTCATCAGCGATGACCAGCCGGGGATTGCAGGCGATGGCCATGCCGATCATCACCCGCTGGCGCATGCCCCCGGAGAGCTCATGGGGGTATTGCTTCATGCGGCTTTTGGGATCGGGCATATCAATTTCCTTCAGGATTTCCAAAACCCGGGCGCTGGCTTCTTCTTTGTTCATTCGCTTGTGTATCTTGAGGGGCTCCATGAGCTGGCCGCCTACAGTGAACAGGGGGTTGAGGGAGGTCATGGGGTCTTGGAACACCATGCCGATCTGGCTCCCCTCCAGCTCACGGAGATCTTTGGCTTTCGCATGGGTCATGTCCCGGCCGGCAAAGGTGATTTTGTCCGCCTCAATGCGGGCATAGTCCGGCAAAAGGCGCATCACGGAGAGCATGCTCACGCTCTTGCCCGATCCGGATTCCCCGACGATGCCCACGGTTTCCCCCTCTTCAACATAGAGGGTGATTCCTCGAACGGCCTGCACGCTGCCCACGTGAATGTCAAAGGTGGTGCGCAGGTTTTGTATGTCCAATAGCTTCATGGTGGAAGCCCTCCTAACACGCGCTATTTCTTCAGCCTCGGGTCCAGAGCGTCCCGGAGCCCATCGCCGATGAAATTGAGGGAGAACATGGTCAGGCTGATGGCGGTGATGGGAAAGATCATTTGGTAGGTGGCGGACATAAGCGTCTCAATGGCGTCGTTGGCCAAGGAACCCCAGCTGGCCATGGGTTTTTGAATGCCGATGCCCAGGAAGCTCAGAAAGGCCTCATTGAAAATGGCGCTGGGGATCAGGAACGTGACGGAGACGATGATAGGGCCCATGCTGTTGGGCAAAAGGTGACGAAGGAGGATTTTCCAGCTGCTGGTTCCTGCCAAACGGGCGGCCAGAACATATTCCTGATGCTTCAGGGAGACCACCTGGGACCGGGTGACCCGGGCGGTGCCTGTCCAGGAGGCGATGCACAGGGCGATGATGATGGATTGCATGCTGGAGCCCATAAACATCATGAGCAAAACCACGTACAGGAGCTGGGGCAGGGCGATCAATATGTCCACAATGCGCATCATGATGTTATCCACCCGGCCGCCGGCAAACCCGGCGATGCCCCCGTAGAGCACCCCGATGACCATGTTGATGGCGGCGGCGATGATGCCGATGGAGAGGGATATGCGGGCGCCAAAGAGAATGCGCACCAATAGATCGCGGCCCAGGGCGTCCGTGCCGAACCAATGGCTGGCGCTGGGCCTTTGGCTGATGGAGTAAAAATCGGCGGTCTCGTAATCGTAGGGGGACAGAAGGGGCCCGATGATGGCGGCCAGGGCCATGAAAAGGACGAAGCAAAGGCCCGCCATGGCCAGCTTGTCCTTCTTCAGGCGGCGCCATACGTCCTGCCAGTAGGATACGGAAGGCCGGGAAAATTGCTCCGCCTCCCTTTCGGATGGATCGATTGGGGAATATGGGTTGATTTCCATGGGAGCGCGTCCCCCTTTACCGTTGATTCATCTTGACCCTGGGGTCAATGATGCCGTACAGGATATCCACCAGGATGTTGCAGGCGACGACGAAAATGCCGAAAAACACGGTGATGCCCAGGATCACGTTGTAGTCCCGGCCGCTGATGCTATCCACAAAGTACTTGCCGATTCCGGGGATGGCGTACAGCCTTTCCACGATGAAGGAACCGGTCAAAAGCGCCGCGATCAGAGTGCCCAGGTAGGTGACCACCGGCAGGATGGCGTTGCGCAGGCCGTGCTTGACGATAACCCAAAACTCCCTGACACCCTTAGCCCTGGCGGTGCGGATGTAGTCCTGCTGCATGACCTCCAGCATGGAGGAACGGGTCATCCGGGCGATGTAGGCGATGGGGTGAAAGGAAAGGCAGGTCACCGGCAAGATATAATGGGCCCAGCTGCTCAGGCCATAGGTAGGCAGCCAATGGAGGTACCCGGCAAACAGATACAGCAGCAGCACCGACGTGACAAAGGTGGGGATGGAAATTCCGATGGTGGCAAACACCATGGACGCCCCGTCGATAAACCTGCCCCGCTTGATGGCCGAAGTGATGCCCAGGGAAAGCCCGATGAGGAGGGAAACCACGACAGCGAAGCCGCCCACCCGGGCGGATACGGGGAAACCCCGGGAGATCATGCCGTCCACGGTGTTTCCCGCTTTTTTAAAGGATACCCCAAAGTCCCCCTTGAGGATGTTGCCGATGTATCGCAGATATTGCTGGAACAGGGGTTTATCCATGCCGTATTTCTCGCTCAGGTTTTGCAGCACCTCCGGCGGGATGCGCTGCTCACCCTTGTCAAAAGGGCTGCCGGGGATCGCCCGCATAAGGAAGAAGGTAACGGTGATCAGGATGAGAATGGTAACCAGGCCGGACAGAATGCGGCTCAAGGTATATTTAAGCACCGGGAACACCTGCCTTTGGAGAGCGTATACAAATATGGAATAGGGGTACTATACCATACGGCCATATCCTCCCGCAAGGGAAATGTATCCTCCCCGCGAAGTGCGCATGTCTCGATGGTTTTAAGGGGGGGGGGCGCGGTTCGCGCGTTTGAGCGGGAACGGGCTTGGCGATCTTCTTTTCCATCGCCCTATGGAAACAGACAGCTTGTCTCCCATCCCCTCGGGCGTATACTGAACGCGCCATTTTTTCCATTTTTCCAATGCGCCCACTTCCCCTCCGGGTGTTCCCCCCCCCCCCCCCGCTATGTCTCCGGCGGCCGCACGGATTTCGCTTGCAATCGACCCAGGCCTTTGCTATGATAAAAGCACATTGATTGAGTAAAGGAGGAATACCCACGTGAAAAGGTTTCTGGCGCTTCTGTTGGCGCTTACCCTGGTGGTAGGCGTTGCCCCCATGGCAATGGCGATGGCGCAAGTTGAGCCAAGGCGTATTGTTTTCCAGATGAACGAGGAACCCAGGCGCATGGATCCCACCATGAACGACTATTCCAGCGGCTCCTACGGCTTGCAGAGCTTGTTCCGGGGTCTGTATAAGTTCGCGGAGGACGGCACGTTCGCCCCGGCTATGGCCGAGAGCTACGACGTTTCCGAGGATGGGACAGTCTATACCTTCCATCTGCGGAAGGACTTGAAATGGTCCGACGGCTCTCCCCTGACGGCGTATGACTTTGAGTACTCCTGGCTGCGGGTGCTCAATCCGGATCTGGCGTCCGAAACCGCCTATTCCATGTACAATGTCTTCAAGAACGCGTATGCTTATTATGTGAACAAGACTGCCGCGGTTGAAGACGTGGGCATCAAGGCCCTGGACGAGCTGACCCTCCAGGCCACCCTCAACGCTCCCACCCCGTATTTCATCTCCATGACGGCCACCACGGCTTTCTACCCGGTTAAGAAGGAAGTTGTGGAGCAGTATGGCCAGGACTGGGAATGGAATGACAAGGTGTATGTCTCCAACGGCCCGTTCCGCATGAAGGAAATGCGCCGGGATGAGAAGTTCATCTATGAAAAGAACCCCTATTACTACGACGCCGAGAATGTACAGGTGGACGAGCTGGAGATCGTGTTCCTCACCGCCAGCGAAACGGCCCTCCTGGCTTTTGAGAACAAGGACGTTGATATCATCACCTCCGTCAGCCCGGATGCCCTGGCCAAGTACATGGGTACCGATACCCTGATGCTCACCGAGCGCATCGGCTACCGCTGGTATGAGTTCCGCTGCGACCGGGAGCCCTTCAACGATCCCCGCGTCCGCCGGGCGCTGGCCATGGCGTTGGACCGGAAGGTCCTGATCGACGCGGTGCTTCAGTCCCCGGAGACCCCGCTGCGCGGCTTCATTCCCAAGGCGTTCCCGGATACTCTGGATCCTAGCCAGAGCTGGCGGGAGACCCATCCGGATACCTTCTCCGAGGACTTGGACGCCGCCAAGGCCCTGCTGGCCGAGGCGGGCTTCCCCAATGGGGAAGGCTTCCCAAGCTTCCGGCTGGTGCAGACCCCGGACGCTACCCTGGTAAAGGTGGCCCAGGCCATGGCCCAGATGTGGAAGCAGAACCTTGGCATCAACGCGGAGATCGTCACCGTGGAAACCGGCGTGTACTGGGCGGATGACACGGGCACCCGGAAGGCCGGCGACTTTGAGGTCTGCTATATGGGCTATACCGGCGATTTCTTGGATCCCTTTAGCATCCTCTCACCCCTCATGTCCGCGGAGAACGAGGCCATTCAGTGGGGCAACAAGGAATATGATGAGCTGATGTACACCATCTCCACCGGCATCACCGGCGAGGAGCGCCAAGCCGCCTTTGAAAAGGCCGAGGAAATCCTGGCGGCCGAAATGCCGGTCATTCCCATCTACAACTATGTGGCCACCGCTCTGGTCAGCGACAAGGTCGGCGGATTCATCCGCAGTTACGGCGGAACGCCCAACTTCGAGTACGCGTATATCAAATAGGCGTCGGGCAGTACGAATTTCAAGAAAAAGGGGCTGTCGCGTTTTTCGCGGCAGTCCCTTTTTGTGATATAGCCCCAGACGCGCGTTACCGCAGAGTCTCGTAACTCAGGTCCACGTTGGCCGTGACGCTGATCTCCCCCGCCATGACCTGGGCGCTTGTGGATTCCGAGGAAGCGGCCATATCCATGGAGGCGTTCATATAATACTTGGGATAGTAGTTCTGGCCGGCTTCGGTCATGCGCAGCAGCATGCCCAATTCCACTCCGCCTGCCAAAGCCATGATCTCCGCCTTCCTCCGGGCGATTTCCACCGCCTGCTGCAGGGCTTGCCTGTAGATCTCTCCCACATCCGAATAGGAGAACGCGAGATCCCCCACTTCGTTGGCGCCATTCTCCATGGCGGCATCGATGACCGTATTGATCAGGGTAAAGTCGTTGAGCGTCACGGTCAGGGCCACATTGGCATTGTATCCCGTGAGCTTGTAGGGGGTTACGCGATAATCGTACTGGCGGGTGACGCTCATGGCGCTGGTCTTGATCTTGTTGTCCGGGACACCCAAGGCTTTCATGGATGCCAGCACCTGGTTTATGATACCGTTGGCCTGGGCATAGGCGGCCTTCTCATCCTTGCGGCTGATGTTGGCGCCCAGCCGGACTGTGACCGTGTCCGGCTCCACGGTGATTTCCGCTTGCCCATGGACATCCAGAATGCCAGTGACTGCGGCGTTTGAAGGCTCAAGGGTTTCTCCCAATGCGCAAGAAATGGTCCATCCTAAGCCGAGAACCAGCGCGAGGGCAATGATAAGGGTTTTATTTCGCATGGCGGGTCTCCTCTCCGGTTGTGATGCTCTCTCAGACGTATAGAATTTGGAAAAGTTTCCCTTTCGTGGAATTTTTCTCTAAGGCAATACCGCACAATCGCGCACACCGTCTTTGCGGATCTTTTCGCGCTGCTCTGTATCGCTCTTACGGTCGCCGTAGCGCTGCTACGGCTTCCTCCAGGCTTCTTGATCAGCACGAAAATCTCTCGCAATGCCGGCGACGCTCCTTTGTGCGGTGTTGCCCTAATGGTGCAAATTCCGTTGTCTGAAGCAGTGAATGGCCAGCATCCCGCAGGCGAGCGCCAGCGCCACGGACAGGCACAGATAAAATCCGCTGAACCCGTTTTGCATAACCCCGGCGGCGTGGAAATACCGAAAAGGCGTCAGGAAATCCAAAAAATCCACCGTGCCGACCATCTCGATGATCACGGAAAGCAGGTAGGTGATCAGCACCAGATTCGCCGCGAACTGCCCCGCCGCCTTGTGGGATGGAAGGGCCGCCGCGCCCAGTAAGCCCGCGTAGAAGAACACCAGCTGGGTCAGGAACATGCCCAATATGGCCCGACCTACGCTCGCCCCAAGGCCTGTTCCCGGCACCTGCGGAATGAAGATGGCCATGGCCGTCACGAAAGCCACCAGGGCGATGACAGCCATGTTGAGAATGCCCGCCAGCATTTTGCCAAGGATCACGCTTTCCCGCCTGATGGGCTTTGTGTAAAGAAATTCGGCGGTTCTGTCCCTCTCCTCCTTGGCGAGGATCGTTGCCCCCAGCATGGCCGCGTGGAAGTAGGCGATCACGCAGATCCACAGGTGCATGCAAGCGTAGAACCCCTCCGGCGTATCGATGGGCAAGGCGCCGACGCCAAACATTACCTTCAGCAGCCGCGGCATCATGTCGATGACCAGGCTGGCGACTTCGCTGGAGGCGGCGATGCCGGAATACTTATAAAACCCGGCGGCGACCAGGGCAAACACGCCGACCGCCCAGATCAGAAGGCTCTTCCGGTTGGCCTTCATTTCCCGAAGAAAAACCTGTTTCATGAAAACGCCTCCTCTATTAGACGGACCGGGTGTCCCGCCGGATGTAGAGCGCCAGCGCTGCAATCCCCATGGCCAAGGTTAGCCCGACGCATAGGATCAGGTACTCGGTCTCATAGGCGTTGTGGCTTAGGATGTAGGCGGTTTCAAAATACCGCATGGGTGCCAGGAAGCGCAGCTTCGCGTCCCCCGTCATGTTGGAGACCATTCCCAGGACGAAAAAGCCGATGGCGATGCCCGTGGAGACGGTGATCACAGACTTGATCCTCTGGGATATGGCTGCCACCAGCAGGCCAATGGCCAGGAAGAGAAACTGGATCAGCCCAAAGGAAAGGCTGATGAGCATAAAGGGCGCAAAGGCGATGTCATCCATGGCCGCGAACATGCCCAGGGTGGACGCCGCGTAAAAAACGCCTTGGGTGACCAGAAGGATCAGCGCGGAAGTCAGGAGCTTCTGCCCGAAAATATTTCTCCGCCTAATGGGTTTCGTGAGCAGGAAGTCTGCCGTCCGCATGCGGCTCTCCTTTGAGAGAATCGAAAGCCCCAGGCTAACCGCCTGAATGGAGCCAATCAGGGTGAGGAAGGTCAGGATATATCCGTAAAAACCCAGCGGGCCGAAGAATACATCCACATCAAAACCCATGGCCTTCGTCAACAGCTGGCCCACGCCGGAGAAGAACCTGCGGAGGGCCTCGCTTTCATCCAGGAAGGCGGGCATGAAGGACATGTAAACCACGACAAAGGCCACCATGCCCACACACCAACCCAAAAGCCCCCGCCGGTATTGCCTGAACTCGTAGCGGAATACGTTCATGGCCGCCACCCCTATTCGTAGTAATGGAGGAAAATCTCCTCCAAGGTCGGTTCCTCAATGGAGACATCCATAAGGGAAAGGCCGCCCAGCTTCCTGGTGATTTCGTTGATGTCGCCTTTGTAGAGGAAGGAAGCGGTCGGGCCGTTTGCCATCAGGTTGGTCACGCCCTTGCCGTCAAAATATCCTTGGGGAATGGGATCCTTGGCGGTCAAGGCGCACTTTTTGAAGTTGTTCTCCCGAAGGTCGCTCATCCTCTGCAGCTGAATGACCCGCCCCTCCTTCAGGATGGCCACCCGGCTGCACATTCGCTGGACTTCGCTTAAAATATGGGAGGAAAACAGGATGGACGCGCCCTTGGCATTTTCTTCCCGCAGCATGGCAAAGAAGGTCTGCTGCATCAAAGGGTCCAAGCCGCTGGTAGGCTCGTCCAGGATGATGAGCCTTGGCGAATGCAAAAGCCCCTGGACAATGCCCACCTTTTTTTTGTTTCCATAGGAAAGATCCTCAATTTTTCGGGAGAGGTCCAAATCCAGCCGCTGGGAAAGGGACTTGATCCGGGCGGCGCAGTCCTTCTTATAAAAGCTGGCGGAATACCGCAGTAGGTCTATGACCTTCATGCCGTCATAATAGGATACCTCCGAGGGGAGATAACCGATCTCCTTGGCGATTTCCGGAGCTTCCAGGATGCAGTCCCTCCCGAAAATCTTCGCGTTGCCGGATGTGGGGAAGATCAGCGCCAGCAGCGTGCGGATGGTGGTGGACTTTCCCGCGCCGTTTGGGCCGATAAAGCCGAAGATCTCCCCCTCCTCCACGGCAAAGCTTACATCCTCAATACCCCTGTGTTTCCCATAGAATTTCGTCAGCTTGTTGATCTCAATGATGGCTCCCATAGATGGCGCATCCTCCTTTAATGGGATGAAATAGCGGGCAGGACGGGCGAATGGGTTTCGTTTTCCGGGTATCGGCCGAATCGGTCGATGTGAGTATAAGCCCGGTTGAAATCCCCGTCAATGGGGATGGCTCAAAAATACATTTTCGTGTCCGTGATCACTTCCTGTCTTTTTATGGCATGCTGCAAATAAAAATCCCGCCGGTGTTGCTCGGCAGGATGATTGGGGTTTCGTCGCCTATGATGGCCTTGGAGCACCCCGTTGGGATTGCCATTTCCGGCCTTTTCGCCGATCGGGTGGGAATTCGGCGCCGGCTCGTCACCAGCGGCGGACTGTCGCTTCTCTGCGGGGCCATGTGCGGTCTGGTGTCGGCTGTCCGCCGAGTGGAACGGATCATTCCAGGGGAAGCCACTTGAGCACGTTTTGAATGTAGGCGTCCCAGAAACCCCAGGTGTGCTCCCCGGGGCCTTCCTCATAGGTGATGTCCAGGGGCTTTCCAAACGCGTTCAGGAAGCCGGTATTGTTTGCGTAGAGAAAATCCTCCGTGCCGCAGCACATATAGAACCTGGGCATCTCCCTGCCGCTTCCGATGAGGCGGCGGGCTACGGCCGCCAGGTCGTTTTCGCTGCCCTCCATCTCTTCCCGGGAACCGAAAATATCCGTATAAAACCGATCGTCATGGCGTCCGTTATTCTCGTCGGCCAAAGCCACCATATCCACCGCGCCGGAGAGGCTGGCCACTGCCGCGAACCGGTCCGGGCAGTTGAGGCCCAGCTTGAAGGCCCCGTAGCCGCCCATGGAGAGCCCCGCGGCAAAGCGGTCCTTCCGCGCTGGGGAGAGGGGGAACATCATCTCGCACCTTTCGGGCACCTCCTGGCTGATGAACTGCCAGTAAGCCCCGCCGTGCTTCATGTCCGTGTAAAAGCTCCGATGAACGGCGGGCATCACCACCGCCAGGGGCATGCCCTCCACATACCGCTCAATGGAGGTGCGCCGCTGCCAGGTGGTGTTGTCGTCTGAAAGCCCGTGCAGCAGATAGAGGGTGGGCCATTTGCCGTCGGGCCTTGTGCTGGGCACGTCTGGGAGCAACACATCCATGGCCGTTTGCAGCTCCAGGGCCTGGGAGCGAAAAAAAACATGCAAGAGCGCCATTGGGAAGCCTTCTTTCATTTGTTACTGGAGGTCTTTTGTTTCCAGTCTACCTCTGCTCATAGGCGATGAGCGTCACGGCGGGCAAGGTCAGCGTTACCTCATCCCCCTCCTTGTCAAGCTCGGTGAGGGCATAGGTCTCCTTTGTGACCTCCACATACAGGGTGGCGGACGCGCCAATCTCCAAATCCACCGCATCCCCGTCCTTGATGGCGACAATTTGGTTGGTCATGGTGCCATCCCGGCCCTGATCCGTGGCGAAGCGGACATAGGTTCGGACCCCAGAATCGGTGATATCCATCACCTTGCCGGAATATTTCACCAGCCGCCCGATGAACTCCTCCGCCCGGGTGGAGAGATTCTTGTAGGAGAGGGACTGGGTTTTGTCGGATAGGTATTTCACATAATCCGCCATCTTCCACTGGCGGTCGAAGGAGATGTCAAAGCGCCGGTTGTCAAACCCTTCTTTGGTCATGGAGAGTGTTGCCGTCCGTTTTCCCAGCTGGGCCCTGTCCAGCTTAAATGAGAATTCCCCGCTGGAGCCGGTGACGGCCTTTTTGTTGTTCTCCCCCTCCATGCACTGGATGGTCACATTGGGCAGGGTTTTTCCGGAGATGATCACCTGGGACTCGGTATAGACCCCGCTGGGCAGGGAAATAAATGACACGGGAATCCGCCGTGGGCTGTAGTTAACCCAGCCCCCTGCCTCGCTGTCTGCGTATCCGCTCATGGAAGCCACAAGGTACAGGCGAAAATCCCCCGCCTCGGGCAAAACCACGTCCAGCGTGAAGGCGCCGTTGGACTCGGCCTGAACCTTGCCCAGCTCGATGGCTTCCCCCTTGGAGGGGAGCAGAAACGCGGCCACCTGCGCTCCATTTTGGGTGATCCCCTTGTAGGTCAGCTCGGCCTTGTAGGTTTCCTCAGGCATGGGGCTGGTGAGCTCAAGGCCCACCGGCAGCAAGGGCATGTTGGTGGAGGCGGGGAAAATGGTGGCATCCACAAAGCTGTCAAAAAGCCGCGCCTCCTCGGCGCTGACCTTTCGGTCTTTGCCCTGCACCTGCAAATCCAGGGTAAAAGCGGTGCCGTTGCGGATGGTGTATGCCTGTCGCCCCCGGGAGATGGTTTCCTCGCCGATGCGCACGCTATAGGTCAGGCGCAGCAGTCGCCCCTGGCCCTGCTTGTTGGTCCATTCCGCCTCGGAGTAGCGGTATCCCGTCAAAGCCCATGCCTTTTTGTCCAAAAAGCCGTCCTTGATCTCCGTTCGCATGGCGGGGGTGTAGCGGTCAATGTCGTAATAAAGGGCTGCCGTCTCATCCCCCGGCTGAGCCAGAACGCGCATCGCCGCATCCCCATCCGGGGAGAAGGCGACGGCGTATACCCCCTCCGCCCGCAGCAAGGCTGCCGCGATGTCCGGCGAATCCGCGTCGAAGAACTCCATGTTGTCCGGCACGGTTTCCGGGGTGACCGGTGTCCAGCCCACTGGGAAGACGGTGGTCAGAAACAAGGCGTCAATGGAAAACTCCGTTGGCTCCTCAGGCTCCGGGGTGGCCTCCGCCGCCTCCGTGGCCTGGGCGGAAAACGCCATCAGGAGGCAGAGGAAGAACGCCAATAAACCGAGGCTCTTTTTCATCTCATTACCTCTTATAAGGGGAATCAAACCGATTCGCGCGGTTTCGGGCACGAACGGGTGTTGGCGCACTACGGACTGCTTTCCGCAACCAGGCTCCTGCAGACCACAATGGGGGCCTCTCCCGCGTTTCCGTCGGCGTCCGTGTAGGGCAGGGTGTCGCCCCTCAGTTCGCCGTATACGGTCCGGATGTCCCCCTCCTTCAGGGGCACGGCGGTCTGCAGTATCACCCAGATGGGGTGGGTCCATGCGTCCGGGGTGGGGTTGGCCGTATAGAGGAGTAGGCAGGGAAAGCCCTCCAAATCCGTAAAACCGGCGGCGGAGCCCTTAAAGTATATGGGCTTTTTCACATGGCTCCCCGGGGATTCCACGATGGCTTTGTAGCCGATGGACTCCAGGGTTCGGGCGGAAAGGCGATACACTTCCTCCTTGGCGGCCTCCGTTAGGTGGCGCTCTAAAAAAACCTGGAGCCGGCTGGCCTTTCGGTTGGGAGCCTCCACGGTAAAGGTATAGCTGTAGGCCACCTGCCGGCGGGTGCTCACGGTAAAGCCGGCGCGGCCGTCAATGTCCGTCTTGCCCCTGAGGGTGTCGTTGGCGGTCTTCACCAGGACATCCGCGTTGGGCAGGGATTCGATGGTGATGGTGGTATCGTCCGCAGTGGTGACGGGGGAAAAGTCAATGAGCTGGATGGGGGTGACGACGCCGTCATCCATGATGGGGGTAGGCACCACGCCCGCGTTTGTTTCCCCGCTAAAGGCGCTGTCCGGCCTGGGCGGCAGGAAGACCGTGGCGTTCATCACGGCCTCGTTGGCCTTGTGGAGCTGCTCCATGGGGATTCCCTGTCCCGTGGATGTGAGGGTATACAGGTTTCCGGCCCGCAGCGTTAACAGCAGGGCGTTGCCGTTGAGGACGCCGCCGGCTACCACGGTGTACTCGCTGCGCAGCATTCCGGAAAAGGCGCGGCTCCAGGCCGCGTTGCCGTAGGGCGCCTTGTTAAAGGCGTTCACGAACTCCACCCGGTCCATCTCGGCCATGCGCTCCGTGGAATGCCAGGCAAGGGTTCTCTCGGTGGTCAGGGTGGTCATGCGCACCCGTTCCCCGCCCGGGAGAAACACCTCAAAGAGGACGTGGCTGATGGCGTAATCGGCCCGCAAATGCTCTTTATCGATGCCCTTTTCGGCCAGAAAGGAGGCTTCCTCCTCCAGGGTTTCGGCGGTCAGCAGCCGCCACCCTTCCTGGCTGTTGATGAGCACGCCGCTGTCCGGAAAGCTGAGGGACGCGGAAAAGCCTGGTTGGATATGGGTGACGAGCATCAGCAACGTCAGCAGAAATGGCAGGCAGGCCTTCCTCATCATTGGGCGTCTCCAAAATACCAGGTTACGATGTCGCCGTAAAACAGCGTATGGAAATCGTCCTTTGGATAGATGGAGTCGGCGATGGACGGATCCATGAGGGGTCTTGAGAAGGCGTTTTCAGCCAACACGCGGCATTCCAGCACCAGGGCGCTTCCCTCTATGACCGGGGCGCTCACCGCGCGGCCCGGAGCTGTCTTCAGCCCGATGGCCTTGAACTTATCGCCATCCCGCCCGGAAAGGGTTCCCGCCTGGGCCACCTCCCGAACCATCTGCCCCACCTGCGGCACGCAGATGGTGAAGGCGCGTTCCTTGCTAAGCAGCGGATAGGTGAACCGCTGGGGCCTTACGGGGGCCACAAAAATGTGCTTGCCCCAGTATTCGGAAAGGCCGCCCCAGGCGATGGTCATCACATTGGGCGTTTCCCCGCCAACGCAGAGAAAAATGCCGCGGGGCAGCTGTTCCGCGATGAGGGCTGCCGCTTGGGACAGGGAATGGTTGGGCATATTGTCTCCCCCTTATTTTTATTCTTTCACCTTTGGAATTTCAGGCATGGGCGTCAGGTTCCAGTCCCCTTCAAAGGAGGGATATTTCTTTGCGAACGCCTGATAGGCAGGGGTGGCGCACAGCGGGGCGAATACGGGCTGCAACTCCAGGGCCGCCGGCTGCCAGCCGAGCTTGGCGGCGGTTTCCAGCGCGGCGACGCTTCCGTTCATGTCGTTTTCCATCATCATCAGCTCTGCCTGGATCAAGGCGATGAAAATCCCATCGTTCACCGCGTCATAGGACTGGGCATTCTCATCCTTGGGGAGCAGGGCCTGGGCCTTTTTCAAGGCCGCCCACGCTTCCTGGTTCAGGGAAAGCTTCATGAGGGAATAGGCGTAAAGCGCCCAGTTGCCGCTGTCGGCGTCTGTTTTTTCATCCAGCCAGACCTTGATGACTTGTGGGCCGTTGGTATCCCCAGCGGCGGCCAGGAGGGAGCCTTCCAGGTCTACCCGGCTTTTCGCCATGAAGGGGAACTTTTCCTTGAGGGCGTTAAAGGCGCCGACGGCCGCGGCGTGGTTGCCCAGGATGTCCTCCACCACCACCCGGGCATACATGGTGTCATACCAGCCGGGATAGCACTTTTCCATCTCCAAAAGCATGTCCAGCATGTCCTGCTTGCGGCCCGCATCCATGCAGGTGATGACAAGACCATATAAGGGCGTGGAATCCTCAAAGGTGAGAGCGTCACCCGCGCTGAAAGCCCTGGCGGCGTCCAGCAGCTTGCCCTGCTGGTTGTAAACCCGGCCCAGCTCCCAGAAAAGCGTGGGGGTGCCGATGCCTTCCGTGGCGTCAAAGCCCTTGGCAATGGCCTCCAGCGCACCATCCATGTCGCTGTAGCCTTCCATTCGCACGGTGGCCAGGTTCTGCCAGACCAAGTACTGATCCGGCGATTCCTCATGGGATTTTTCGATATACGCTTCGGCCTGGGCCCAGTTTTTTTGGCTCATGGCCACGATGCCCCGCATCAGTTTTCCATAGGCGCCGTCCATTTCGCCGATTGCCTCGGCGGTTTTCATGGCTTCGTCGTATTGCTCCAGGTGCAGCTGGGCGCCAAGCTTCACCACATGCACGTCCATCCAGTCCGGATCGGCCCGCAAAAGGGCTTCGGCCTCCTTCAACGCCCTTTCGGGATCATACTGCTGCCAGAGCCGCAGCTGGGCCCGGTGGAGCCAAAGGTCATAGTCTCCGCCAATCTGGATCAGGGCGTCGATAGCCCTCGCGGCACGCTCAAAGTCGCCGGCCGCCTCATAGGTGATGTAGAGCCCGTAATAGCCGTCCAACCGGTCGGGGAATTGATCGCGTATCTGTTGATACGCCGTGATGCCCTTTTCGAACTGATAGCTGTCCACCAGGATCTCCGCCCGGAGCGATGCGGCCGTTATGTTGTCCGGCACATCCTCCAAAAGGGTTTCCAGGGTGGCGATGGCGTCGTCGGGCAAGCCCGCGTAGTATTGGCAGGAGGCCAGAATGATGTTCAGCTGGTCATTCCGGGGGTCCTCTTTTAAGTAAGCGCGGAGCAACGCCATGGCCTTATCGGATTCCCCCGCGTAATTGAGCTGTTCCGCCAGCATTTGCAGCGCCAGTATTTTCTGGTCTCCCTTTGCGATGGACAGGGCCTCCCTAAGCATGTCCTCGCATTCCTTTTCGTATTTCGACTCCGCGTCCAAGTAGAACAGCAGGCGGGAGCAGTTGATCAGCACGTTGGCCCGGGCCGGATCATCCTTTGGGGTTTTTTCAGCGGCTTCCCGGATCAACGCCACCTTGTCCTCAAAGCGTTCCAGGGTCAGCGCCTCGTCCAGGAGGGCGATGGCATCCTTCGCTGAGAAAGCGGGCGACGGCGAAGGGGCAGACTCGCCTGGTCCCACAGGGGCCTGAGCCCTGGCGGTTAAAGGAAGGAGTAGGGACAGGGCGAGAAGGAAAGCGCAAATCTTTTTCATAGAGCCTACTTTCTCAGGGCGCGTTGCCCTGTTGCCAGGTTTCCCATATATCCGGACGAAACCCTGAGACTGAGTGCTTTCCGCTTCGGACAATGGGCAGCCTCAGCCGCCGGGGGTCCTGGGCCAGGGCATCCAGAATGGCTTCCTCTCCCGCCGCGAATCGGGCGGGGCATTCCTTCCAGGCGGCGCTCTCCCGGTCGATGAGTTCCCCGAGGGGAATCTCCCTCCGAAAGGCGTCAAGCTCCCGACGGCCAAGCTTCACCCGGGCCAGATCCACCATTTGGGCGGGCATTCGCCGTTCTTTGAACCACCGCTCCGCCTTTTGGGCATCGAAGTTCTTTTTGTGGAAATAGATCTGGATCACGTCAGCAAGCCAGCTCCGCGATGGCGTAAGCGAAGATCCGGACATTCCGCATTAGGGCGTCCAAGTCCATGCATTCCCCCGCCTGATGGGCCAGATCCGGCATTCCGGGGAAGGTGGAGCCGAAGGCCACGCAGTTAACCATGGAGCGGGAATATGTCCCGCCCCCGATGGCGATGGTGTAAGGCTCCAGGCCCGTCACATCGTGGTATACCTTCAGCAGGGAGCGGACAATCGCGCTCTCCTTGGGCACATGAAGGGGCGCCTTATACGACGCGATTTCGGCGGAAATGCCTGCGTCCCTCACCTGCATGCTGATGATTTTCGCGATGGTATCCCCGCTCATCAGCACCGGATGGCGGATGTCCAACAGGGCCATGGCGCTTTCCTCCGCAATGCGGAGCACCCCCAGGTTCAATGTCAGTGCGCCGGAGATGCTGTCGCTGCCGTCGATGCCCAGGCCCTTTCCCGTGGAATCCAGGCCGATGCCATCCGCCAGCCGTTCAATGAACGCCCGGCTTCCGCCGCCCGCGCCGATGGCCTTTAGGGCCAGCAGCATCTGCCCCGCCGCGTTGATCCCCAGGTGGGGCATGGACGCGTGCCCGGCGGCGCCGTGAGAGGTAATCCGCGCCCTGCCTCCCGGCAGCCTTTCCGCCTGAACCGGCAACTCCGTAGCAGCCAGCGCTTTCACCAGCCAGTCAAAGTCCGGGCAGCCGATCACGGCGGTGGCCGTGCCAGGAATCACGTTGGGACGCTCCCCCGCCGTAACGGAATACACTGGAATTTTGGCGCCGGCTTCCCCATCGAAGGCGGCGGAAAGCCTGATTTGCTCAATGCCCTTTTCGGTGTTGATAACGGGGAAATCCGCGTCCGGAGAGAAGCCGAAGTCGGGCATCTTCACTCGCTTTTGGTAATGCTGGATATCCAGCCAGCCGCTCTCCTCATCGCAGCCCAGGATGAGCCGGACGGCCTTCTTGGGGATGAGGCCCGCATCCAGCACGGCCTTCATGGCGAACATGGCGGCCACCGCCGGGCCTTTGTCGTCGGAAGTGCCCCGGCCATACATCTTGCCATCCTCAATGATGCCGCCAAAGGGATCCATCCGCCAGCCGTCCCCGGCGGGCACCACATCCAGATGGACCAATATGCCCATGGTCTCTGGCCCTTCGCCCATTTCCGCGTCGCCGATGTAGCCGTCAAAGTCCCGCACCCGAAAGCCAAGCCTTTTCGCATCCTGAAGGGCGACTGTAAGCATTTCCCGCAAAGGCTTGCCAAAGGGCGCCCCATCCTCCGCCGGAAGCTCCTCGCTGGGGATCCGGATCCATCTGGCCAGGGTATCCACAACATCGTCCCGCAGCGCTTCCACTGCGGTGTCAATCCTCTGATTCATCGCGTTATCCTCCGATTTTCCTCAGCTCCATTCATGCCGATAGTATACATCGGCAGAGGATACGCGTCAAATAGGAAGGAATGTTTCTTCAATATGTTCACGGTTTTTTTACACCGATGGCGATGTCCCGCCGGATTGAGGCGTCTACCCGATGGCTCATTTCGCCGTAAGGCCCTTCCCGAAGGCAGGAGAAGCCCGCGCTCTCAAGCATACTCACCATGTCTGCCGCCGGCATTACCAGCACATTCCAGCTCAGGGCGATGACCCCGGAAGGCCTCAGAACCGTCCGCCAGGCGGGCAGACACGCGGTGAGCAGCGCCGCCGGGCTTCTCGCCAGGCCGCTGGCCGCGATGCTGCCATGGGCTACGCCGTAGGGCAGGTCCCCCGCGACGATATCAAAAGCAGCCTTGCCAAAGAATTTATCCGCGTTCTTGGCGTCCCCGGCGATCATGGTCCATAGGCCGGGGTTTTCCTTGAGCTCATCCTTGTCCCGGGCAAAGGCGAACTTCCAGGCCTGGGCTCCGTAGGCCTTTTCCTTGATGGGTTTGTGCCGCCATTTTTCGGTTTCCAGGTACTTTTGAAAATACACGGCGCCCTCATGGGCGGCCCGCTGGACGATTTCAACGCCGGTGGCGTCCCAGCCCCGCATGAGGGCCTCGTAGAGGGTGGTGCCCTTTCCGGCCACAGGATCCAGCAGCTTCAGGCGGCCTTTGGGGGCATAGGGCAGGGAAAGCTCCGCCATGTGGAGCATGAGCCGGGTGAAGAGGGAGTTGGTCTTGCCCGTGTATTTGAGAATGGCGCTCAAATCCTCGGGAAAGGGGTTGCTCCGACCTGGGTCGATGGGGCGCAGCCAGCCTTCCCTCTGCTCAAAGAGGGCGTACAGGCTGGACAGCCGGGCGATGCGGGAAAGATCGCTCTGGGAAAGGGGGGCGGCTGCCTCGAACTGGTACCAGCGGCAACCGCCCCAGGTTTTCACACCCGCGTTACCACAGGGCGTTTCGAGCCTGGTAAGGCAAAGGGATAGCTCCGCCAAAGAAAGGCTTTCCACCGCGCTAAAGAACACAGCGCTTGTGCCTGGGTGGGGCAGGAGACAATAATCAGTCATATCAGCACCTCGGATAAGAGCATATCGTAAAAATGTCCGATCCACAAGAGGATTCTTGTTTTTCAGCGGATGCCATGATTGAGTGCCATTGCTTTTATGTTCTTCCGTCCCATCCATCAGCATGCGCTTCCTTTTCCGTCGCCATGCGCCCGAGCGCACCGGAACCCGCGATTTCCCGGCAGGCCGTAAAGACCATCTGGGACATCATCCCTATCCTGGTGCCGGATGTGTGGAAACGCGCGTACCTGCTGGAGAATGGGACCAACCGCTCGGGCTACACCTCGGCGTGGTGGCTGCTGATCGACTGGCGGGATGTGGAATACCGGGCTATTTCAACATGGGGGTTCAGGACGGGTTGATACCCACGATCGCGCCGGTGAAGCCTGGCTAAGGCGGCACACCCAAAGGCGACGCAGGATTGGGAGGCCTCCATGTCGAACAGTACAGCCGCAATAGCCTTTCGCGGCCAAAATGGTCTGCGTTTTGAAGGAAGGAATCTCCCATGGGCTGCAACTCCCCCAAATCCACCCGGGACACGCCCCCGCGGGGACATGAACAAGCAAAGCCCGCCGTAACCCCGGGCAGGGCAGCGGCTTGGCGGGCGGCCAAGTTCACCCTGTTTTCGGCGTCGGCGGGCTTGATCCAAATCGGCGGCTTTGCCCTGTTCAACGAGGCGCTCCATTTCCCTTATTGGCTTGGATATGGACTTGCCCTCATCCTCAGCGTGCTTTGGAATTTCACGTTCAACCGCCGCTATACCTTCCGCAGCGATTGCAATGTGCCCAAGGCCATGGCCCTCGTCTTTTTGTTTTACCTGGTGTTTACGCCCCTATCCACCTGGGGGGGCAATGCCCTTGCGGAAGGCGGCGTCAATGAATACGTCGTCCTTTCCGGTACGATGATCACCAACTTCATAACGGAATTCGCGTATCAGCGCTTCGTGGTCTACCGGCATGCCATTGATACGAATGATGTGGCGGCCCGGGCCAGGGGCCGCCGTGAGGCGAAATGCTGGGATTCTCAAGGGAAAAGCCCGTGAGCGGGGCTTATGGGCAGCGCCCCTGGCCCTCCCTCCCCAGCGCGACAACTCGCTTTTCAGATCGCCCCACGGACTTGCCGCTAAAGACTACTTTGCCACAGGAAGCTCCGCCTTTAGCGTGATGGGCGCACCGGACTCAGGAACCGCGACGATGGTGAAGTTGGCGCTCAACAGCTTCGTGACGTCCTTTGCCGCGTCAAACGGTATTTTGCCGTCGCCGGAGCCTAAAAACTCTATTTCCAAATACTTGTTGAGCATGCCGCTGATGTCCGCCTCCGTAGCGTCGCCCTCTAGCGTCATGGCGTCCCAGACCATGTTTTCCACTGAATACTGAACGCCTTGCCCATCCGCGATCATGTTGCGGCCAATCCAGCCGCCGCCCAGGCAGCCCCATACGGACTGGCCGTCCTTATCCTCATAACTGTAGTAGATGCCAAGATAATATTCCTTGATGTCTTCCAACGGCATCCACTTGACGATATAGCTATCCAGCCGCTCGTTGGCCTGGATAAAGACGTCCTCCGGCAGCGTGAGCTGGATCGTGCCCGCGTTGGGATCAGCCGGGTTAGGGTCAGCCGCGATGGATGTGCCCGCCGCCAGCGTCAAAACCATTGCGCACGCAAGCAGAAGCACGCCTATTTTCCGTTTTTGGGGTTCATAAATGGAACTGATTCTTTTTTTCATTGTGTCTTTTCCTCCATAAAAATAAGTTGTAAGCAGGGTATATCCCTTGGATTGGTATCGGGCGGCGCTGATGATGGACATGGCGTATTGATGCTTGCCGTCCATGTCGCTGTTCTCCACCGCTTTTTCATCGCAAGAGATTTCGCATTGGAGCGCCGTGTGCTTTACGAGCAGATAGATGACCGGGTTGAACCAATGTGCCGCGGTGGTTAGCAGCATGACGAGCCTGCAAAGCAGGTCCTTTCGTTTATAGTGAATCAGCTCATGCAGCAGGATGAAGCGGGAGCTGTCGTCCGCCCGAACACTTGCCGGAAGCAAAACCGTGGGCTTGTCAAGTCGGAGAAGCATGGGGCTGGACAACCACGCGCAATGGGCCAGGCCAATCGCGTGATCCCATAGCCCCAGCGTCCGCTTTGCCTCATCGAACCGCGCCAGCAGGGCCGCGTCCTCTACGCTGACGCGCCACCGCTTTACGGCGCGGGCAAAACGCGCGTGCCGGATTCCGTGATAGGCCAAGGTGGCGGCCGCGCCAACGGCCCAGAAGATGAAAAGGATGGGCCAGAGAGAGCCTTCCGCAGCGTTTCCCGCGGCCAGCGAGGGGGCGGAGGACACAGGCTGCGCGAAGGCTTCCTGGTTGACTAGGGCTTGCAGAATTTTCGGCGCTCTTTCTATTTCAATGGTGAGGGATGGGCGGAACGGGATGAGGAACCCGGCAAGCAGAATCATTCCCACGAGGTAGAACCACTTCGCCGCGTATCGCTTCCCAAGCCAACCCGTAACGGCATAGTACGCGAGGACCAAGAAAGACATGGAAAAGGAGCGCCAGAGAAGCTGTTGCATCCACTGCGTCACATATGATCCCTCCGCTTCGCGTTGGCCCATTGAACCAGTTCGTCGATGTCGTCTTCGCTAAGGTTTTCACCCTGATACGCCGTGTTGACCAGGCTCAATAGAGAACCACCATGGTATTGCTTGACAAAGCTTTTTGTCTCGAATCGCAGGTAGTCCTCCCTTTCCACCAGCGGATAGAAGAGCTTGTCCTTTTTTTGTTTTTCAAACGATAGAAAGCCTCGGTCAACAAGCCGGTTAAGCAGCGTGTGAAGGGTTTGAGGTTTCCATTCCTTGCAAGCATCGCGGGCTAAGCCCTCCAGCAGCATTCCGGAAGTGACTGGGGGCGTAAGCCGCCATACCGCCCGCATGATGTCAAGCTCCGCGTCTGGCAGCTTTTTCATCTTCGCCATCATCAAGCACTCCTTTATCGACAATTGTCTTAATAAAAGGGTACTACAAGATCGCGCTCCTGTCAAGAGAATTTCTACATTTGTAGATTATATTTTTCGATGGTGGACGAGAGGACATGCCATTCTCTGCCCCCGCGTCAAAGGCACTCGTAAAAATCCGGACTGCCTCGCCGTGGCGAGACAGTCCGGATTCAGACCATCAACAAACCCATGCACCTCAACCCGGAATGCATGAAGGGGCCGCAGCCCTTTCATATTCAATCGTATCGCCCGGCTTTGCCGGGCGGGCGGGCGGGGAGTTTTCAAGCGGCTTGCCGCCTGAAAACATTCCTTTCACGGCCGGAAGGCCGTGCAGTCGAACGGAATGCATATTGCAGTCCGTTCGAGCGTGTCGACTTTGTCGTCACGCCGTGCCCTGCTCCCGCTCAATAGTTCTTGCAGAGTTCCACAAAGTAAGCCTTGGGATGGGCGCAAACCGGGCAAGCCTCGGGGGCGCCTTCCTCGCTGTAATGGATGTGGCCGCAGTTGCCGCAGATCCAGGCGGTGACGCCGGGGCGCTTGAACACTTCGTTTTTCTCAATCCGCTCGTTGAGCTTCTTGTAGCGCTCCTCATGGGACTTTTCGATTGCGGCCACGCCTTCCATTTGCTTCGCGATGTCTTCAAAGCCCTCCTCCCGGGCTTCTTTGGCCATGCGGGCGTACATGTCGGTCCATTCGTAGTGTTCCCCCGCCGCCGCGTCCAGCAGGTTAGCCGCCGTGGTGCCGATGCCGCCGTGGAGGTGCTTGTACCACAGCTCCGCGTGTTCCTTCTCGTTGCCCGCCGTCTCCTCAAAGATGGCGGCGATCTGGTTGTAGCCTTCCTTGCGGGCTCTGGAGGCATAGAACGTATACTTGTTGCGGGCCTGGGATTCCCCGGCAAAGGCCTCCGCCAGGTTCGCATATGTTTTGGTTCCCTTTAACTCTTTCATTTCCTTCTCCTCCTTCACAGTATGGACTAAATGCCATGTGAATGCGTATATAGTATACCTTCCTTTTGGGAATTGCAAACCTTCCTCCCCTTAAAATCCAAACAGCCTTCCGGCGCTGTATACGATGGAGGCGACGAGCCACGCCGTAAAGGTCTGAAAAACCGCCCCCGCCAGGGCATAGCGAAAGCCGCCAAGCTCCCGCCTGGCCGCCGCGAACGCGCCGACGCAGGTTGTATAAAGCAAAATGAACACCAGATAGGAAACAGCCTGAAGGGGGGTGAAAAGCTTTGCCAAGGCCGCTTGCAACGCCGCTTCCGTAGGCGCCTTTAGCAGAATGCTCAGTGAGGACAGGATGCCTTCCTTGGCCATGAGCCCGGCCAGCAGGGATGTGGAAGCCTGCCATGTGCCAAACCCAAGGGGCAAAAAAATGGGGGCAAGAAGCCGCCCTATGGAGGCGAGAGCGCTTTGACCGCTGTCCGGGGTGGGCATGAGGCTAAAGTCCACCTGCTGCAGGGCCCAGATGCCGATGGAAGCGATGAGCAGCGTGGTCATGGCACAGCGGAGGAAGGCAAACGACCGGGCGCGCACCATCAGAAGGGCGGATTTGAGGGTAGGCATCCGGTAGGCGGGCAGCTCCAGGAGAAAGGGCGCCGGTTTCCCTGGAAAGGCGATTCCCTTGAGAAAAAGGGCGGCAACGCCGCCCATCAGCACGCCGAAGAGGTATAGGGCCATCATGACCAGCGCCGCGTGCCCTGGGAAAAATGCCTGGGCAAACATGGCGTAAATGGGCAGCTTGGCGCTGCAGGATAAAAAAGGGATCAGCAGGATGGTCATCCGCCTGTCCCGCCGGGATGGCAATGTCCGGGTGGCAAGGATGGCGGGCACGGAGCAGCCGAACCCCAGCAGCGCCGGAACAAACGAACGGCCTGAAAGGCCGAACCGCCGGAGAAGGCGATCGGTGACGAAGGCCATCCGGGCCATGTAGCCGCTGTCCTCCAGGAGGGAGAGAAGAAAAAACAGGGTCAGGATGGTGGGCAGGAAGGAGAGCACGGATCCCACGCCCGCCAGCACCCCTTCCAGCAGCATGGCTTGCAGCCATGGCGCCACACCCACAAAACGAAGCCCTTGACCGATCCACGCCACCACCGTCTCCACCGCCGCCCGAAAGCCCACCCCCAGCGCACCGCCGACGGGGCCGAAGGTCAGGTAGAACACCAGGCCCATGACCAGAATAAAAATGGGAAAGGCGAAAATCCGGTGGGTGAGCAGCTTGTCCGCCTGGGCCGATCTTCGCTGGGCCGCGCTTTCCCCCATGACATGGGCTTTTTCACACAGGGATTCGATGACCTCATAGCGCCTAAGGATTCGCTCCTCCAGGGATAACCCGTCTGCGGGAACAAGGGCGCTTTCCGGCGCCTTGGCCGTCAACGCCGCTTCGGCGGCCTCCGCCACCCCCGCGCCCCGGATGGCGGACAGGGAAATCACGGGAACGCCCAAGCCCTTGGATAAAGCCGCGCAGTCCATGGCTCCCCCGCTTGCCTCCACCTCGTCCATCATGTTCATGGCGACGGCCATGGGGATGCCAAGGGAAAGAAGCTGCAGCGTCAGATACAGCCCTCGGGCGGGACTGGTGGCATCCACCACGTTCAGAATGGCGTCGGGCCGCGCCATAAACAGAAAATCCCCGCTGACCTTTTCTTCCGGGGAAAAGGCGGTGAGGGTATAGGTTCCCGGCAGATCCACCACGGTGACACGGCTGTTCCAAAGAAGGCGCCCCTTGGCGCTGTCTACCGTCACGCCGGGAAAGTTGCCGGCCCGCTGGCGCATGCCCGTCAGCGCGTTAAACAGGGTTGTCTTGCCGCTGTTTGGGTTTCCCAGGAGCGCCAGGATCACGTCTCAGAAACCTTGATGCAGGCCGCGTCCTCCCGCCGGAGGGTCAGAGAGTATCCGCGAAGCCATAGCTCCATGGGGTCTCCCATGGGCGCCACCTTGCGCACGGCCACCCGGGTGCCGGGCACCAGGCCCATCTCCATCAGCCGAACCCTTAGGCCGCCTTCCCCCGTAACGCTCTGGATGCGCCCCGCCTCTCCTGGCTGCAATTCACTTAGTCGCATACGCCCTCCGAAATCGATTCGATTTTCCAATTTCCCTGAACGCTTGACTGCCGCGCCAGCGTAAAGTCCAGCCGCCGAACAGCCAGCAAATTCTCCCCCTCAAGCCTGGCGACGCCAAGCCGGACGCCCTCCGTGCCGTCCTCCGGCAAATCCACCGCCGCGTCAAAGGCGCCGACCATCTCCACAAGCCTTTGCCCGTGCTCCGGCCTGAGGAGGTAACCGGCCGCTTCATCCCCCGCGCCAAACTGGAGGGCCTCCAGCCACGCCCTCGCCGTTTCCTGGGGCGTTTGGGGCCAGTGGGGCCCTCCGGACTGCCACGCGGCTTCCCGGCTGTGAAGCGCGTACTGGCCATAGGCGTCCGGCGCCCAAACGGAGAGGGTGGCATGGCCCACGGTGTCCCCCGCCGATTTTACGCATCGGAGGGTTCCCAGGCTGTCCGCCTGGGCGGTCATCCCCGCCACGCAATGGACGATTTCCGGTGTCCCCTGGGTGCGCAGGACGGCGGCAAAGCGGCCTTCCGCGCAGTCCCCTTCAGCGGCGCAGAGTCCGTGTTCATTCAAGGGTTTGAGGCTTGCCTCACTGGTGCCCTCCAAAGGCAGAAGGACGGCCTCATCCGCGTCACGGCCAAAGGAGGGAATGCCCCCTTCGTTGACCAGCAGATACTGCCCGTCCGGCATGTGGATGCTTGCCAGCAGCGAGGGCTGAGCTTCCGGGGCTTCCGGGCCGGAGGCCTTGCCGCGAAGCTCCAGGGCGATCCAACCGCCGGGCCATTGAACGGCGAACGCGTCCCCCGAAACGCCTTCCACCAGCTTTCCATCCACAACCTTCAGGCGGAGCACGGCCCCCCGAGCGCTGGGATCAAAGGGCCTGAGCTCCAGGTATTGCACGCCCTCCCGGGCAAGCGGCAAGGCCGCGGCGCCTGTCTCCCCGCAGAACCGGCCGTTTAAATAGATCAGCCCCGGAACGCCGGTCACCGTCAGCATCGGCAGCATAAAAAGCACCTCCCCCGCCCTGCATGTGTATGCAGGAAAGGGGAGGCGCATGAGCGCGAACTGATCGCCTGGGGGTTATTCGGAATCCTTTAAAAGTTCATCGTAGGAAACATTGAGCACTTGAGCGAGCATCTTCAATTCGATATCCGTTACAAACCGGCTGCCGCACTCCAACCTTCGCACAAAATGATGGTCTAAATCGAACCCGTGGATTTGAAACATCTGGGCGAATTTACGCTGTGAAAGGCCAAGACTTTCACGGATTCTTCTTACCTGTTTTCCGCAGACATTGTTTGTCCCGTCCGATGCCTTCAGCTTGTACATGAGCGTTCCTCTTTTATGTAGTTCTGCCAAGTTTACATTCTAATCTAGAATGTTCTCATTGGTGTTTAATACTATTCAATTATAAAAAATACTGGTGGTAATGGCTCCAAAATGGCCTGACGCTTGCGTTTTGGGCCATGGCTGATAGGCTATTCCCCCGAGATGACCGGGATAATTCCCATGTTTTTGCAATAGTATTTTCTGGCATTTTATGCCCTGCCGGAAGGAGGGACTCCATTGACAACCCGTATTCCTGATCGTGGGACAAACAAAAGCTTTTCAGGCCTCACCAGCGCCGAGGCGAAAACGCGCCTGGAGGCGGAAGGGCCCAATGCCCTGGCGCGGAAGAAAACCATCCGTCCCCTGGTCATTCTGCTTTCCCAGTTTACGGATTTTCTCACCATCATCCTGCTCCTGAGCACCGGGCTTTCCATTATTCTCGGGGAGCGCACGGAGGCCATCACCATCCTGGCCATCGTCCTCATGAACGCGCTGCTGGGTTTTTTTCAGGAGTACCGCACTGAAAAGACCATCGACGCCCTCAAACGGATGGCGGCGCCCCACTCCACCGTCCTCCGAGACGGCAAGCCCACGGTGATCCCCTCCAGCGAAATCGTCCTCGGGGATGTGATCCTGGTGGAGGCGGGGGACCGGATTCCAGCGGACGCCACGCTGCTGGACGGGTACGGCCTTCACGTGGATGAATCCCTTCTCACCGGCGAATCCGTCCCTGTTGAAAAAGGCCTGAAAAACCACGAAAACGCCAACCGGATCTTCATGGGCACCATTGCCACCCAAGGCAGAGGGAAGGCGCTGATCACCGCCACTGGCATGCGGACGGAGATGGGCAAAATCGCCGGCATGCTCAATGACATCCAGGAGCCGGATACGCCGCTGCAAAAGAAGCTGGACCAGCTTGGGCGGGTCATCGCCTTTGGCTGCCTGGGCATCTGCGCCTTGGTGTCCCTGACGGGCATCCTCAGGGGCGAAAACCCCATGGATATGATCATGATGGGCATCTCCCTCTCCGTGGCCGCCGTGCCGGAAGGGCTTGCCGCCATCGTCACGATTTCCCTTGCCCTTGCTGTGGGCAGGATGGTCCGCCGGAAGGCGTTGGTCCGCAAGCTCCATGCCGTGGAGACCCTGGGCTGTTCCAGCGTGATCTGCACCGACAAGACGGGCACCCTGACCGAAAACAAGATGACCGTCCGGGTGATCCGCACCATGAGGCGGGAGGTCACCGTTACGGGCAACGGCTACGACCTTTCCGGCGAATTTCTGGAAAATGGCCGCCCCATCGATCCCGGGGCGGACCCCGTGCTGGTCCAGGCCCTCATGGCGGCCTGCCTGTGCAACAACGCGGCGCTGCCGGAGGAGGGCGAGGCCCGCGGCGACCCCACGGAGATCGCCCTGCTTGTGGCCGGGCAAAAGGCGGGCGTTATGGCCAAGGAGTCCTTCCTTCGGTACCGGAGAGTGGATGAGATTCCCTTTGATTCAGACCGGAAATGCATGTCCGTAATGGCGGCGGCGGGCGGATCGGAAAAGGGCGTGTTCGTGAAAGGCGCACCGGATGTGCTCCTTGAAAAATGCGGGTGGATCGCCAAGGGAAATGACGCGGCGCCCATTTCCAGGGCGGACAGGGAGACGATCCTTCGGGAAAACGAGCGGCTGGCGGGAGGTGCGCTGCGGGTGCTGGCGGTGGCTTACAGGGAAGGGGGCGGCGACAAGGCGGGCCGGGAAAAGGATCTGACGTTTCTAGCCCTGTTCGGCATGCTGGACCCGCCCAGGGAAGCCAGCCTTCCGGCGGTTAAGACATGCAGGCAGGCGGGCATACGCCCGGTGATGATCACGGGAGATCATATGGTCACCGCCAAGGCCATTGCCCGGGACCTTCAGATTTACCGGGATGGGGACCTGGCGCTTTCCGGCCGTGACCTAGACGCGCTGGACGACAAGGCGCTGGACCGGGAGGCGCCAAAGGTTTCCGTCTTTGCCCGCGTCTCCCCCAGGCATAAGCTGCGGATCGTTCAATCCCTCCGGCGAAGCGGCGAAGTGGTGGCCATGACCGGGGACGGGGTCAACGACGCCCCGGCCATCAAGGAGGCGGACATCGGGGTCTCCATGGGGGTTTCAGGGACGGACGTAGCGAAGGAGGCGGCGGGGGTCATCCTCCTGGATGACAACTTTGCCACCCTGGTGGCGGCTGTGGAGGAAGGCCGCGTCATCTACAGGAACATCCGGAAGTTCATCCGCTACTTGCTCTCCTGCAACGTGGGCGAGGTATTGACCATGTTTCTGGGCGTGTTGATGGGCTTTCCCGTGGTGCTCCTGCCCATTCAAATCCTCTGGATCAACCTGGTGACCGACGGTCTGCCCGCCATCGCGCTGGGCATGGACCCTCCGGACGGAGGCGAAATGCTGGAGTCGCCCCGACCCGCCGAGGAGGGAATTTTCGCCAACGGGCTGCTGGCCCGCATCGTGATCCGGGGCGCCATGATCGCCTTTTGCACGCTGCTGGTATTCTTGCTGTTCCTTCGGCAAGGGCGCGGGCTGGATATGGCCCGGACAGGGGCGTTTCTGACGCTGGTCCTCACCCAGCTCATCCATGTCTTTGAGTGCAAGAGCGACCACAAGAGCCTTTTTCACATACCCCTGCTAAACAACCGCTGGCTCATTGGCGCGGCGCTGATCTCCTTTGCCATGATCATGGCTGTCCTCTACATCCCCGCGCTGCAGCCGGTGTTTCATACGGCCCCCCTCCCCATGGACGCGCTGATGGCCGCCATGGGAATCTCCATGCTGGGGCCGCTGCTTTCGGCTTTTCTGAGCAGGGAAAGGAAGAAGGTTCCGACGAAAAAGCGCACGAGCATTTCATGAAAAAGGCACCAAAAGCATTATAGCGTGAAAAATGTCAGTTTTTGTTGAAAATGCTTTTGTTTCATGATAGCATAGAACCAAGGAGGACGGCTATGAGGATAAAACGCTTTGATGAGTTCGTTCTGGATACGCAGCCGGAGAGGAACGAAATGATTCGCCGGGTGGAAATGGCTGTAAAGAACAACAAAAGCGGGCTGGAGGATGTGGCCCTTGTGCTGGCGGCCGATCTTGCCATATTCCGGGGAGAACTGGAGCTCTATCATAACTGGCTTATGGAGCAATTGAACGAGCCATAAAAAGTGCGCGAAGCGTCCGCCTCGCGCATTGATTCTTATAGGCATCAATTGTAGGACTTCCATCATGTTCCCTTTGAGTTTATGCTATACGGCACCTTGGACACCCCGGGCGGAGGCGATCCGGTTGATCTCTGCCCGGGTTTTTTCATTGATAGGAATGCCGCTCTTCATTTTTTCCCGGGTGGACTCCACCTCTTTTTCCCCCTGGATGTAGATGCGCTCCTGGCCGACGGCTTTCTGGGCGTCCCGCATTTCCTGCAGGAAGCGGGAGAACCTGTCGCGGATTTCCAAAGGATCGCCGAAGAGGGAAGGGCTGATGGCGATAAAGCCATGGGCGGTGTGGGTGTGGCCCGGTGTGGTGTTGACATGGTTTGAGGTGCGCCCTCCGGAGAGGATGCCGGTAAAAATCTCGCAGATCATGCCAAAGCCATATCCCTTGTGGCCGCCGCCGATCTCATCGGAACCGCCTACGGGCAGAATGCCGCCGCCTCTCTTGGCGATGATGTTGTCCAGCACCTGGTCCGGGTCGGTGGATTCACGGCCTTCGGCATCCAAAGCCCATCCCTGGGGCAAGGGCTCGCCCCGCTTGCGGTAAACCTCCAGCTTGCCCCGGGTAACGACGGAGGTAGCGGCATCAAATAGGAAGGGCACCGGGTCCGCCGGCATGGCCATTGCGATGGGGTTTGTGCCCAGCATGGCCTGCCGCCCGTAGGTGGGCACCATGATGGCCTCCGAGTTGGTCATGCAAAGGCCGATCATCCCCGCTTCCGCCGCCATGCGGGCATAGTACCCGGCGATGCCGTAATGGTTGGAATTCCGAACGGTCACAAAGCCTGCGCCGTGATCCTTGGCCTTTTGGATGGCCAGGTTCATGGCCTCCCGGGAAACCAGCTGGCCCATGGCGTGATGGGCGTCAATAACGGCGGATAGGGGCGTCTCAAACGCGACTTCCGGCACCGCCCGGGGGTCCACCCAACCGTCCATGATCTCTTTATCGTAACGAACCAAGCGCTGTACCCCATGGGATTCGATGCCCCAAAGGTCCGCCGATAGCAGCACCTGGGTGATTTCCTCGCTCTGCTCTATGGAAAAGCCGTAGGACGCGAAGATGCGGGCGCATAGATCCTGTAGACTCGCGTAGGGCACGGGAAAGTACCCGGCATGGATGGACATGGAATCGCCTTCTTTCTTTGATTGCCTGGGCGGGGCTGTCGCGACCGGAGTGAAGGAAAAGGGATTTCACGCCTCCAATGAGAGGTGCTGCCGCATCGCTCCTTGGAGGCAGAACCATCCACCGGATGGTTACACAAAGCCCCATCACTTTCGCTTACAGGTGGGCTAAATTCATGTATCAACCCTTGCCGCCGTGAGGCGAAATGATGGGATGCCAAAGGGCAGGGCCCTTTGGCAGGGTCCGGGACGGAGTCCCGGCGTTTTTTCAAGCGCACTTTATTCTATTATAGCGGGGTTCCTCTCGGGGGTCAATCCGGCATAGCCGCCTTGTTTTGGGAAAAAAAGGAAGCGTTCGGACCCCTGTTTCGTTCATATGCAGGGATAAACCGGATAAAACACCAGAAAACCTGTATTGGAGGAAAACATGCGAAATTTGGGCGTTTTTTTGCTGTCCGCGCTGCTGACGCTATCCGCCGCCCTGCCCGCCTTTGCGGAACCGCTATATCTCACGGCCGCCCTAGCGGAATCAACCGAACATGATATGCCCTATGAGGAGGCGCTGGAAATCGCCCGGGGAGAATGGCAAAAGGCCGTTGGGGCCATCGACGATCCATTGGTTAAAGGGGAGTTTCCCGAAAGGTACGCCGTCTCCTCCTTCGTCACCGTCAAAGTGGAGGGGAAAGCGGAGCGGGCTTGGCGGATCACCCTGTGGGATCGGGTGACGGGGGAGAGCTGCGCTGTCACCATTCTTTCGCCTTCGGGCAAGGTGGCCGAGGTGGACGCGTTCCAAATCGCCGAGAGGTATGAGGAATTGATAGAAGCGAAGGGCCCCCCCGATTTCTGGTCCCTGGAGGATGGGATGCTGTACGACCGGATGTTTATCCAGTCGCCTTGGGATTCCGCTAGGCGGGGCCTGCCTGGGGAGGGGGATATGCCTCGGGAAGAGGCAATCATTAAAAGCCGGGAAATCGTCCTTTCTCGGTCGGATATCACCGGAGAGAATCTGGACGCCCTGACCCGCTGTGTTGCCTTCTGGGAATGCGAACCCCAGGAAGGATTGGATGTATATGATACCGATTATTGGACGATCCTCTATGGAACGGGTGGGCCGGATGCTGGCAAGCCATTCCATTTGTTGTATGCCGTGAATCTATCCGCTGTGGACGCAAGGGTGTTTTACTATTATGACGAGGCTAAGGACGGCCCTCTCAACGGATGATCAACGAGCCAAGAGCGTCTTTCCCCCTCCAGAACCCCATCATTGGCCATATAGGCATAAAAGAACCCCTTCGCCCACCGCGGCGGCTTTTACAGCGCCTTCTCCCAGGCATGCACCGCGTCCCTGAGAAACTGGGCGCAGCCGGGCACTTCCTTGTCGTAGTAGGCGGTGAACCGGGCGTCGTCGAGGTACATCTGGGCTAGGCCCAGGTGGGCCTCTTTTTTGTATTCTGGCCAGGTGAAGGTAAGCCATTGCTTGTGAAGCAGGGCGATTTCCTTGCCGGTGTCCCCATGGGGAGCAAGGCCGGCCTTCACGGCGTCTCGAAGCTTTTCCAACACCTGGGCCGATAAAGCCTGCATGGTGTCGTAAGCCTCCTTTGTCATGTTCATCATCTTGGCGTTGCTCCTGGCTACGGTATCCGCGCCGTACTTTTCCCGAATCTCCTCCCCATACTTTCGCTCGTTTTCCTGAATCAACTCCCGCTTGAAGCCTTCAAACTTTTCTTTGTCCTTCATTTTCTTTCCTCCTTCTTCGCTTTCGATGGTCTGCCGGACGGTGTGAATGAGCCGGTCCACCCGGGCTTTTTGATCCTCCAGGGCAGCGAGATGGGCTTTCAGCGCGGCCATGCGGTCAAAGGCGGGGGCCTTGATCACTTGGCCAATGGCGGAGAGTTCCAGGCCCATCTCCCGGTAAAATAGAATCTGCTGGAGGACGTCCACCTCCTGGCCTCCGTAGATCCGGTAGCCGGAGGCGCTGACCCGGGCGGGCTTCAAAAGCCCGATCTCATCATAAAACCGAATCGTCCGGGGGCTGATCCCCGCCAGCTTTGCCAGCTTCTGAACCGTATATTCCATTCGCGCACCTCCTGACAGCATCAGGATAAACCATGACGTAACGTAAATGTCAAGGGGGAAAAAAAGAAATTTTTTAACTTCCCGCGGGCGCCTCGATGGTTGCCGCCGAAGATCCCCATAGCCGCCCGCGATGCACGCGCCGGAGGCATGCCATCCCAAAACAGCCTTTCTGTCAGGGCTCTTTCTGGCCCTTCACGCGTATTTCCACCAGCCGCGCCTTGAGCAGGGCGGCCACGGTCGCCGGATCGCCCCCGCCGCCTAAAATTTCCATGACCTTTCCCATGATGGCGTGAAAGGCCTTTTCCTTGCCGTCCAGGTATGCTTCGATGAGGGGGCCGCTTCCGGCAATGGCCTGATTCACAGCCAGGTCAGCACCCAGGGCATCGTGACGCAACAAAAGGCTTAGCCTTTGGCAAACCGGTTCCGGCGCTTCTCCCGTCTTCATCATTTCCATCAAGGCCTTTCCCACGGATGCGGGATGGAGCTTTCCCGTCTCCAGCAGATCTGCCAGGGTGGCCAGGGATTCCGGCGGGAAAGGCACAGGGTCTTTCTCCTTTACAAACCGGGGAATGTCCTGAAGGAGGATGCCGGCCAGCCTTTTGGGCGATTGGCAAAAGGGCGCCGCTTTGTCGAAGGCATCCGCCAAGGGGAACCGCTGTGCCAGATCCTTGGCCCTCCATGTCTCAAGGCCAAAGCACCGGCCGTAACGCGCCGCCCTTTCACCTGGCAGTTCGGGCATGCTGCCTTCAATGGCGGCGATTTCCGCCTCGTCAATCCAAATGTCCGGAATGTCCGCCTCCGGCAAAAAGCGATAATCCGCCGCGCTTTCCTTGACCCGGAGGGGGATTGTCCGCCCGGTGTGAGGATCGAAACGGCGGGTTTCCCGCAAAACGGGCTCGCCGGACAGAAAGGCGTCCCGCTGCCGGGCGTATTCCGCATCGATGGCCTTGGCCGCGTAGGCGAAGGAGTTCATGTTCTTGATCTCGGTTCTAGGCCCTAAGGCGGCATCCCCTGCCCGGCTTACGGAGACATTCACATCCCAGCGCATGGCGCCTTCGTGCATCCGGCAGTCGGAAACCCCCGCCGCCAGCAGCAGGGCCCGAAGCACTCGCAGAAAGGCCTTGGCCTCATTGGCGGTTTGAAGATCCGGCTCCGTCACGATCTCGATAAGAGGCAGGCCGCAGCGGTTCAGATCCACCAGGGTATCGCTTCCCTGATGGATCAGCTTGCCCGCGTCCTCCTCCAGGTGAACCCTGGCGATACGCGCCCGCCTGGACGCTCCGTCCGCCTCGAAATCCAGCCAGCCATTGGCGCAGAGGGGCAAATCCCCCTGGGTAATCTGATAACCTTTGGGCAGATCGGGGTAAAAGTAATGCTTCCGGTGAAAACGAAGCGTTCGGGAGATTTGGCAATGGAGCGCCAGCCCCGCCCGGATGGCCAGCCTCACGGCCTGTTGGTTTGGCGTGGGAAGCCCGCCGGGAAGACCCGCGCAGACGGGGCAGCATCGGGTGTTGGGTTCCCGGCTTCGGTCTGCGGCGCAGGAGCAAAAGAGCTTTGTCCTAGTCAAAAGCTCCGCGTGAACCTCCAGACCCACGGCAAGCTGAAAGGCTTCCACCTAGCATCCCTCCCGTTCCAGGGCCGCCGCCGCCCGATAGAGCGTTCGCTCTTCAAAGGCACGGCCCACCAGTTGGAGCCCAAACGGCAAGCCGCTCTCCTCCATTCCCCAGGGAATGGAGAGGGAGGGAAGGCCCGCCAGGCTTGCCGGGGCGGTGCAAAGGTTCCCTTCCCCAAACGCCAGGGAGTTGGATGCTTTTTCATTGCCTGAAAGGGTCGCCGTTTGGGCCGTTGGCGCCGTTGGGGCCAGCAAAATGTCATAATCGGCCAGCGCCTTGGCAAACTCCGCCCGGATCGCAGCCCGGGCTTGGGCCGCCCACCCGTAGGCATGGCCGTTCTCCCCTTCTGCCAAGGCCCACGCGCCCAGCAGAATGCGGCTTTTCACCTCTGCCCCAAAGCCTTCCGACCTGGAGAGGACGTATAGCGCTTCCAGGGTGTCCCCACCCTCCGCCCGGCGGCCATAGCGAACCCCGTCGAAGCGGGCAAAGCTGCTGAAGGCTTCGGCGCTGGAGAGAATGGCGTAGGCGGGCAACGCCATGGAAAGAGGAGGCATGGAGACGCGGCAAACCCGTGCTCCCATGGCCTCATAGGCCCTCAAGGCTGCTTCCATGGCTTTGCGCACGCCAGGGGCGAAGGCATCGTTGTCCAGCAGCTCCGCCGGCAGGGCGAGGGAAAGGCCCTCAACGCCTTCGCCCAGGGAGGCGCCATACCCTCCCCCTGCCCTTTTGTCGCTGGTGGCGTCCAAGGGATCATGGCCCGCCAGCGCGTCCAGAACGAGGGCTGAATCCGCCACGGTACGGGTCAAAGGCCCCACCTGATCCATAGAGGAGGCAAAGGCTGCCAACCCATACCGGGATACGGTTCCATAGGTGGGCCGCATGCCCACCAAACCCCGGAGGGCCGCTTGCAGGCGGATGGATCCCCCCGTGTCGGAGCCCAGGGCAAAGGCGGCCATCCCCATGGCCACCGCCACAGCCGGACCGCCGGGGCTTTCTCCCGGGGTCCGGGTGGAATCCATGGCAAACTCGTTCATATTGAGCTTTCCCAGGGGAACGGCGTGGGCGGAGAGCATTCGCTGAACGGCCGTGGCGCTATAGGGAGGTATATAATCCAACAGCATCCGGGAGGCGCAGGTGGTGCGGATGCCTTGTGTGCAGAGGTTGTCCTGGATGCCCATGGGAATTCCGGCCAGAGGGGGCAAAGCCGCTCCCTTCGCCCGCAAGGCGTCCACCGTCCCCGCGGCGGAGAGGGCCGCTTCTTCCGTTTGGGTGATGTACGCGCAAAGGGAAGGGTTCATTTCCCGAATGCGGCCCAGATACGCCTCAGCCACCTCCGCCGCCGTCCAATCGCCCTTGACCAGCGCCTTCGAAAGCCCCGCCACGGAAAGGGAGGTGATCTCCCTCCCCTGCTCCGTGCGGGCAGTCATTCGATGGCCCGAGGCACGGAAAAGCAGCCGTCCCGGGTGGCGGGCGCGGAGGAAAGCAAGGTTTTCCGGGCCACGGAGAGTTCGGGCACATCCTCATTAACAGAGGAGAGGGGCAGGGCGCTTTTTTCCGCTTCCGAGCCTGACCGATGTGGGCAAACCCGGGGCGGCTGTTTATAAGTTGGCAGCGCCTTGATGAGCGCGGTCAGATTCTTTTCAAAGGCGTCCTGTTCTCCTTGTGAAATTTCCCTTGTCAAAGAAAAAGGGCCTTTCTCATTGAACGCTATGCGTGCGCTGCTAAGCAGCTTATTGATGTCCATTCCATATCACCTTTCCAAGCGTTGGTTGTCTTCCCATCAGTATAGCCTTTTTTAGGCATAGTTTGTCAAGAGTTGGCAGAACTTATATACTTATTTGTAGATTTGCCGGTTTTGCTTCTGTCGCGATGTGATCCGCTCCGGAGAGAAATGGTTTATCAGGGATATGGGCGGAAATATCGGCAACTTGCTTGGCGTCACTGCGAGCCTATGCGGGCTGGCGCCTGTATCCATTCCGCGGCAATGATCCGTAGACCCGGGCGGCCCTAACGTCAGCGCTTGGGAAAATCAAACAAAAGCCTTGGGCGGCTGCGCTGGCGACCGCCCAAGGCTTTTTTAACGGCGGGATGGAATCAAATGTTGTACTCGGGAATTCCGGCGATAAAGGTCCGGGGATCCTCGGTAAGCATTTCCTCGGCCAAGGCATGCATTTTGTCCACGGCGATGGGGTCGGTGATGAAACCTTCGCCAAAGGGCTTGGCGAAAAGGGCCTTTGCCTGTTCCGCCCATTTTGTGCGGACATAATAGGGATGGCGCTCCGCGTCATTGCGTACGGGCAAGGCGTCGGTGGTTTTGGCCGTAGGCGCTTTCCGGGCCATGATGTCCAACAGATCCTGAACGATGTTTTCCGCCGTGGCAAACCGGCCCGCTCCCTGGCCGAAGAAAGCCAGATGGCCCACGTGTTCGCCGCATAGGGTGATGTAGTTGTGGTTGGTAGGGGTGTGGGCGGCCATGGCGTCCTGCCCCAGCAGGGAGGGCTCCACATAGGCGGCAATGCCTTCCTCCGCCCTGGCCGCGTTCATGAGCAGCTTGGCGGTGAGGCCGTTTTCCCGGAAGGCGTCCACATCGGCCTTTTGAATGTTCTGCATGCCCAGAACGGGCACGCTGCTGACCTCCACCACGGTATCAAAGGCAAGCGCCGCCGAAATGGCGCATTTCCGCCTAGCATCCAAGCCCAGGAGATCCGCGGAGGGATCCGCTTCCGCGTAGCCCAGCCGTTGGGCTTCTTTCAGGGCATCCTCAAAGGTGAGGCCGTGGGCCATGGCGTCCAGGATGTAGTTGGTGGTTCCATTGACGATGCCGTTTATGGAGAGAATCCGATCCCCCCGCTTGGTTCGCAGCAGGTTATGCAGCCAAGGCACCCCGCCGCCTACGCTGGCGCTGAAGCGCAGCTGGGCTCTATGCTCCGCGGAGCCTGTGAGCAAGGGGGCCAATCCATGGCTGATGAGCTCCTTATTGGAGGTGACCACATGCTTGCCTGCCCGGAGGGCGGAAGTTACATAGCTGAGCGCGGGATGCACGCCGCCGATGGCTTCCACGACACAGTCGATTTCCGGATCATTGAGAATATCGCCGATGTTATCGGTTTGGATGCCGGAAAGCCCTTTCATTGGGCGCGGTTCCAACACCCGGCGCACCGCGATGCCTAGAGCGCCGTCCGATAGTAGCGCGTATACCCCGCCGCCGACCACGCCATGTCCTAAAATCGCGATGTTCATGCCGCATACCTCTCTTCCAGGTTGTATACAAGGAATATGGGTATTATTCTAGCACATGTTTCGACAAACGCAAGCAAAATGTATAGAAAAACGGCGCCGCTGTTCTGCCCAAACCGGGTTTTCAAAAGAGGGACTTTCAAATGATTTACAGGCATGTTATATTATACCTTTGTACGGGCCTTTATCGGGACAACACCGCACAGTCGCGCACGCCGTCTTTGTGGATCTTTTCGCGCTGCTCTATGTCGCTCTTGCGGTCGCCGTAGCGCAGCTACGGCTTCCTCCGGGCTTCTTGATCAGCGCGAAAATCTCTCGCAATGCCGGTGACGCTCCTTTGTGCGGTGTCGCCTTAGAGCATTTATCGAAAACATAGCACACATCCTGGCGGATCTTTTGGCTTCTCGCGTTGCCTCGTCTGCTCAGCGTAGCGCTGCTACGCCTCGCTTCCTCGTCTTAGCGAGATGTCAAAATCTCTCGCCAATCTATGCGCTATGTTTTCAGAAATTGCTCTAGGCCCGGGCAGCCCGACATGGCGGGCGAAATTAGAAATTGGAGAAGGAGGACCTAAATGGCAGACATCTATCAACAACTTCTGGACAAAATGGACACCCTTGGAAAAGGCTATCCCCGCACCGAAAAAGGTTCTGAGGTCAACTATCTCAAAAAGCTCTTCACCGAGGAGGACGCCGCGTTTCATCTCCGGATGCGTCCCGGCCCTTATACCGTGAAGGAAACCGCTGAGTACATGGGCATTTCGGAACAGGAAGCGGCGGAGAACCTGGAGCGCATGGCCAGCCGGCATCTGCTCTTTTGGCAGTATGGCCCGCGGGATGTTGAAAAGCGGTACCGCCTGATTCCGTTTGTGCATGGCCTTTGGGAATTTAACACCGACAAAATTGAGCTGAGCGACGCCATCGACAGAGTACACCACTTCGCGAATGGTTTTGGTGAGAGCCTGTTCGATTACCGCCTGCCGATTGCCCGGGCGGTTCCCACCAACCCAAAAACCGTGAAGGACGACCAGATCCTGCCCATTGACGATGTTCGCGAGAACATCAAACGGCAAAACCTGATCATCGTGGCCGATTGCGTCTGCCGCACATCCGCCAAGTTCGGCGGCCCCTGCAGCTGTCTGGACACAACGAGCCGCTGCATGATGTTTGGCGATATGGCCCGCTATTACATCGATGAAAAGGTGGCGAATGCCCGGATCATCACCACGAAAGAAGCCTTGAAAATCGTCGATGAAAACGACGCGCTTGGTTACACCATGCTCGTTGGCCATTCCACCATCTACAGCGCCATTTGCAGCTGCCCTCCCTGCCATTGCGGCATTCTGCGAGCGGCGAAAATTTCCAACGCGGTAGGCCCAAAGCACGGGAAGCAGACATTTGAGCGCTGGGGCAACTACCTCTGCGAAAAGGATGACAACCAGTGCGTGAACTGCGGCATTTGCGTAAAACGTTGCCCCATGCAGGCGCTGAAAAAGAACGAGGATGGCACCGTTACGCTTAATCAAAGCGCCTGCATCGGCTGCGGCCTTTGTGTGACCAAGTGCCCGAAGAAGGCTTTGATTCTGGAGCGCAAACCTCAAGACCGCCTCAATTTGCCTGAAGACGAGCTTGCCTATGACTCCTTCGAGCGCATGGCCATGGAGAAAGCGGCGATCGACAAGGAACGGTTGGCGCTGGCGGAAAAGGCGTAACGGGATGCACGAGCTTTCGCTGACGAAGGACATATTGGGTGTGGCGGAGCGCTACGCGCGAAAAAGCGGCGCCGCCAAGGTGGTCTCGATTTTTTTACGGGTGGGCGTCATGCGCGATCTGGAACCCGAGTGGATGCGGCGGTATTTCCGATACATCAGCAAGGGCAGCATCGCGGAAGGAGCGGAGATCCTTGTCATGGTGGAGCCGGTGGTTTTAAGATGCAACAACTGCGACCACCAGTTCACCCTGGACTTGAAGAAGGTTTCCGATCAAGAAGTGCTTTGCCCAGAGTGCGCCGTTCATGATTATGAGCTCGTTTCCGGCCTGGAGTTTATCATCCAGGGTATCGAGGTGGCATGAGATTTCTTTCGGAATTATTTGATCGGTATTGCTGTTCATGCGCCACTTCACTGACTACATTTGGACGCGCCGGGGCTTATGCTCCGGCGCCTTTAAGGAGAACCCTATGAATGATGTGAAATTTATCGATATTCGTGAAACCATTTTCTCGGAGAACGACAACGCCGCGGCGGCGTTGCGCCAGCGGCTCAAGGAAAACCACGTGTTCCTGATGAACCTGATGGCATCGCCCGGGGCCGGCAAGACGAGCCTGATTCTCAAAACCATCGGCGCACTCTCCGGCAAGTATCGCATCGGGGTCATCGAGGGGGACATCGAGTCCAGCGTGGACGCGGAGAAAGTGAGCAAAACGGGCATTCCAGCCGTACAGCTGCGTACCGGCGGCGCTTGCCACCTGGATGCCCAGATGGTGGAAGCAGGGCTGAAGGAGCTGGACCTATCGGCGTTGGATTTGATCATCGTCGAAAACATCGGCAACCTGGTGTGCCCTGCCGAGTTTGACATCGGCGCCAACATACGGGTCATGATTACCAGCGTGCCGGAGGGCGACGACAAGGTTCTGAAGTACCCGCTCATGTTTTCGGTTTGCGACGCGCTGATCATCAACAAGGTCGATTATCTGCCCGATCCGGGGTTCAACCCGGCTACGGTGAAAACAAACGTCTTAAACGTGAACCCATCCATCCGGATGTTCCCCCTCTCCTGCCGGACAGGCGAGGGCTTTGACCAGTGGAGCGGCTGGTTGGAGCGGCAGATAGCCCAGGCCCTCAAATAGGGCGCGAGGGCGGAGATGAAGTGGCGGCAGGCCAGACCATCGTGGCTTTGCGGATGGCGGCCGCGATAGCGTGGCGTTGCCCTGGCCGATGGAGGCATGCCGTCGTCAAAGAGGGACCAGTTTCTTTTTCCTATCCACGGGTTTGTCCCGGCATCGCGCGTATATTTGGGTGCCGGGGCAATATTAACTCTCGATAAATGGGGTTGACAGCGAAGCAATTCCCGATTATACTGATTCCTGGCGCTAAGAGCGTTCCATATGCGATCGTGGCGGAATTGGCATACGCGCACGTTTGAGGGGCGTGTCCGAGAGGGTACGGGTTCAAGTCCCGTCGATCGCACCAAACCAACATAATCCGAACCAATCGCGGCAGTTTATCCCTGTCGGCGGCGGGTTCGGATTGTTGCTTTACTCCGACCACCGTTTCTCCCACAAAACAACGATATTCATTCAAAAACCTCTCATCTTACAAAGAAATACTTGACAAATTCACATCGCCATTTTACCATGAACATCCTGCGATAACGGCGGGGAGCCCATTGTCTTCGGGGCCTGCCGCGGACGGATTCACCCCCTATGTGGGTGATGGGAAAGCCAGAAAATGAACACAGGTCGGGGGATACTCTATGGATTTTCGGAAGGTATTTGACGGTATTCCCCAACAGTTCGATCAATGGAGACCCCGCTATTGCCAGGAGCTTTTTGCGGATCTTATCCAATTCTCCATGCTGGATGCCCAAAAGACCGCCCTTGAGGTGGGCCCTGGAACAGGCCAGGCCACTGAGCCCATTCTAAAGACGGGCTGCTCCTACTTGGCGATCGAGTTGGGCGAGAACTTTACGGAGTTTATGAAAACTCGGTTTGGCGCTTACAGCAACTTTCAAATTGTCAACGCGGACTTTGAAACCCATGAACTGGGGAATGATCGGTTTGATTTGATCTACTCCGCCGCGGCCTTTCAGTGGATACCGGAGAAGATTGGCTACCCAAAGGCCTATGCCGCGCTGAAGAGCGGCGGCGCGTTTGCTATGTTTATGACGCGGCCGGATATACGGCCCGGCGGCGGCTATACGGATGAACCGCTGTACACCCGAATCCAGGAAGTATACGCCAAGCACTTTTTCCCAGAGACCGAATATGCCTGCAAGTTGGACTATGATGCCCGTGTGAAGTATGGGTTTGTGGATCTCCAGAGCCGCTTTTATCAAAGGACGAGAGAATTTACCGCGGACCAATATGTGTCGTACATCGGTACCCACAGCGACCACATCACGCTGAAAGAGCCCTACAGGTCGGAGTTTTATAAAGGCATTCGGGATGTGATCATGGACGAGGGCAACAGAATAACGCTGTATGATAAAATTACCATGTATCTGGCAAGGAAGCCGTAGTCCGCGCTGAAAATATTAAAAATATATGTCATTTATTTGCTGAAGGGACTTTCATATGCCATGAATTTGTGATAAACTGTGGAGGAAAGAGTTCCCTCGCGTGGGGCCTGATTTTTCGAGGGCGTGATGGTGTGAAAGTCTTTATCGTGGGTGGCACGGGCCTCATCGGCTTTGAGGCGTCCAGGGAGCTGCTGAGGCGGGGCCATCAGGTGGCGTCTGTCTCTTCTCGGGTTCCCAGCTTTTCACTTCCCGACGGGATGACGAATGCCGTCGTGGATTTTAATAAACTCGGCGATGACGAGCTTTTGGCGCTTTTGAATGGCTGTGAAGGCGTTGTGTTCGCCGCCGGCGTGGATGAGCGGGTTTCTGGTCCCGCGCCTATCCTGGACCTTTATACGCGCTTGAACGTCTTGCCGCTTCAAAGGCTTCTTTCCCTTGCCAGGGCCAATGGGATTCGGCATGCGGTGGTTTGCGGCTCCTATTTCACCCACTTCAACGATTCCATGCCAAACCTCAGGCTTTCCCAGGTCCATCCCTACATCAAAAGCCGTGTCATTCAGTCTGAAGCCGCCCTGTCCTTTGCGGAGGATGGCTTTCACGTGGCGGTTTTGGAGTTTCCCTATATTTTTGGGGTGCAGGAGGGCAGAATCCCGGTTTGGATGTTCATGGCGAGGTTGATCCATGAGGCGAAGCGCGCCATCTTTTATCCCGCGGGGGGCAGCGCCGTAATCACCGCAAAACAGGCGGGGCAGTTTGTCGCGGGCGCCCTGGATGTCAACCGGGGCGGCAACCGCTATCCCGTGGGATGCTATAACCTGAGCTGGGACAATCTGCTGCGGATCATGCAAAAAGCGCTCTCCTCACGGGTGATGCCCGTCATCCATATCCCCAAGTTTCTTTTCAACCGTACGATTACGACGCACATGGTCCTGAATGAAAAAATGGGCTTGGAGAGCGGCTTGAATTACGGCAGGATATCCGAAATACTGTATTCGTATATGTATATTGATGAGACGAACCGGAAGCTGTTTTCGGTTGAGCATGACGATATCGAAGGCGCGATTGGGGATTCCATCCGGCTCTGCTATCGGCTGCTGGATGGCGCCTCAACCGCCATGGGCATGCGGGGCGATCTATGAAAAAGCGCGTGTTTATGACCGGCGGAACCGGTTCCATGGGCATAGAGGGCGTTCGACTGATTGCCGCCTCTCCCGACCTGTTCGATCTCACGGTTCTCGTCCTGCCTGGGGATCCGCTGGAAAAGCGGCTGAAGGGGCTTGTGAGGAGCGGCCGGGTCCATGTGGTTTACGGGGATATGAGCGACTATGGGGTCATTCATCGCTGCGTGAGGGATATGGACATCATCCTGCATGTAGGTGCGCTGGTATCCCCCAAGGCGGACTACGACCCGGGGCTCTCCATGAGGATCAACTATGGCTCCGTGGTCAACATCCTTCGGGCGGTCTACGCCCACGGGCTTGAAAACCATGTAAAGCTCGTCTATATCGGGACCGTGGCGGAGACCGGCGACCGAATGCCGCCGATTCACTGGGGAAGGGTCGGCGACCCCATAAAGCCCAGCGTCCACGACTATTACGCCGTGGCCAAGGTGGCGGCGGAGAGAGCCGTGATCGAATCGGGCCTTCGGTATTGGGTCAGCATTCGGCAGACTGGCATCATGTGCGCCCAGATGACCAAAGTGAACGACGGCATAATTTTTCACAATTGCCTCGACAATGTCCTGGAATATATTTCGGAAACGGATTCTGGCCGATTGCTTCGCAATGTTTGCGATGATCTTCCGGAGGAATTTTGGTGCCATATCTACAACGCGGCGGGAGGCGCGGCGGCTCGGGCAAGCTTTTATCAGGTTTTAAGCGAGCTTTTCAGCCGAATGGGGATCAAGGACTTTGGCAGGGCTTTTGAAGCCAACTGGTTCGCCATTCGGAACTTTCACGGCCAATATTACCTGGATGGAGATGTGCTGGACGGCTATCTGCGTTACCGGAAGAACTCCTCCATCGAGCATTTTTACGAGGTGTTCCTCAAAGCCTTTGGCCCGCTGGTTCCCCTTTCCCGGGCGGTTTGCCGGCTGCCCATGGGCGAAAGGCTCATCTGCGCGGTGATCCACGCGAAATACAAAAGGATTGCCCTAAGCGCCCATGGCATTCTTGGTTTTTTAAAGGAAGGGAAAAGCGATAAGTTCGAGCCTTTTCTCATCTCAAGGGAGGAATGGTCAAAGATACCGTCCATGGAGGCCTTTGAACACTTTTCAGGTTGGAACCGGGTGATCCCTATTGACCATGGGTATGACGAGAGCAAGCCGGAAGGAGAGCTGACCCTGGAGGACGTGGGAAACGCGGCTGTTTTTCGGGGGGGAAAGCTCTTGAGCGAATCTATGGAAAAGGGAGACTGGACCGGCAAGCTGGATTGGATCTGCGCGTTTGGTCATCGGTTTTCCGCCAGTCCAAGGCTCGTACTACAGGGGGGGCATTGGTGTCCGGAATGCGAGAGGTCGAGCTGGAATTACCATGAAATCGCCAAGCGCAGCCCGTTTTTTGCCCAGGTATGGTTCCCCTTGCACAGCGCCAGTGAGCCGTCCAAGGTGTATCCCAAGCAGGTCTCGGACCTTGATAACGACATCCTGTCCCTAACGGCGGAATGATCTTTCGCGCCGAAAATCCCTCATGCGGAAAGCGTGCGCATGGTTATTTTACGAAAGAGAACCTCACAAATGACAAAATTCCTTTGGCTCAATTTATGCTCTTGCCAACGCGAGCAAAACGACGATGCCATGTCCTTCGGGGTCTGGTAGACCGTTCGTCTTGTCATGCGCACCGAAGTGAGCAAGCAGTAAACCGAACCGGGAAAAGAAGGAGAAAATGAATGCTGACCAAATTAACCGCGCTGCTGCTTGGCAACACTGAAATCGACTCAACGCCGGAGTCCCGTGTCAGGTTTGGCATTACGCTCCTGTGCCTCTGCGCGGCGGCGCTGTATTTCTATTTTGCGGTCTACTATCCTCTCATCGGCATTATGAACCTGGCGATCTATTGCACCTCCCAGGGCATCATGTCCACAGTCCTGTATTTCCATTGCCGCAAGGGACGGCAAGGCACTTATAAAATCGCGTACGTTCTGCTGTGCGCCAGCGTTGTTATCCTGCATAACATGCTTTGCTACAATTTTGGCGAATGCGGCACGGTTTTCATCGTGGTGGCCGCTATTTTGCCAAACCATTTGTTCAATATTTTAAAGCCGAAAAGCAAGCCCTTTTTTGATCTTTTCCTCCTGATCAGCATCAATATCGCCTTTTGGATCACACGGGATCACGTGCCCCTCCACGCGAATTCCACCATAGCCACCTTGAAGTTCGTTCTGCTAAATTGCACCATGCTCGTCTGCTTCTTTGAGCTGTATCTCGGTTTTCTCTTTCAGAAGTATACTGAGCGCATGCACAGGGACCAGATCGCCTACACCTCCTATGCCGCCCAGATCGATCCCCTTACGGGCCTGGGCAACCGGTACAAGTACAATCTCCTGAAGGAGGAAGTGGAGAAGGAGGGGGCTCCTCAGGACAGCATCTACATCGCCTTGCTGGATATTGATCATTTTAAACAGATCAATGACATCTATGGGCATAAGGCGGGAGATCAGGTGCTTCAAACCCTGGCGAAAACTCTTGAAAAGACTTTTCGCAAGGATGACTTTCTGATACGCTGGGGCGGTGAAGAATTTCTGCTGATTTTTCGCGGCTTGGAACTCCCGCAGATTCTGCAGCTGATTGAAAGGCTGAGGAACCACCTGAAAAACAATCCTTTGCATTATGAAGGCCAGATGATCTATATTACCGTCACCATTGGAATCCAACAGCATGATTTTTCAAGATCCCTGGATGATACGGTGGAGACGGCCGACAAGAAAATGTATATGGGCAAAAGTTCAGGGCGGGATTGCGTCATTTCGGAGCCGTTTGTCAGACCTCGCTGAGTTTACCCATTGTTACAATGAGGAACCTCTTAAATTCTGAGTTTCCATGCGTTTATTCACGCTCATTCTTCTTGTTTCATTGATTTGAATTAGAAAATCATATATAATGGAAAAGGCCACTTATCCTTGGATAGATGGCCTTGATACAAATGCGGGCCAAGCATAGCTTGGATAATGGGAAGTGAAGCCGCTATTGTTTTATGTTTTTGTGTAGTCTTATCAATGGCTCCTGAGCGGAAGGAATGTGATGTGAAATGCCAAGCGATCTTGTTCATGCGGAGACGATGCGCCGCATTGCCGTCATTGTGGCTTATTTTTATCAGTCCATATTGATGTACATGAAGCTAAACCTTTTGATACGCTTATGCGAAAAAAAGGCGACCATCAGGCAGAAATTGATCCTAGCTCTACTCTGCGGCGGTATTTGCGTTGCTTTTATTGATTTTCCTAGGCTGAAACTTATCGAATCGGGAATTTCAGCCCAAATGATGCCCTTTTTCATCTCGATTCCCGGCGTCATTATAACCACCCTTTGTTTTTTCTTTTGCGTTTTTTCACTCAAACTCACCGCCCTGCGAACCCTAGAGGTTACGGTTTATTCCTATCTGTACTTCCAAGCGGCATCCGGGGTGAGCAGGATGGCGGGCTCGCTTTTCTTCGCGCCGGACCAGGCGATGATTGATTATTCTATTTATATTCAAAGGTACATCCTGAATTTCATCATTATGGTGGCCATCTTCAAGGGCATGTCCTGTGTACTAAAGAATAAACCACATCTGCTGATTATCAAGAGCGGAAGCGACACAAAGCCAAACACAAGCGTTGCTTTTTCTGTTTTTCAGCTTTGTTATGTTTATTTCTGCGCTGCCGTTATATTGGTACTGGTACCTGATACGGCTGTGGCGAATTTCATAAGCTTATTGTTGTTGGTCGTATTCACGGCGCTTTGTATTGTGTTAAGCAACAACCGGTATGCCCAGGCGGAGATACATGATAAAACCGTCCATATTCAATCCCTTTTTTCAAGCCTTAATGAGTTCAGTTCGGTTAAGCATGATTTCTTCAACATCCTGCAAACCTACAATGGCTATTTCGCTCTTGGCGACCTTGAGGCTTGCAAGCGCTATCATCAGACCCTCGTTGAAATTACCACACAGGCGGGCAACTTGCTGGATTTAGGCCGACGCGCCGTTGAAAATCCCGCGCTCATTGCCCTGTTTCTCAGCAAAAACGACCAGGCGCAAAAGCTGCATGTGAGGCTTAATATTGATGTTGGATATCCGCTGAATGACCTCCAAATGGAGGACATTGATCTTTGCCGCGTCGCCTCCTGCCTTTTGGACAATGCCATTGAAGCGGCTTCGGTTTCAAAGGAGAAATTGGTCTCGTTTACTGTTGAGCGAAAGACAGACTTCCTGCTTATGATCACCATCATCAACAGCGTTGATGAACCGGTAAACATCGATGAAATGTTCCCGGCCGGCGCAACAAGCAAGGCGGGCCACCATGGATTGGGCCTTGCCAATGTGAAGAAAATTATTGAGAAATATCCTTATTGTGAATTCGAGATAAAGAGCGCCCAGCGTGAAGTAACCGCTTGCATCAAGATAAGCGGCATATCGGAATCTGCCAAGGCAAAAGCGCAACGGGATATCACAATGTGAGAATCGTAAGGAGGGAGTTTATGGGGAGGGAAATCCGCAACAAAAAGTATCTCATGCCGGAGGAAATGATTCCGGAGGTGCTTCAGAGCGGCTCTTACGGTGTGATGGCCAGCATAAGCGAGGAAGGCCAGCCTTTGGCCACCCCCATATACTATGTATGGTATAAGGGCTGCGTATGCGTTCACTGCGGCAAGGAAGGCCACAAAATAGACAACCTGGGCCATAACAACAGGGTGAGCTTTGTGGTTGTGGGCAAGTCCATTTCCCCGGAGGAGCGCTGCGAAAGCGCCTTTTACCAAAGCGTGATGGTTAACGGCACCGCAGAGTTGGTGACGGATGAGGCGCAGAAAGTGGATATCCTCACCGCCCTTTGCCAGAAGTATTTCAACGAGAGCCCTGAAAAATCCCGCATGTCCTCTAAAAGCGCAAGCATGCATACGCTTGTGTATAAAATTATCCCGGATCAGATTACCGGCAAGCTGAGGACCGACTAATGCTAGCCTTTGAGCATGGCGGCATCATAGGGAGGGCGTGTGGCGGCAATGAAGAATGGCAAGAAAGACAGCTATATGGAGGATGTAGGAATCATCAAGAAGCTGGAGGATGTGCCTGAGCTGAGGGAAAAGCTCATCGCCGCGTTCGATGCCAAATCCCACGACCACCATAGGATTTCCAGGTATAGCATGCTTTTGGGGGGCCATGTTCTGGAATTGACCGGCATTCAGAGGGATGAGACCATGGAGGAATGCTTTACCATCAACCAACGGTGGCAGGAGGGCAAGGTCAACTTTCAAGCGGCAAGGGATGTGGCAGGGAAAATGCTTGATTTTGCCCGGGAGGAGAAGGATCCGGTGCGGGTGAAAGTCCTTCGCGTGATGGCGCAGGTGGCAAACACGCCCCATGTGAAAAGGCACGCGCTTATCGCCTCAGACTATGCGGTGAAACTCGTCAATGTGATGTATCCTCAAAACTTGGAAGAAGTGAGGAAAGAGCGGGAAGTGCAGATCGCGTTGATGGAAAGCGTCTGACGATCCGGGCATTGTGCCATCTGCCGCGAACCTCACGTCCGCTTCTCGTCATATCTGGACAAAAACCCCCCGCAAATCACTCAGGCGAGTGATTTGCGGGGGGAAAATGGATTCCGGCGGCGACCTAGTCTTCCGGGCCGTTACCAGCCAAGTACCATCGGCGCGAAGAGGCTTAACTGCTGTGTTCGGAATGGGAACAGGTGGGACCCTCTTGCCATAGCCACCGGAAAAAGTATGCAATTGAGAAGGAGCCGTAACGAAACGGGGAATTAAGAAACGGATTCAGGGAGGCAAATAGCATCTAGTATCGAGAGCAGGGGGTGAACCCAGGTTGGGAAGCCAAGAGAAAAAAGCCGCCCCGATACGCCCCGTCCGACAGCCCAAGGCCGCCATGAACGCTCCCGTGTCTCCACACCCTGAAAACCGCACAACGATTGTTTCGCAATAAGGGAATCGAATCTCTGACCGTTCATCATGTATTCCATGGTCTCAGTTTCATTCGATCCGCGAATGGTGTCCTTGTCACGTTAATGCGCCTATCGCTTTGAGCACCATGTTTCCATGGTCCTTCCGCTCCTTGCGTTTCACCGCGCTTCCACACACCTTCTAAGATCAAGCCCTCGACCGATTAGTATCACCAAGCTCCACGCATTGCTGCGCTTCCACCGGTGACCTATCACCTCATCGTCTTTGAGGGGTCTTACTTCCTTGCGGAATGGGAATCTTCGTCTTGAGGGGGGCTTCACGCTTAGATGCCTTCAGCGTTTATCCCGTCCGTACTTCGCTTCCCTGCTATGCCG
>JAVBOX010000032.1:0-17578 GCA_031550095.1 Eubacteriales bacterium
ATAGGGTTTCGAAAAATTCGACACGCTCTAACTTATTGCAATTTGCTTTCCGTTCGACTGAACGCCCTTCCGGCCGTGAAAGGAATTTTTTCAAGCGGCACGCCGCTTGAAAACTCCCCGCCCGCCGGGCAAAGCCGGGCGATACGATTGAATATGAAGGGGCTTCGGCCCCTTCATGCATCCCACGTTGAGGTGCCGGGGTTTGTTGACGGTCTGTGACGCGAGGGGGAAAAAGGCGCACAAGCTATGCCCTGCGTTTGGTGAGTTGGCTCTAGTACATTCCGCCCATTCCGCCGCCGGCGGGCATTGCTGGGGCTTCCTTCTCGGGAATATCCGCCACAAGGCTCTCCGTGGTCAGCAGCAGCGCGGCAATGGACGCGGCATTCTGCAACGCGGAGCGGGTGACCTTGGTAGGATCCGTTATGCCGCGTTCGTTCATATCGACATACTCATCCCGGAGCACATCATAGCCGTAGCCCATCTTGTTCATCTTCTTGATGGTGTTTACAATCACGCTGCCCTCAATGCCCGCGTTGATGGCGATCTGGCGGACGGGCTCTTCCAAGGCGCGGAGGATGATGGCAACGCCGGTCCTGGAATCCCCTTCAAACTTGTCCAGAAGGGCCTCCACCTTGTTCAGCACGTTGAGCAGAGCCACGCCGCCGCCGGGCACGATGCCCTCTTCCACAGCGGCCCGGGTCGCGGCCAAGGCATCCTCGATGCGGAGCTTGCGCTCCTTCATCTCGGTCTCGGTGGCGGCGCCAACGGAGATGACGGCCACACCGCCGGCCAGCTTGGCCAAGCGCTCCTGGAGCTTTTCGCGATCATAATCGCTGGTGGTTTCTTCGACCTGGGCCCGGAGGGAGTTGATGCGGGCTTTGATCTCGGAAGCCTCCCCGGCGCCTTCCACGATGGTCGTGTTTTCTTTGTCAATCTTCACCTGACGAGCAGTGCCCAGCATGTCCATGGTTGTATCCTTCAGCTCCAGGCCCAGCTCCTCGCTGATAACCTGTCCGCCGGTCAGGATGGCGATATCCTGCAGCATCGCCTTCCGGCGGTCACCAAAGCCAGGAGCCTTGACGGCGACGCAGTGGAATGTGCCGCGCAGCTTGTTGACAATCAGCGTCGCCAGAGCTTCGCCCTCCACATCCTCGGCGATGATCAGCAGCTTCTTGCCGGTTTGAACGATCTGCTCAAGAAGGGGCAGCACTTCCTGGATGTTGGATATTTTCTTATCCGTAATCAGGATCAATGGATTGTCCAGCACCGCTTCCATTTTGTCGGTATCGGTGACCATGTAAGCGGAGGCATAGCCCCGGTCAAACTGCATGCCCTCAACCAGCTTCATCTCGGTGAGCATGGTCTTGGACTCTTCCACGGTGATGACGCCGTCGTTGCCGACTTTTTCCATGGCGTCGGCGATGAGCTGGCCAATGGTGTCGTCGCTGGCGGAGATGGCGGCGACCTGGGCAATTTCCTGCTTGCCGCCGATGGGCTTGGAGAGCTCCTTCAGGCCTTCCACAGCGGCGGCAGTGGCGGCCTCAATGCCCTTCTTCAGGATAATGGGGTTGGCGCCGGCTGCCAAATTGCGCAGGCCTTCCCGAACAATGGCCTGGGCCAGCAGGGTCGCTGTGGTGGTGCCGTCTCCGGCCACATCGTTGGTCTTTGTGGCCACTTCCTTCACCAGTTGAGCACCCATATTCTCAAAAGCGTCTTGCAGCTCAATCTCCTTGGCGATGGTGACGCCGTCGTGGGTGATCTGCGGAGAGCCGAATTTCTTGTCCAAAACCACATTGCGACCCTTGGGGCCAAGGGTGATCTTCACGGTATCCGCCATAGCGTTTACGCCGATTTCCAAAGCCGCGCGCGCTTCCGCGCCGTGTTTCAATTGCTTTGCCATTGTTTATCGCTCCTTCCTTATTCGACTACTGCCAGAATATCGCTCTGACGAACGATGATCATCTCTTCACCGTCCAGCTTGACTTCGGTTCCAGCGTATTTGGAATAAATGACCTTCTGCCCAACCTTGACGTGCATGGTGATTTCTTTGCCGTCCACGTTGCCGCCAGGGCCGACCGCCAGCACTTCCGCCATTTGCGGCTTTTCCTTCGCCGTGCCGGCTAATATGATGCCGCCTTTGGAAACTTCGTTCATTTCGGCATTCTTGATGACCACACGGTCACCCAGAGGCTTAATCTGCATGGAATGTTCCTCCTTGTTCTTTTCGGTTGTTAGCACTCGCCACAATCGAGTGCTAACCGACAATTGTCAGTTTATAATAGAAGCCCTATTCTGGCAACAAGGAAATTCAATTGAAATTCGAATCAGTTCTCCATTTTCTCTAAATAACTTCCCTTTATCTCACTTTATCTATTCTTCTCTTTGATTTTTTGCTGTTTTCAAGCTTTCTCGTAATATGGTACAATGTTCTTATGAACAATGATACCTGCGCAGCAGCAAACGAACTCAAAAAATGGTATATTCGCTCAAAACGGGATCTGCCCTGGCGAAACACGGGCGACCCCTATGCTATTTGGGTTTCTGAAATCATGCTGCAGCAAACCCGCGCCGAAACCGTAATCCCCTATTGGAATCGCTTTATCCAGCTGTTCCCAACGGTATATGCCCTCGCCGAAGCGCCGGAGCAGGATGTGCTGAAGGCCTGGGAAGGGCTCGGGTATTACAGCCGCGCCCGGAACCTGCGTTTATGCGCGAAAGCCGTTGTTCAGCATCACGATGGTATCTTTCCCAGAGACCCGGCGGCGCTTCAGGCGCTGCCTGGGATTGGCGCCTATACGGCCGGCGCCGTGGCCAGCATCGCCTTTTCCATCCCCATCCCCGCTGTGGATGGCAATGTGGAGCGAGTCATCTCTCGCCTCATGGGCATTCGGGAAAACATCAGCGTTCCCTCGGTTCACCGCATGCTCCGAGAGAGGGCGGCATCCCTCGTGCCCAGCGATGAGCCGGGGATCTACAACCAAGCCGTGATGGAGCTGGGTGCGCGGATATGCCAGCCCGCGCCGCGCTGCCCTCAGTGCCCCATTGCGTCCTATTGTGACGCGTATGAGGCCGGCGACGCGGACGCTCTTCCCATCAAGCAGCGAAAGACGCCCCAGCGGACGATCCCACGGGGCATCGCGCTTGTTATCTTTCAAAAAAAAGCTTTGTTGCACAAGCGGGAGGAGCGCCTCCTCCAGGGACTATGGTGCTTTCCCGGCTTTGACGATTGCTTTAGCGCCGGGCGCGTGGAAGAGCAGTTGAAAAAGCTTGAAATAGACGCCCATTATTGGGAAGTAGCCGGCCATGCGCGACACGTCTTCACTCATCTGATCTGGGATATGACCTTCTTTTGTTTCCAAGCAAATTCCCCCAAATGCCCGGAGGGCTGGCGCTGGGCAGATCAGGACGCGTTGAACCAGTTGCCGCTCCCCGGAGCCATGACGGCGGCAAAGAAAGTCGTGGAAGGGATTATTGGCAAGGACGGAAAAGAGGCTCTATAGCCGGAGAGGGGACGCCGGGGGCGCTGCCCTCGGATCCCGCTCAAACGCTTTGATCCAGAGGCGGGATTCTTTGGTCTCGCGCTCCCTCTCGTTCTTCCAAAACGCGCCGGCGGCAGGGAGATGCCGCCCTTGAGCAATTTCTGAAAACATAGCGCATAGATTGGCGAGAGATTTTGCCGTTTCGCTAAGACGAGGGAGCGAGGCGCAGCAACGCTACGCTGAGCGGTCGAGGCAACGCGAGAAGGCAATAGATCCGCCAGGATGTGTGCTATGTTTTCGATAAATGCGCTAGTACTGGAACATCATCAGCGCATACCGGAGGTTGGATATAGCCTCCGCCAAATTGCCCATTTGAGTACCATTCAGGATGCTTTCCACCTGCCTGATGCAATAGCTTACGGATACATACTGTTCGCCGCTCAACTCACTGCCCCGATTGGTCAGCAGATCATAACCCTGCTGCACAAGGGCCTGCGCCTCATTGATGTTGCTGTCGTCCTGCCAATACTGCTCCTCCTGTACCCACGGCTGGGTATGCAGGGTGCAGGTGATGTTCTGAATCAGCATTTCGTTATATGCCTGATCCGTGGACTGCTTCAGCGTGGCAAATTCGCCCAGGTATTTCCGAATCTCATCGGCATCCGTATCGATATAATCATACAGCGGGTGGCCGATGGGCAAAATCACCACGCTCTTGTTTTCCGTATGAGGGCAAAACTCCGTTGCCAGCATGCCCGTATCCATGCAGAGCGTAAGCGTTTGGTGCAAATTGCACGCCTGTGTCGGCGCGGTATCGGCGGCCCAGTAATCTGTCACCGTCTTATAGTTGTTTACATCCGCCTTGCAGGCTTCCGTGGCCAGCATGCCGCTCACGCCACAGGTGGTAACCTTCCGAAGGCCGATGGATTCCGGATCCTTCTCCACAATGTCCCGGTCGGGAAGGCCCTTGGCTGTATGGATCTGGCTCATGATGGACTGCCAGAGCGGCGCGGCGAAGTTGCCGCCGGTCGCCTTGGAGGAAAGAGCCTTATAGTTGTCATGGCCTATCCACACCGAGCCGGAATACCATCCGGTCAGGCCGGTAAAGGTGACACCCTTATAGTCGCTGTTGGTGCCCGTCTTTCCCGCAACGGTTTGGCCATTGATCTGGGCTTTTGTGCCCGTTCCGTCCGATATTACGCCTTTCATCATGTCCACGGTCAGCCAGGCGGTGCTTTCCTTAAAAACAATTCGCTTTACCTGTGTCATGCGCCGGTCTACGATGATATTGCCGTCGCTGTCCTCGATTTTCCAAAAGGAGATGGGCTCCTGGTAAACGCCATTATTGCCCAGGGTACCAAAGGCAACGGCCATTTGCACCGGCGTTATGCCGGAAGCGCCAAGTGCAAGGCCAAAGGGGGACTTCTGGATATTTGAGTCGGAGATTCCCATAGCGTTTAAAAACGCGACGGACTGATCCACCCCGACGAAATAAAGAAGCGCTTGGGCCGCTCCCGTGTTGTAGGACTGGCGAATGGAACGCCTGAAGGTGGTCGGGCCCGTAAAGCCGCCACCGCCATAGTTGCTGGGATAGTAGTCTTTTCCAGAGCCGTCATTCCAGCCATGGATGGGAACGGGCATGTTATACACGACGCTGGCGGGAGACGCCCCCAGCTCAATGGCGGGCGCGTAGACGGAAATGGGCTTAATGGCCGATCCCACCGGCATGGTCATCCCCGTCGCCCGGTTAAGGGTTTTTCGGGCGGTAGGCGCCGTTCTCCCGCCAACCACGGCCTTTAGCTCCCCTGTTCGATAATCCACGATCGCCGCGGCGGCCTGTGGTTGTATGATCTCCGCGTATGTTCCATCCGTGTTGCGCTGGCGATACACCGCGTCGCTGGGATCCCGCAGAAGCGGATAGTCTTTCCAGTTGGCAAGGGAGTTCTCCACAATTCTTTGAACTTCCGTATCCAGGCACAGGTATACATGAAATCCGCCCGTGCGAAGCTCCTGCTCCATGGCCACGCGATTGGCGGATGTGTTTTCCAGCGCGTTCAGCACCAGCAGCTGGTTGATCACATCCTGAACCGCATACTCAACATAATATGGATATTCATACATGGTAGCGTTGCTATTGGGAGACTGGGACATCACGGTCGCTGACTTCGTATCTAAAGCCCCCTGATACTGCTCCCGGGTTATGAACTGGTTTTCATACATCTGCCGAAGCGCGTAATTCGTTCTGTCATTGGAGACATCCGGGGTCTGCCGGACATAAAAATTCCGGCGGGGATTATAGTAATACGGGCTTCGAGCTACCCCTGCCAGCATGGCGCATTCCCGAAGGGTCAGTTGATTGAGCTCTTTTCCAAAATACCCATAAGCCGCCGTTTTCACCCCGTAATAGCTTTCCCCAAGGTAAATGGTGTTCAGGTAACTTTCCAGAATTTGCTCTTTCGAATAGATATGCTCCAGTTGAAGCGCCAGATATGCCTCCTGAATCTTGCGCTTGTAGCTCTGCTCATCGGATAGAACGCTGATTTTCAGCAGTTGCTGGGTAATGGTGGAGCCGCCTTGGGTGGCGGAGGAAGAAAGATTGGAGACAAAGGCGCCGACAATGCGTTTGGCGTCCACACCGCTGTGGGTGAAGAAACGGGCGTCCTCCACCGCCACAAAGGCGTATTGAAGCATTTCCGGAATGTCCTCAATGGAGACGAGTACCCGATCCTCCGATCCCTTGTAGTCCGTGATGACATTGCCCTGGGCATCATAAAAAAACGAGGTTTGGGCTTGCTCGTCAATGCGGGCCAGGTTAAGCTCGGGGGCCGTCTCCGTATATGCCTTCACGATACCGAGAACAACCCCTACGCTGGCAACCCCGGCCAACAGGATCAGCACGGTGGAGAGACGTACGCACGCCACCAACACGCTGACGACAAAGTTTGGCTTCCTCGTCCGGGGTTTGAAAATCGTATGGGGATGCTGGGGCACTCCATCAGGATCGGTCCGGCGCATAGCTGCCTCCTCAAAATCGAGCAATTTGTCTATAGGCATAGGACGATTTGACGCGCCTTTCCCATCCCATACCATCCCCCCGCAATTGGCTGGATGTTATCCATAACCCCAGGGAATGGCGAACGCCCTCCTCGCCATTCGCCTTTCGGAAATAACGAGGGGGGCGGCGAAAAAGCCATGAACGCTCCCGCGCGTCCGCGCGGTATCGCCCTTATGCTTCAGGTTCCAACATACCCAGGTTTCCATCCATTCTCTGGTAGATCACGCAGGCTTTATTGGAATCGCTATTGATGAAAATAAAGAAGGTATGCCCCAGCATGGCCATCTGCTCCACCGCGTCCTCGATGCTCATGGGCTTGACCGGGTATTGCTTGGTGCGCACCAGCCTTGGCGTTGGCTCCTCTGGCTCAAACTCCTCGTAGAATTCCGGCGCTTCCTCCGCGAAAGCGCCCTCACGAAGCCGCTTTTCCAGCTTTGTCCGGTGCCGGCGAATCTGCCGCTCAATCTTGATCAGTGCGCTGTCAATGGACTGATACATGTCCCCCGTGCTTTCCTCCGCCCGGAGCAACCCGCCTTTAAAGGGGATTGTCAACTCGGCAATGCGCCGCTTTCCCTCTGTTGTAAGGCGAACATGTACTTCCACATTGGGGTCAAAGTACCTGGATAGCTTGTTAATCTTGCGTTCAATACGAGCCCACAACGATGGAGAAACAGCGAAGTCCTTGGAACTCATACGAATGTTCATCTCTCAACCCTCCTCAAACAATGTACCTGACTGATACATAGAATTTCGACCCAATTCACCGGTTTTCCTTTATCCGGCGACGATTACACCAATACTTTATTGAGGAAATCCTGGGTCCTGTGTTCTTTGGGATTGCTCAGAACATCTTCAGGCGTCCCTTCCTCCACAATAAGGCCTTCATCCATGAAGAGCAGCCTGTCCCCCACCTCCCGGGCAAACCCGATCTCATGGGTCACGACGGCCATCGTCATGCCCTGATTGGCCAGCTTGATCATGACATCCAGCACCTCTCCCACCATCTCCGGGTCCAGGGCGCTGGTCGGTTCATCAAAAAGCATCACATCCGGCTTCATCATCAGGGAACGGACGATGGCGATGCGCTGCTTTTGTCCGCCGGAGAGACGGCCCGGGTATTCCTCCGCTTTATCCACAAGGCCTATGCGTTCCAGGAGGGACATGGCCTCATCCTTGGCCTGGTCGGGCTTCATGAGCTTGAGCTTGACCGGCGCCAGCGTCATGTTGCCCAACACCGTCAAGTGGGGAAAAAGATTGAAATGCTGAAATGTCATGCCCATGCGGCGGCGAATTTGGTTCACATTGCACTTTGGCGCGGTGATATCCATTTCGTCAAAGACAATCCTGCCCTTGGTTGGCTTTTCCAGCAAGTTGAGGCATCGGAGAAACGTGGATTTTCCACTTCCGGAAGGGCCGATGATGACCACCTTTTCCCCCTTCTTGATATTGGTATCAATGCCCCTGAGCACCTCCAAGGCGCCAAAGGATTTCTTCAGGCCCTCAACGATGATCACTTTCACGCAGCCTCCTTTCCAGCTTCTTCAAAAGGAACGATAGGAGCTTGACGAGAACGTAATACACCACCGCCACGGCAATCAGCGGCATAAAGGGGTCAAAGGTCCGCGCCCGGATCTGCTCCCCTGCCCGCGCTAGGTCCACCACGCCAATATAGCCGAGAATTGACGTCTCCTTAATCAGCATGATCAGCTCATTGCCAAGGGAGGGCAAAATGTTTTTAAATGCCTGGGGCAGGACGATAAACCGCATGGTCATGGTTTCCGTCAGGCCCAGGGAGCGACCCGCTTCGGTCTGCCCATGATCGATGGAGAGAATTCCTCCTCGGACAATTTCAGCCACATACGCGCCGCTGTTGCATCCAAATGCAATGGCGGCGATATACGTTCGGTTTAGGTTGGTGGTGGGGCCTAAAATCACGAAATAGAAAATCATCAGCTGCACGACCATGGGCGTGCCCCGAATGATGTCAATGTATCCGCCCGCGAAAAAGGATAGCGGCTTGCTCTTTGACAAGCGCATCAACGCCAGCAAAACGCCAAGGATGACGCCCAGAATCACAGCCATCAAGGATACGAGCAAGGTCACCTGAAGGCCATTAAGAAGCATCTTCCATCGGTCCGCGGCAATGAAATTGCGTTGGAACTGATCTGCAAACCCTGCCCATGAATTTGTGAAGAATTCGCCAATTTGCCCCAGAAGGGACGGCGCCATGCCGCCTATTGGCTCAGCCAAGCCTCCACCTCCCGACATTGATGCGGTTTTTTATTCAGTTTATCGGAATAGTATTCGCCTGTCAAGGAGAAAACGATGAGGCGGCCGCATTGAGGTAGGAGACGACCAGGGGCATTGCCCCTGATCCCCGTAAGCGGGCTTCGACCCGGGGTTTCATATTGTCGCGCCTATGAGCGCTCTGTATGAAACCCGACCTGCGCCGCGTTTGACTCCGCCGCTGATGGAACGCGGCTTCGGGCTATTTGTATTCCTTTATTTCGCCTCCCGTCGGGAGGGGGCTCTTAGGGCAATTTCTGAAAACATAGCGCATAGATTGGCGAGAGATTTTGCCGTCTCGCTAAGATGAGGGAACGAGGCGTAGCAGCGCTACGCTGAGCGGACGAGGCAACGCGAGAAGGCAAAAGATCCGCCTGGATGTGTGCTATGTTTTCGAGAAATGCTCTAGGGCAACACCGCGCAATCGCGCACGCCGTCTTTGCGGATCTTTTCGCGCTGCTCTGTGTCGCTCTTACGGTCGCCGTAGCGCTGCTACGGCTTCCTCCAGGCTTCTTGATCAGCACGAAAATCTCTCGCAATGCCAGCAACGCTCCTTTGTGCGGTGTCGCCCTAAGCACCCTCTCCGTCGCAAAAAGCGGATGGATTTTCACGAACAAAGGCGGCCATCTTCGCCTTGCCACCCTCCGCCTCAAAGGCTTCCAAATAAGCTTCCGTATAGACATCCGGATCCAACGCGTCGGCGCCTTCCCGAAGGATTTTCGCGCTTTGCGCTGCCCCAATGGTTTCCAGGGCATCCCCACAGGCGGAGAACAAGGGCCCCTCCTCTCCGGAAAGCGCCGCGGAAAAGCCCTTCTGGTTAACGCTTCCCGTCACCGCATAAAGAGCGTATATCATCTGCCGCTCCTTGGACAAGCCGCTCATGACCCCGTGGGCGTCCGATAAGTCCGGCGCCATCTTTGCCCAAAGGTTGGCGAGGACAGCGCCCAACAGCGACCCATTCTCCGTCTCCATCAAGAGCGCCTCTGTCATAACCGCGTATTTTCTTTTGTCCTCGTTCAGCTTTCGAATCCTGTCCCCAATTCGGCTCGTATGGGATTCCGTGCCTTTCCCTCCCGCACCCTTAACAAACCGAGTGATAAAAAGAACCGCCAGCACCAGAACTGCCAAGCCAATAAACAATGCCTGCATACCATACCCCTACTCTCATCGCGTTTCATCAGTACTCCGGCAGCATCTCATACGCCTTGGCTATCACCGCCCGGGCAATCTGGGCGACGCTGTCCACGGTTGAATCGTCACATCCGTTGGTAAGCAATACCACGCCCGTCCTATCCGTGGGGTCAAAGTACGCGGCGCAGATCATGCCGTAGGCCTTGCCCTGGTGGCCATAGAGGGTACGGCCTTTTACGAGCCTGTCCCGAATGATATTCAGATTTAGCCCTCTGTCGGCGTCACAATGAACAGAGCCTATGTTGTTCTGCCTCGTCCGCATCTCCTGCACGGTTTTCTCTTCCAAAATCCAGTTTCCATCTACAGAGCCGTCCCCGGCAAGGGCGATGATGATCTTCGCCATTCCTTCCGCCGTCATGCAGAGGGCGCCGGCGGTATGGACATAGTCAAACTCCGGCTCGGGATCATAGTGGTCGTCAGTGGCGGACATTTGATCCAGCCGCAGGCTCCCAGACGGCACGCTGTAGATGCTCGCGATTCTCGCGCCATAGGGGAGGCACGGCGTATGGTATCCGCCCGAAATGCCCAGAGGCGAAAATACCTTCCACTGCATATATTCATCCACAAGGTTTCCGGTTACCCGCTCCAGCAACGATCCCAGGAGACCCCCGCCAAAGTTGGAATAGTCCACCTTGGTTCCAGGTTCCCTGGAGGAAAAATTCTTGTAGGCATAATTGCCGTCAAGCACATGGCGAAGGGCGACAATCTCGATTACAGGGGCATTTGTCGCCATTTCATAGTGATAGGTATCCAGCAGGGACGCGGTATGGGTCATGACCTGCCGAAGGGTAATGGGCACATCGGGAAACTTTGGGTTTCTGATGGGAAAATTAAAGTAGTCCGAGAGATCCGCATCCAGGTTCAATGTTCCGTTCTCCACCTGCTGAAGGATTCCAATGGCGGAAACCATCTTGGATATGGAGCCCACCCGAAAATAGGTGTCGCCATCCACGGGAACATTCTCCGCCCGGTTGGCTTTCCCGTAATGAAACATATCTACAATGCGCCCATTTTTCACCAGAGCGATGGAGGCGCCTACCGTCTTGTAGCCCTGCAAGACGCGAACCAAGGCTTCTTGCCGGGCCGAATGGGTCTCTGCGTTGGGGCACTCGCAATAATTGGCCGACAAAGCGAACCCTGGCAAAACAATCAACAATAAAAACAGCGCAGCCAAACGTTTCATCGAATAAGCTTTCCTCTCCTCATACAAGTTGGAATGCAACGGTCTATCGCGTATCATCCATGAAAAACACAATAGCCGAAAACCCGGGCATTGCGCCCGAGTTTTCAGCTGGGATAAGCCCTTATTAAGGGTACACTAGATCATGCACGCTATTGGAACTGTTGGGGCAGACCGGATGGTAAATCGCGTAGCAGCCCCAGGCGATACAATACCGGCAACGTTGTTTGTGAACCGACGATTCAGGACCTGGATCAAGGCTCGTATCGCAGGCTCGGTGGCCGCAAGGAAGTGTGCCATGGTTCATGTTATCGCAGTTCACATGGCCCCCAAAGTTACATGCGGCTCCCGTATGATTCTTGCCATCACACTGATAATGGCCTGACTGACCGCATGTCGCCGTAGTTGAACTATGGTTATACTGGGTCTGGCTTGCGCAATGTCTGCCGCACGCCTCAGGCGCATGGAGGTATGCTTGCGCGGCCGTATAGTATCCGCCGCAGAAAGTGCATCGATTCTGATAAGGCCCAGCCGTTGGCGTCGCTGTCGGATAAGGCGGCCAAGGTATGCCAGTTGCCGTCGGATGAGGGCCGGGATACGGAATGGCTCCGCCGCCGAACAACCGGCTGCGGGTGGACGCACCGACCACTCCGTCCACAAAGAGGCCGTTATAGGATTGGAAGTTCCGAACAGCCCAGTACGTTTGACTGCCAAAGTAGTTTGTAGGCTGGATATTCAGGTATCCAAGATCCCGGAGACGCTGCTGGAGATACCCCACATCCGTGCCGGACATCCCCTCCCGCAGCGTGCGATTGACAATCGGCTGCGGTGTTGGGATCGGCCCAGGCATGGTGGGCCAGGGGTAATAGGTCGGTCCCGGCATAGGCCCTAAAGGCGCCGGAATCGCGCTTGAACTGTAGATTCTTGATTGGGTAGCAGGGCCCGCGACGCCATCCTGGGGCAACCCATTGACGGCTTGGAACCACGTAACAGCCGAGCGCGTATTGGTCAGGTAATTCCCGCTTACAAGGTCATAATAATAGCCAAGATTCTTCAGGCGCATCTGGAGCTCCGACACATCCTGGCCTGTCATCCCATAAGAGAGGCTGGTTCTGGGCTGGGGATCCCAGCTGGGCCCGCGCGCCGTGCTGCTGGTAAGCTTCCGGTAGGTTCTCGCGCCGATAATCCCGTCGGCTTTCAGGCCGTTGTTCCGCTGAAATTGAATCACAACATTGCGCATCTGGGTTCCAAAGATTCCATCCACGGCAATTTTGTATCCAAGGTTGGCGAGAAGGCGCTGGGCAGCGCGGACATCATCCCCTATGGCGCCACGGCCCAGCTCCCGGCGGCCGGAAGCGGCTGTCGCCGTCGCCGGTTTGCTTGCCACCGTAGCCGGTTGGCTCGCGACTTGCGGCGCGGGCGTTACATAGACAATCTGTATTTGCGGCGTGGGGTTTACAACGGGGTTTTGGGCTGCGATAATCCCGCTGTCGGCCTTTTGAACCACAGCGGCTTTCGGGGTTTCCACGCTCTCATTTGTGTACATTGGGCCGGTCGACACCGTAGCGCCAATCAGCAGGGATAGCATCATCAAGCGGAGTGTATCCATCGTCTTCTCCTCTTCGTTCTGGCATGCACGTTCTTGCCGACAAAATGAGCGTTCTCATGAGGAAGTATATCATAACGCAAATCTCGGTTCAACCGCTGGGGATCGCTCCCTATGCCGATTGCCTCATGCCGAGACCGCATATACCGGGAATGAGGGCCTCCTAATCAATGGCTTCCGCGGCCTGTAAATCCTCCAAGGTGTTGACGCCCATCATTTCCGAGCGGTCGGTCAGGGTTACCACTTCCTGCCGAATGCCTTCCCGAGCCAGCACGCGCACCACGCTCGTCAGGTAATACTCGCCTTTGGGATTTTGATTGTCCACCTTTTCCAGCCAATCCCACATCCGGGACCCATCAAACACCTGAAGGCCTACGTTGACCTCGTCGATGAGTTTTTGGGCTTCCGTACAGGCGCTGTCCTCGATGATATCGATCAGCCGCCCGAAATCGTCCCGGATCAACCGGCCATAGGCTGGAATCGGTGCTCCCCTGCCCGCCAGCAGCGCATGCCCCGCTCCGGTTTCCAAAAGACAGTCAAACATCCTCTGGTAGGTTTGGCGGCGAAGATAAGGCATGTCACAATAACAGACGAGTATGGAGCCCAAAAAGTTCCCAAGGATTGTCTTTGCGCACAAAGTTGCTTTTGCCGTTCCCGCCAAATCCTTTTGTTCAACATAACGATATCCTGGGCCGACGGTCTCCATCACCTTTTCTTTTAGAAACCCTACGACGATGGTTATGTCCTCGGGTTTCAGAAAATTCAGATTGTCCAAAACATGCTGAATCAACGGCTTGCCATGGAGCAGCCTGAGGGCTTTGGGAAGGTCCGAGGACTCACTTTTTAGCCGGGTGCCTTTGCCGGCGGCAAGCACAATCGCTTTCATCGCGCCTCCTTATTCGTTTATTCCCTTATTCGCTAAGCAGGGGAATCATTTCGTAGAGCCCCTTAAAAATCAAATGCGGCTTCACAGGGGACGCGTCCACATCCTGGAGCGTCGCTTCCCCGGAAAGGACCAAAATGGCCGTCATGCCAAAGTTCACGCCTGTGGCGATGTCGGTATAGAGCCTGTCCCCCACCATGGCTGTTTCTTGAACGGAGCAGCCGGTGATCTGAAGGGCCCCATCCACAATGCCCCGGTAGGGCTTGCCCAGAATCACATCCGGCCTTCGGCCCGTGCTCGCCTCGATGAAAGCGATGATGGCGCCGATATCCGGGATAAACCCATTTTCCGTGGGGCAGTTGAAATCGGGGTGGGTGGCAATATAAGGCAGCTTAGCCCGCACCAGATCGCAGACCCGCGTCATCTTCGCGTAGTCCAGGGTCGTATCAAAGCCGACGATCACATAATCCGGGTGCTCGCTGTCCAGCGCAACGCCCATGGCCTGGAGCTCATTGCGGAGGGCCTCATTTCCCAGCAAAAATGCCCGCTTTCCTCCAAAGTTCGCCTGGGCATACTGCCCTGCCGCCTGGCCGGATGTAAACACCCGCAAAAAAGGCTTCGTAACCCCCATCCGGCTGAGCTTTTGTACATAGGCATCCGCGTTTTTTGAGGAGTTATTCGTCAGGAAGAGCGCCTGTCTGCCCGTCCGGCGCAAGGCCTCTAAAAAATCCAGAGAACCTTGGAGAAGCCGGTCCTCCAAGTAAAAAGTTCCATCCATATCCAGCAAAAAACAGCGAATGTCGCGAAGGCGTTCCCGGGCGGCGGAATCGGTCAAGGCGGATGCCTCCTCATATAAGGTTTATACTATCTTATGCGCTATCATACCAGAGGAAAACGGGATTGACAAGCATTCCCCTCATGACTTGCGGTTTTCTGTAAAAACGTGTACAATGCGTATGCAATATTTTTTATTGAAAAAATGAGGAGGCGCGTCACGATTATGGAAAAAGTACGCATCGGCATCATCGGCTGTGGCGGGATCGCGAACGGCAAGCACATGCCCTCGCTTCACAAAATCAAGGCCGTTGAAATGGTCGCTTTCTGTGATCTGATTCCAGAGCGGGCGGAGAAGGCGGCCAAGGAATATGGAGTTCCCGGCGCGAAAGTATTCACCGATTACCATGAGCTCCTGAAGCTTGACCTGGACGTTGTACACGTTCTGACGCCCAACAACTGCCACTCCCCCATCACCGTGGACGCCTTGGAATCCGGCAAGCACGTCATGTGCGAAAAGCCCATGGCCACTAGCAGCGCCGAAGCCCAGAAGATGCTGGATGCGGCCAAGCGCACCGGCAAGAAGTTCACCATCGGCTATCAGAACCGTTTCCGCCAAGATTCCTTATATCTAAAGAAATACTGCGACGCCGGCCTTCTCGGCGATATTTATTACGCCCGCGCTCAGGCCGTAAGGCGGCGCGGCGTGCCCACTTGGGGCGTGTTCCTGGATGAGGAAAAGCAGGGCGGCGGCCCCCTCATCGACATCGGCACCCATGCCCTGGATTTGACGCTCTGGTGTATGAATAATTATGAGCCCGAAATGGTGGTCGGCACCAAGTACCATAAGCTTGCGCCACATGAAAACAGCGCCAACATGTTTGGTTCCTGGGATCCGGCAAAGTTTACGGTGGAGGATTCCGCCTTCGGCTTTGTCCGCATGAAGAACGGCGCCACCATCTTCCTGGAGGCCAGCTGGGCGCTGAACTCCCTGGATGTAAATGAGGCCAAGACCATCCTGTGCGGCACGGAGGGCGGCGCCGATATGCTGGGCGAAAAAGACTCCCTCCGCATCAATGGTGAAAAGTTCTCAAAGCTCTATGTGACCGAGCCAGATCTGGGCGTTGGTGAGGTGCAGTTCTACGCCGGATCCGCTACCACCCCCGCGGACTTGGAGGCCCAGACATGGATTGGTCATGTGATGGAAGGCAAGCCCCTGCCCACAAAGCCCGAGCAAGCCTTCGTGGTCACCCAAATTCTGGAGGCGATCTACGCTTCCGCCAACACCGGCAAGGCCATCTACCTGTAATCATGCGCAGACTGATCGCCCTTTCCCTGCTTCTCGCGATGGCCTTTATACCCACCGCCCATGCCCTCCCGCTTACGGGGGGGCATGGCCGAGTTATGGCGCCTACATATGAACCTGTCGCCACCCCAACCCCGACCCCCGGGCCTACGCTTCCTCCGCCAAAGGCGCCTGATACCCTCAGCGTCGTTGATATGGCATTGCCGGAGAAGTTCAACTTGCGCAACAACACCTTTGGCACCCTGAAGGCCAACGGGATCGCCATGGGCGCCCAGGATGGGTATGGCCAGTTGGACGGGATCCTGACCTTTCGCGGCGGCCCTTGGCGCCAAAACGCCGCGTTCGGCACAGCAAACGCGACGGAGGGCAGTCTGGAGATCGTCTGGCAGAAAAAGATAGGCGCCCTGGACAACTGGAGCGGCGTGGGCTGGAATGGTCAGCCGGCTTTGGTGCGCTGGACGGACGAATTAAAGCGGATCATGAACCTTTACGCTGAAAAAAACAGAAGGCCGGCTTGGTGGAGGCCATCTACTGCACCTTGGACGGGCATATCTACTTTTTAGATTTGGAAGATGGCTCGCCCACCCGGGACACGATCAACGTGGAATTTCCCATGAAGGGCAGCGTCAGCATCGATCCCCGGGGCGTTCCACTGCTTTACAGCGGCCAGGGCATTTCTCGCCTGACGGGAAGAACCGGCAAAATCGGCCTCAGGATTTTCAGCCTCATCGACGGGCAGGAGCTCTTCATGATCAATGGCCGGGACAGCGATTCCTATCGGGACCATGGGGCTTTCGATTCGGTTTGCCTGGTGGACGCCGCCAGCGACACCCTCATCGCCCCTGGAGAAAACGGGCTGATCTACACCTACAAGCTGAACACCCAGTTTGACCCGGAGGCCGGCGCACTATCCATCAAGCCTGAAAAAGGCGGCTACCGCTACCGGAACAGCAAGGGCCTTGGCGTGGAAAACAGCATTGCCGTATATGGCCATTTGGGGTATTTCGCGGACAATGGGGGCTTGCTGCATTGCGTTGATTTGAACACGCTGCAGCCCGTTTGGACAGCGAATGTCACTGACGATTCCGACGCCACCTGCGCCCTGGACCCCCAGCCGGACGGCCGCGTCCTCCTCTTCACAGGCTGCGAAGTGGACATGCAAAAAAATGGGGGCAGCGCCTACATCCGCTGCTTCGACGCCATGACTGGGGCGTTGGTATGGGAATACAGCGAGGTCTGCACCTATGATAAGGACGTCAACGGCGGCGTGCTCGGTTCCCCCGCGGTGGGCGAGGGCCCTGTTTCCAATCTGGTGTTTTTTCATATCGCGAAGACCTTCAAAGGCGGCGGCGCGTTGGTCGCCCTGGACAAGCAAACGGGCGATGTGATCTGGCGAAAAGAATTGCCCCGATATGGCTGGAGTTCCCCGGTGGCCATTTATGGCGATGAGGGACAGGCGCACCTGATCCTAGGTGATTCCGGCGGAGTTCTGCGGCTTTTGGACGCGCGGACAGGGGAAGAAAGAGGCCGTGTGGAGCTAAATGGCAACATTGAGGGATCCCCCGCGGTGTATGGGGATATGCTGGTGATCGGCACCCGGGGATGCGTCATCTATGGCATCCGGATCCGGTAAGATGCCAAGGAAGTAGACACGAAAGAGCACTATGGCAGCGGACCAAATCACACATCCCGGTTGAGAATAGGCTTCACCTGCCGCTGCCCCGGCACCATGATGGCCAGCGCGGCGATGAGGTTCACCCCCATGAATACCGCCAACACCAGCCGCTCGCTGACGTAGTCCGCCAAAAAGCCGGAAAG
>JAVBOX010000103.1:0-7242 GCA_031550095.1 Eubacteriales bacterium
GAGCGGGAGATGTTCCGGAGGCTGACAGGCGTCACGGGGGTTGGCCCGCGAACGGCCTTGGGCATTCTCTCCACGTTGACGGTGCGAGATCTTTCCCTTGCGTTGCTTACGGGGGATGCCATAGCCATCGCCAGAGCCCCCAATGTGGGGAAGAAAACGGCCCAGCGGCTCATCTTGGAGCTGAAGGACAAGGTGGAACAGACCGATGTGGAGACGCAGTCCATCGCGGCCATTACAGCCAGCGCCTCCGACGCGGCCCAGGAAGCCGTGCAAGCGCTGATGGCCCTGGGCTATTCCGGAACGGAGGCAAACCGGGCCGTAGCGTCCGTTCGGGACAAGGCGGATACGGCGGACGGGCTGATCCTCCACGCGCTGAAGGGATTGGGGGGCTAAGGGATGCATGAGGATCGGCTGATTATGTCCGGAGTTCGGGGAGAAGATGACGCGGAGTTGTCCCTGCGCCCCAAGACACTGAATGACTTTATCGGCCAGGAGGCTGTGAAGGAAAACCTGCGCGTCTCCCTGGAGGCGGCGCTTCAGCGGCGGGATCCTTTGGATCACCTTCTTCTTTATGGCCCGCCGGGCTTAGGCAAGACCTCTCTCGCAGCCATTATCGCCGGGGAGATGGGGCAGAGCATCCGGATTACTTCCGGGCCCGCCATTGAGCGGCCCGGGGATTTGGCGTCCATCCTCACCAACCTTGCCGCCGGGGATGTCCTGTTCATCGATGAAATCCACCGCCTTTCCCATTCCGTGGAGGAGGTTCTCTATTCTGCCATGGAGGATTACGCCCTGGACATCATGATCGGCAAGGGCCCTAGCGCCCGCTCCATCCGGGTGGATTTGCCCAAGTTTACGCTGGTGGGCGCCACCACCCGGGCAGGCCTCTTGACTGCGCCTCTTCGGGACCGGTTTGGGATGCTGTTTCGCCTGGAGCTCTATACGCCGGAGGAGCTTTCCCAGATTGTTTTCAACTCCGCGAGGATTTTGGGCGTGGCCGCGGAGGCTGATGGATTGAGGGAAATCGCCAGCCGCTCCCGGGGCACGCCGCGGATCGCTAATCGGCTTTTGCGCCGCGTGCGGGATTTTGCCCAGGTGCGGGCAGACGCCTTGATTACCCTGGAAGTGGCCCGGAAAAGCCTGAAGATGCTGGACATAGATGAATTGGGTTTGGATCGGGTGGACCGGGCGGTGCTGAGCACCATGATCCAGAAATTCGGCGGCGGCCCGGTGGGCTTGGACACCCTGGCGGCCACCACCGGGGAGGACGCCACCACCATTGAGGATGTTTATGAGCCCTATTTGCTCCAATTGGGGTTTCTCATGCGCACGCCGAGGGGCAGGGTCGCCACCGCGTCCGCCTATGAGCACATGAGGATGACACCTCCCGCAAGGAGCGCCCTGAACGAGCAAATTCAACTCGCATTGGAAGAAGATCAAGCGTGAAAACAAGCGATTTTTTCTATGACCTGCCCCAGGAGCTGATCGCCCAAACCCCGGTGGAGCCCCGGGATTCCAGCCGCCTCCTTGTCTGCAATCGGGAATCGGGCGCCCTGGAACACCGGGCCTTTCGGGATATTGTGGAGTATCTGCGGCCGGGGGATGCCCTGGTCGTCAATAACACCAAGACCATCCCCGCGCGGCTGGTAGGCCAAAGGGAAGGCACCGGCGGCGAGGTGGAATTTCTTTTGCTCAAGCGGCTGGATGCCCGTTGCTGGGAGGCGCTGGTGAAGCCGGGCCGCAAGCTTCAGCCTGGCGCGGCGTGCCTCTTTGGGGACGGGCTTCTCCGGGCCACTGTGATGGAGCGCACGGAAGCCGAGGGGGGCCGGGTGGTTCGCTTCTCCTTTGAGGGCGCCTTTGAAGAAATACTGGAACGCGCGGGCACCATGCCCTTGCCGCCCTATATCCATGAAAAGCTGGGGGATCCCGCCCGGTACAATACGGTCTACGCAAAAATCGACGGTTCCGCAGCCACGCCTACCGCCGGCCTTCATTTTACGCCGGAACTCCTTGACCGTGTTCGGGGAATGGGCGTGGATATCGTTCCCGTCCTGCTGCATGTGGGGCTTGGCACATTTCGCCCTGTCAAGGTGGAGGACGTTTCAGAGCATGTGATGCACCGGGAGGCCTATGAGGTATCCGAGGACGCGGCGAACCGGCTGAATGGCGCCAGGGCGGAGGGAGGGCGGATTGTGTGCGTGGGAACCACGGCGGTGCGTACCCTTGAGACTGTTACCGGCATAGACGGGGTGATTCGGCCAGGGGCGGGAGAAACGGGCATTTTCATTACGCCAGGATCTGCGTTTCGCGCCGCCGACGCCCTGATCACCAACTTCCATTTGCCCGGCAGTACGCTGCTGATGCTGGTTTCCGCCTTTATGGGAAGAGAAAAAGCTTTGGAAGCTTATCAGGCGGCTGTCCAAAGCGGATATCGTTTTTTTTCCTTTGGGGACGCGATGCTGATCGTTTGATGAAACAAGGGCTTATGGCTCCCACGCCGGCTGAGCCGCTAAAACGCCGGTTGAGCCGCTAAAGGCAACGCCGCGCTTATCAATCCAGCCGTTTTTTCCGATAGATGACTGAGAACAAAAGGGCCGCGAGAATCGCCCACGCCAATAGCACCGCAAGGGGAAACCACAGGCTTCCTTCTTTCCCAAGGATTTGAAGCATGGCATACGTTGGTGTAAAACGGGCGTATTTAGCAAAGCCTTCATCCACCTGGCCGAAGATGGCGGGTATCAGGAGGAGCATGGCGAAAGGCGCGGACATGGTGCCCGTGGCCATTTGATTTTTGCTGACGATGCCGATGATCGCCCCAAAGAACATCAGGCATAAGCACGTAAAGGATGTTCCGAAGAAAAAGCGGATGAAGGAAACGGCGCCGGCGCCTGAGAGAAAATAGATTACGAGGCCGACCGACTGGGTGATCAGATAGATCACGAGGGCTTTGCTGATCAGGAACTCGCCGGCGGACACGTTGGATAGCATCAGCGTCCGAAGGGTGTTCTTTTCTTTTTCCTCGGCGATCATCATGGACATGGCGGATATGGGGATCAGGGAGAGGTTCATGAGGAGCCCGGTCGCCATCACAAAACTCTGGTCCATATGCTCCCCGCCAAGGCTGATATAGCGGTAGAGCAGCGTAAACAGGATGGGCAGCACAACCATAATCATGCTTTGCGAGTTCTTCAGTGCGTCCTTGATATCCTTTTGGAAAAGGGCTTTGATCTTATGGGCGGAAAGGCTCATGATAGATTCCTCCCTGTCAGCTGGAGAAAAACCTCCTCCAAATTCGGTTCCTGTGAGTGCAATGTTAAAAGGCTTTCCCCAGAAAGCCACTCCGTGAGCTCCCGAAGGCCGTCGGCGCTCTTTTCCACCGTTTTCATGGCCCCTTTTTCTGTTCGCGCTGTGAGGGAGTTCGACGCGTGGGACAGCTTGTGAGCCTCAGGCGTATCGCAGGCCACAATAGAGCCATGGTTGAGAAATGCCACCCGATGGCATAGCTTATCCGCTTCCTCCATGTTGTGGGTGGTCAGGAAGATGGTCGTGCCCTCACGATTCAGCTGCCGCAGCAATTGATGGATTTGCAGAGATGTGCCCGGGTCCAGTGCGGCGGTGGGCTCATCCAAGAAAAGCAGGCTTGGCTTGTGCAGAACAGCCCGCGCCAGCATGAGCCGCTGCTTCATTCCCTTGGAAAGCGTTTTCACGGGTTTTGCCTTCTCATCCGCTAGGCCGACCTGAGCAAGCAATTCATCGATCGACTTGTGGGGAATCCGTTTTAAATCCGCGTAGAGCACCAGGTTGTCGCCGACGCTAAGCCGCTCATAAAGCCCGCTGTTATCGCTCAGCACACCCACCCTGTCAAACACATCCTGATGGAGATCCCATATGGGCTTCCCAAAAAGAATGATCTCCCCTTCGTCCGCCTTGAGCTGCCGGGTCGCCAGCTTGATGGTAGTGGTCTTGCCGGCACCGCTGGGGCCGAGAAAACCAAAAATTTCCCCGGTACGCACTTCAAAGGATAAATCCTTGAGAGCCTGCTTGCCGGAGAAAGCTTTTCCCACGACCCTCACAGAGATTAGCGCTTCCTGAAATGTTTCGGAAAGCATAACAATTCTCCTAACAAATTTTTCATAAAGAATAGCATAAAAGAGCGCCCTTGTAAACAGATTGCGCAAATGGTATACTGCTCACGATGAGAAATTTTGCGTTTGAACTGATCAAAACATGCGCCAAGACAGGCGCCCGCCGGGGCCGGATTCATACGCCCCATGGCACCATTGAGACGCCATGCTACATGCCGGTGGGCACCCAGGCCACCGTGAAAGCCATGACTCCCGAAGCCGTTCGAGACGTGGGAGCGGAAATCATTCTTTCCAACACCTATCATCTGCACTTGCGCCCTGGGGAGGATCTGATCAAGGAAGCCGGAGGCTTGCATAAGTTCATGCACTGGGAACGACCGATCCTGACAGATAGCGGCGGATTCCAGGTTTTTTCTTTATCCAGACTTCGGAAGATCACAGAGGAAGGCGTGCGGTTTCGCTCCCACATCGATGGATCGCCCAGGCTTCTGACGCCGGAGATCACCACCAGAATCCAGAATGACCTGGGGGCGGATATCATCATGCAGTTTGATGAGTGCTCGCCCTACCCTTGTGACCGGCTGACGGCGGAAGCGGCGATGCTTCGTTCCCTTCGCTGGGCTGAGCGGTGCAAGGCGGCCCATGGCCGGGAGGATCAGGCGTTGTTTGGCATCGTCCAAGGGGGCTTTGAGAAGGATCTGCGCGTGGAGAGCGCCAGGGCGCTTCGGGATCTGGAGTTTCCCGGGTACGGCATTGGAGGGCTTTCCGTGGGGGAGCCCAAGCCTGAAATGTATGCCCTTTTGGAATCCGTTACGCCGGAACTCCCAAAGAACAAGCCACGCTACCTCATGGGTGTCGGCACGCCGGACTGCCTCATAGAAGGTGTGCTCAGGGGTGTGGATATGTTCGACTGTGTTTTGGCCACGCGGATTGCCCGAAACGGAACCGCCATGACGGAAGCCGGAAGGCTTGTGGTGAAGAACGCCGCGTATGCCCGGGATTTCACCCCCCTGGATTCCGCCTGTGACTGCTACACCTGCCATGGCTATAGCCGCGCTTATCTCCGCCATCTTTTCAAGGCGGAAGAAATCCTTGGGGCGCATCTACTCAGCATCCATAACTTGCGATTCCTTCTGCGGCTGATGGAACGGATTCGTCAGGCGATTGAATCGGATAGCCTCTTGGATTTTCGAGATGATTTCTATTCAAAATACGATTTATCCCGGAACTTTTAGCGGTTACATATTTGTTTCAAAAACAATGGTTGCAAAGAAATGGGAAAACGGGGTATAATACCCTTAATTTTGCAAAAGGCGGTGTAATAAAATGGAGTGGTTTTCCCTTTTGACTCGCGTGAGCGCGGCGATTGCCGAAACGGGGGCTCCCGCTGCGGACGCGGCAGGCGATGCTGTGGCCGCGGAAGGCGGAATGCTGCAGATGGTGCTGTCTATGGCCCCGTTGCTGCTTATCGTCGTTGTGTTTTACTTTATGCTCATCCGTCCCCAGCGCAAAAAGGACAAGAAGGTTAAGGACATGCTGGCGGCCTTGAAAGTGGGCGACCGGGTAACCACCATCGGCGGCATCCATGGCACCATCATGAGCATCAAGGATGAGACGATCACCTTGGGCATCGGCGCTGAAAAAACGAAGCTGGTGTTCGCCCGCTGGGCCATTCGGAATGTGGACGAGGTTTCCATCGAAAACGACAGCGAGACGCTGGTGTAAACAAGCGCCGTAAAGAGCTAAGGCGAAGATAGAAGAAAGCGGAGCGTTGCTTCTGAACCGGGGGAATCCTTTCTTTCTGGTTCAGAGGTGGGTTTCGTTCCGCTAAAGAGAGCTTTCGCGGAAGCTCTTTTCTTTTTGGGGCAAGACATCCAGCGGCGTTCCAGATTTTGCGCCTTTTTCGCATAGAGGCCAACCGCGCCGCATAGCTTTCATCATGACGCGGACAGGGGGGAAAGCTATGGCAAAGGATATGATGTCTTCCGTCCGGCGAAGCGGAACAAAAAGCCAGACATCGCTGGGCTCCGTCCTGGCCATCGCCCGGGGCCTTTTGGCATCTTTGGCGGTGACTGTGCTCGGTGTGGTGCTTTTTGCGCTGATGATCAAGTGGCTGAACCTATCGGATACGGTGATCTCAGTGATGAACCAGGCGCTAAAGCTGATGGCAATCTTCATTGGCACTCGGGCGGCGGTAGGGCGGGGAGGATCTGGAGGCGTGATGAAAGGCGCGCTGGTTGGGTTGCTCTATATGGTGCTGGGCGTGCTGGGCTACGCATTCCTGAGCGGAATGACGCTGACGCCCATGGCGTATCTGGCGGATCTGGGCATGGGCGTAGCTGCTGGCGGCTTGTGCGGAATCATCATGGCGAACCTGAAACCGGCGAAGTAAGCGAAGCCCCAAAACCAACATTCCCGCGAAAATTGCGGCAAAAAACACGAGGGAACCGCAAAAGAGCAAAATCTTGACGTGATGATTGCAAAAGTGTATAATCTTCCTTTAGGAACTAAGGGAAGGAAAGTTGATTCATGCGGGATGCGCACTTCATACTTCGAAATTCTTCGGCGCACAAAGGCGTTTGTTTCCGTATGATTACAAAGCGTATGATTGCTGCGTAAATGAAATATCGCAAGAGCCTTTCCCATCGAGCAGGAAGGGCTCTTGCGTTTCTTAAGCCGCTGCGGGCGATCAATGCCGAAAGCCCTCATTGGCGTTCTTTTCCCTGTTGAAAGGAGCAACCGGATGCTGCGCTTAATCTCACGCCTGACCAGCGACACGCCTCAACCTTTGATTGACGCGGGGCTGCCATCCCAGCTTGCCCGCGTGCTGTGGGCAAGAGGGGTGCGTTCGGCGGAAGAAGCGCAAGCGTTTCTCCATCCGGACTTATTGGCGCTTCACGATCCTTTTTTACTCCGGGATATGGACAAGGCGGTTTCGCGAATTCGAAAGGCCGTTGAGTCAGGGGAGAATATCGTCATTTACGGCGATTATGATGTGGACGGGGTGTGCGCCTCGACCATCCTTGTGGAGGTATTGAGGGCCAAGGGAGCGTTTGTGGACTGGTATATTCCTTCCCGGCACAAAGAAGGCTATGGCTTAAATGAGGATGCGGTTCAGGCAATTGCTTCCCGGGCAAGCCTGATGGTGACCGTGGAC
>JAVBOX010000002.1:0-7967 GCA_031550095.1 Eubacteriales bacterium
AATCGATGCCGAATAAATCGATGAATTGCCGTTTTCCTTGGCTTTCCGCGTTATGTTTATCTCCCATCATAAGCGCCGCGGATAGAAAGGAATCAATATTCACGTAGGAATTATTGTTTTGTTGGGTCATGCTGGCTGGATCTAAATCCAACAGCGAATAGAGGACGCCCGGTTCCGGCGTGAACTCTGGTGATGTAATGTCCTGTAGTTTATCTGAGATTAGCAGCTGAACCTTCACATTTTGATCCGGCAAAAGGCGGTCAATCCGGTCAAAACCAAAGGGCGTGAGAATAACGCAGTTCGTCAGCGGCGCATCCGTATTGTTATGGATTTCCCCGTGAATGCCATCCTTTTCGACCCAGAGTACCGCCTCAATTTTGCCAATATCCATCTCGACATTCGAAGCGGACATCAGCTTGGTATCCCACGCGGAGCTTGTAGTGAAGCCAATGGACGGATTTGAACCAAACCGATAGCGTTGCCGCAGGGATTGAGGGCGGAAGAGCACATCCGCCAAATTGGAGGAATCATTATAGTATGCGTTATCCGTTAGCACGGTGGGGAGCTTGCCCAGGCTGGTGTTGATGGACATTTCTCCCCCCGTGGCTTTTGACACTCCAATATAGGTGTTGATCTGTGTGCCTTCATCGCTCATGTTGATGGTTGAAACCGTTAAAGCGACAGGCTTGTTCATGGTGGAACCCTGGCTTAGCAGGAATAATGCCAGCGCAAAGACCACCGCCGAAGCGGGGGCAAAGAGCCAAAGCCATTCCCGCTTATCCCATTTCTTCAGCAAAAGATAGCCGCCGAAACCCGCCACCGCCAGATAAGCCAAGAGCAAGAGAAGGATGGGAACGCCGCTCTCCTCATTTGGAATTTTCATGGAGCGCGTGAGCTCGTTGATGGAATAATAGTTATTGGAATAACGGTATTGATCCAGGCGGTTCAACATCTTCAGATAGGAATCCGATATGCTCTCTCGCAAAACTCGCGGCCAAAAGGAGGAAATGCCCGGCCATGTCGCCAGGGGTTTCTTTCCCATGTCAAACGAGGCGGAAAAGATGAACCCCTGATCCGCCGCGTGGAGCGACAAAAGGCCCAGTTCTCCTTGGCTTATCAAGGACCCTTTCTTGGGCAATGGGGTAATCCAGATGGGCTCGCCTACCGGGCTCTTGTCAGCCATGCCCGCATAGCGGAGAAGGGCAGGGGAAATGTCCTCCGCCTCTTGAAGTTTTCCGGCCTCTATCCCCGTCCATTTGAAAAAAAACGGGTAGCCCATGGCCGCTTGAGCGCCGCCGGATACATAGACGACGCCGCCGTTGAGAAGCCAATGGGTCAAGGATTTCTGCTGATCTTCCCCAAGCGTTCGGGCATCCACCCCATCGATGACCAGCATGGAGAAGCACGCCATCAAATCGTCCGTCGCAGGGAAGCTACCGGAGGATAGGGGAATGGTTAGCCAAGTCTCGCCGCGAAGGGTATCCAGGCCGTTCGCCCGTTGGTTCATATACATCAAAGCGGTGGGGTCCCCAGACAAAACGCCGATCGCCACCGTTTCCGGCGCGACCGCGCGGCTTGGAGTCACTCGCTTTTCCGCCACAACCTTTCCGCCAGCAACCAGCTCAAAAGCATACATATCCTGCCGCATATTGGGAAAAATCGGTACCAAAACCCGCTTGGTAGCGCCTCCGGCCAAGGTCAGCGGAACTTCGTATCGATCATATTCCGTGTAAGAAAAAAAGGAATTAACGCATAGCAGGCCATCGAAGTCCTGCCCGTTATTGGTAATTGTGATGGCGGCGGGCATCCAACGGCCCATGATCAGCAGGCCGTCATATCCCAGCTCGGCGGATATTGAAAAGGACGGGTTATTCACAGGCGCGACGGTAGGTTCCGGCGAGGGGACGGCGGTTGGCGTTTCCGCAACCGCCGAAACGGGGATTGCTTTCTGATTGACAGTTGTTCCCGTCGCCGACGCAATGCCCGGTGTTATGCTCAAAAGTAAAAAAAGAAGACAAATGGATGGGACCAGTCCCTTTGTTTTGCGCAAGGCGGAAGCCCTCCTTCTCGTTGTTCAAATAACAGACGATTTAGAGGGTGTAAATGTTCATTTATCATGGGAATTTATTCAATAATATTTATTAAATAATTTGTTCTATCGTTTTTCCTATGTAAGTAACGGACGGCCTTCTCTTGTGCTCGCTCCGCGTATGAAACCGCTCAATGATTTGAACCTCTTCTGCCGTCCCTTCGCCAGTTTCTAGGTATCTGTCGATGGCCGCGTAGGTGATTCCCATGTCCTTTTCGTCCGTCTGTCCCTCGAAAAGCCCGGCGGAAGGGGCTTTGTCTAAAATGGACTCGGGCGCACCTAAATGGCGCAAAAAGGCATAGATCTCCGAAACCAATAGATCCGCGATGGGGTTGATGTCATACGCCCCGTCTCCCCATTTCGTGAAATACCCCATGTAGATCTCACTGCGGTTGCCCGTGCCTACCACCAGCCGGTTCTCAGAAAAAGCTACGGCGTAAAGCGCCGCCATCCGGAGCCTTGGGGCAATGTTGGATGCCGCCGCCTCTGTAACTTGCCCGGAGGATTCCAAGGCGAGCATGAGCGCTTCCCGGGTTTTTGTCAGGTCCACCGTTCGCGTTTCAATGCCAAACTGATTGGCTACCGCTAACGCGTCCTGAAAATCCTCGACATAGTTTCGCTTGGAATGGCAGGGGAGGGCGATGCCAACCGTGTTGCCGCACGCCTTCTTACAGAGAATGCCCGCCAGGGCGCTATCCTTTCCGCCGCTATTCCCAAAGACAAACCCTGTCGCGCCGCTCTGCTTCAGGGCTATTTTTAAGAAGGATACTCGATCCATCAGCTCTTGATCAAAATTTCTCATGGACTACGCTCCTCTTGGTATTCAAAGATTTCCTGTTTGCAAAAGTATAGCGTTTTGCCAATTGGCTGTCAATTTATTATGTCGCTTTTCCTTATTGAGTGCTTGACGGGGAAACCTTATAGTGATAGCATAATATATCATTAACATGGGGAGATGTGCATATGCAGAATATTGGCCTTATTGGAGCCGCGGTGATGGGCAGCAACCTTGCGCTGAACATGGAGCGCCACGGTTTCTCCGTAGCCGTTTACTCCCGCACGCCTGAATCGGTCACCCGTTTCATCGAGGGACCCGCCAAGGATAAAAAGATCGTCGGAACCTATTCCCTTGAGGAATTCCTCGCGAGCCTGGAAAAACCTCGCCGTATTTTGATGATGATCAAGGCCGGCAAACCGGTTGACGATATGATTGCCAAGCTTCTGCCCATGTTATCCCCCGGCGACATCCTCATTGACGGCGGAAACTCCCACTTCCCGGATACCATCCGCCGTGTAAAGCTGGTTGAAGAGGCAGGCATGCTCTATATAGGAACGGGCGTGTCCGGCGGCGAAGAAGGCGCCTTGACGGGCCCCAGCATCATGCCTGGCGGCTCGCCCGCTGCCTGGCCTTTCGTAAAGCCCATTCTGCAGGCGATCGCGGCCCATACGGACGAAGGTGAGCCCTGCTGTGACTGGATTGGCGAAGGCGGCGCAGGCCACTTTGTCAAGATGGTTCATAATGGCATTGAGTACGGCGATATGCAGCTCATCTGCGAGGCCTATCAGCTCATGCGCGATTACCTGGGGATGACCGCCGATGAAATGCACGAGACCTTCGCCGCCTGGAATAAGGGCGATTTGGATAGCTACCTCATCGAGATCAGCCGGGACATTCTGGCCTTCAGGGATCAGGACGGTTCCTCTTTGGTGGAGAAAATCCTGGATACCGCCGGGCAAAAGGGAACGGGAAAATGGACGGCCATTGCCGCTTTGGATGAAGGCGTACCCCTCACCATGATTGGCGAGGCTGTTTTCGCCCGCTGCTTGTCCGCCATCAAAGATGACCGGGTTGCGGCCTCCAAGGTTCTGCATGGGCCCGCGCCAAAGTTTACGGGCGACCGCGCCGCTTTTTTGGAGCACCTCCGCCGGGCGCTCTATGCTTCCAAGATCGTCTCCTATGCCCAGGGTTACACCCTCATGCGGGCTGCGGCGGCCACCTATGGCTGGAACCTCAACTACGGCGGCGTGGCGCTCATGTGGCGCGGCGGCTGCATCATCCGTTCAGCGTTCCTTGGCAAAATAAAAGAGGCCTTTGAGCGGAACCCTTCCCTGGCCAATCTCCTCCTGGATCCCTATTTTAAGGACGCAGTGGAAGGCGCCCAAGATGGCTGGCGGAAAGTTTGCGCTGAAGCGCTGATGAACGGCATTCCCGTGCCGGCTTTGACAAGTGCCCTGTGCTACTTTGACGGCTACCGCAGCGAGCGGCTTCCCGCCAATTTGCTGCAAGCCCAGCGAGATTACTTCGGCGCCCACACCTATGAGCGGATTGACGCACCCCGTGGTGAATTCTTCCACACCAACTGGACGGGTCATGGCGGTGACATTTCCGCCTCCACCTACAACGCCTAAATGAGGGGGGAATGGTAATGCTGAGCCTCTCGCTTCAGGCGGATAGCGCCGGCGGGCTTTCCGCTTTGGACATACATGGCGCTTTGGATCGCTTTTTGCAATCCTTCGACCCGCCGCCTCAAAAGGTCCTGATGATACCGCCGGATTTTACCCGCTTTCATTCAGGCGCCGGGATGATCACGGCCCACCTGTACGGCGCCTTGAAGGATCGCTGTCAGGTGGATATTCTGCCCGCCTTGGGCACCCACGTGGCCATGACCGATGAGGAAATTCAGACCATGTATGGCCACGGGATTCCTCTTTCTCGTTTTTTCACCCACAACTGGCGCACGGATGTTGTGAAGCTGGGGGAGGTGCCCGGGGAATTCGTTTCACGGGTTTCGGAAGGGCTGGTTGTGGATCCCATTCCAGTGGAGGTCAACCGCCTTGTGATGGATCCTTCCTATGACTTGGTGCTCTCTATCGGCCAGGTGGTACCCCATGAGGTGGTCGGCATGGCCAACTACAGCAAGAACATCTTCGTAGGGTGCGGCGGAAGCGCCATGATCAACGCCTCCCATATGCTTGGCGCGTTTTTCGGCATGGAAAGGATCATGGGCAGGGATTTTTCACCGGTGCGAAGGGTTTTTGACTACGCCGAGAAAACTTTCCTGTCTAAAGTACCTCTCTGCTATGCGTTGACCGTCACCACCGCGCCGGAAGGCAGTATTCGCACCCATGGGCTTTTTATCGGCCGGGAGCGCTCCTGTTTCGAGCAGGCGGTATCCCTCAGCCAGCGCATGAACCTCACCTTTGTGGAGGAGCCGCTGAAGAAAGTGGTCGTTCTCTTGGATGAAAAGGAATTCAAGAGCACCTGGCTTGGCAACAAGTCCGTATACCGCACCCGGATGGCCATCGCCGATGGGGGAGAGTTGATGGTTTTAGCCCCCGGCGTGGAGCGCTTCGGCGAGGATATGGCCATCGATGCCCTGATTCGCAAGTACGGATACTGTGGCCGGGAAAATGTGCTGAAGCTAGTCCGGGAAAATGGGGATCTGGGGGGAAACCTTTCCGCCGCCGCTCACCTCATACACGGTTCTTCGGACGGCCGTTTTTCCATCACCTATTGCACCCAAAAGGTCAGCAAGGAAGAAATCCAGGGGGTATGCTTCAATTATTTGCCCTACTCCCAGGCGATTGAAAAGTACAACCCAGCCAAGTTGAAGGATGGATACAACACATTGCCCGATGGGGAGATGATCTTCTATATCAGCAATCCGGCTCTCGGCCTATGGGCTGTACAAGGCACTATCTAGGGTTTCGTCTTGTTAACGCCTTGATGGCGCCTTCCTGAAAATGGAGGGCGTTTCTTTTTTTGAGATGGAACAAAATAATGCCAATACCGATCTTCATCGAGGTGTTCAACTCTTGGGCAAAATATGGTATACTGCCCTACATAAACAACAGGAGGATGTATACATGAAAAATGAACCCATCATCGCGGCGGGAGCCCCTGCCGCTGTTGGCCCTTATTCCCACGCCGTTCGCTCAGGAAAGCAGCTCTTTTGCTCCGGGCAGCTGGGACTCGATCCCGCTACCGGGCTGTTGGTGGAAGGCGTTGAGGAACAAGCGAGGGTTGCGCTTTCGAATCTAAAGGCAGTCCTTGAAGCCGCCGATATGGAGATGGCGGATGTGGTGAAAACCACCGTTTTTCTAAAGAATATTGAGGATTTTGCGGCAATAAACGCCATTTATGCCGAGGTTTTCGGAGAGTTAAAGCCCGCCCGCTCTTGCGTCGCCGTGGCCGCGCTGCCAAAGGGCGGCCTGTTCGAGATTGAGGCGATCGCCCGCAAGGGGTAATTCTCTTGAATAATAATATACAGCGCTTTTTGCGGCCTCACTGCTGGCTGATGCCTCGCGCATAAGGAGGCGACATTGGAGCGCCCATGGGAATCGATGTTTTTCGTTGAAAACCCCTTTTCTCTGTGGTATGATCAACCGCATGAAGTTACAGGAAATAATTGAAGGCATCGAGCCATTAAATGATCATATGGCGCGGGCTGCGCGGGAGCGGCTGAACGGCTTGGCAAAGCCTCAGGAAAGCCTTGGGGAGCTGGAAGCCTATGCGATCCGATTGGCCGGCATCACAGGGCGAATGACCCTCGACATCTCCCGCAGGGCAATTCTCATTTTTTGCGCGGATAACGGCGTATGCGCGGAGGGAATCGGGTCCGCGCCCCAATCCGTAACCCATGCCCAGACCATCAATTTTGTTCGGGGCCTTACCGGTGTAGCCGTGCTGGCGAGGGCGTTCCGCGCAAAGCTCATCGTCGCGGATGTGGGCGTAAACGAGCGGGTTGTCTACCCCGGGGTTCGGAATCTGCGCGTTCGGGCGGGCACGGGCAATATCCGCTTGGAGGACGCCATGAGCCGGGAGGAAGCGCAGGCGGCCATTGAGAGAGGCGCTCAACTGGCGCAGGAGGCGGCGGTGCGTGGCTATCAGCTCATCGGCGTGGGGGAAATGGGCATCGGAAATACGACCACAAGCACGGCTGTGCTCTCCGCGTTGACAGGCGCTGACAGCGACATGATCGCTGGCATCGGCGGCGGAATCGGCCATGAGCGCCTCATTAAGAAGCGCTTTGTGATCAGCGATGCCTTGAGGCGCGCAAAGCCCGATCCCTCAGATGTGATCGGCGTGCTCTCAAAGGTTGGCGGCCTGGATCTCTGCGCTATGGTCGGGGCTTATCTTGGCGCGGCGGCGGCAAGGCTCCCCGTGGTAATCGATGGCTATATCGGCTGTGTTGCGGCCCTCGCGGCGATTCGGCTCGCCCCTATGGTTCAGCCCTATTTGTTCGCCTCCCATGTGTCCCAGGAACCCGGCGCGGCTTTGGCACTCTCTCAAATTGGCCTTGACGCTCCTTTGCGCCTACGCCTGCGGCTGGGGGAGGGGAGCGGCTGCCCCATGATGTTTGGAATTCTGGATGCTGCGTGCGCCGCTTTTTCAGGCATGGCCACATTCGAAGAAGCCCAAATCGACCCCAGCTACATGGAGGACGTGCGGCGATGAGCTACGTGCATGTATATACCGGCGACGGCAAGGGTAAGACGACCGCTTCCCTTGGCCTTTTGATGCGGGCGGTGGGCGCGGGGCTTCGTGTTCGCGTATTTCAGTTCCTGAAATGCGGGGAATACAGCGAAATCAACGCGCTGGCGGAGAAGTTTCCGGAGGTGGAAATTACCCAGTTAGGCAGCGGCGTTTTTATCGATCCAAAGAACATACCCCCAGAGGAGCTGAATCGGGCAAGGGTGGGTTTTCAAGCGGCCCAGGCCGCCGTGAACAGCGGGGACTATGATCTTGTCATTCTGGATGAAGCCAACGGGGCCATGGCCATGGGCCTCCTGCCCATAGAGGACATGCTTTATTTAATCGACAAACGGCCAAAGAGAACAGAACTTGTGCTCACAGGCCGGGGAGCGCCCCAGGCGA
>JAVBOX010000001.1:0-9859 GCA_031550095.1 Eubacteriales bacterium
CTAGGGCGTGTTTCCAAATGCATAGAGAAGGAAATTAGGCAAGCCAGATCATGATGCAGGCCAAATGAACGAAGGCAAGAAAACGGCGAGCAAGTTTGTCAAAACGCGTAGCAACCCGCCGAAACATCTTGAGTTTCTGAAAGAAGCACTCGACCAGATGTCGCTCTTTGTACTGCCACCAATCACATGGCCACGGTTCCGAGACATTGCTTTGCGGCGGAATGCAGTATTGCCAATTGCGCGATTTGATGTATTCACGAATGCGCGTGGCACCATACGCTTTATCGGCCATAACAAGGCTCTGCTCCGCCGTTACATGCGAAAGCACGTCTATTGCTAACGCAGCATCATGGCAGTTTCCTGGTGAAAGCTGTACATGAACAGGATTTCCGAGGGCGTCGACGATTGCGTGGATTTTTGTGTTTTTGCCGCCACGACTGACTGCGATGCATTGGTTTTGGGAATTTTCTAAGTCCCCTTTTTAGCGCCTGCGGCAGATTGATGCACTTTGATACTGGTGCTGTCCATGCTCATGTCCTGCAAATCGGCATCGATACACAACTCATCAAGTATCTGCTCGAAAAGTCCTGATTCCTGCCACTGGACAAATCGCTTGTACACCGTTTGCCAAGGCCCGTATCGTTCTGGTAGATCACGCCAGGCAGCTCCGCTCCGAGCTATCCATAGCGCGCCGTTGAACAGTTTGCGATCGTCCTCCCGAGGCCGCCCTTTTTGTCCCGCTTCCCGAACGGGAAAGTGATGCCTTATACGCTCCCATTCATCATCCATCAACTCATATCGCCTGTTTTGTCCAGACATTGCAGATCACCTCTGCAATATTATTCGACACTATTCATAAATATCCTTTTGGAAACACGCCCTAATCCCTGCGTCGCCCGCCCGAAAGGGCTAGCAGGCGCACCAACTGCAAGAATGCTTGCAGCGCAGCGGCGATGTAGGTAAGTCCAGCGGCGTTTAAAACCTTGCGCGCTGGTTCGGATTCTTCCCGGGATAGATAACCGCCGGACTCCAGGGATGCGATCGCCCTGCTGGAAGCGTTGAACTCCACGGGAAGCGTCACCAGGTAAAACAGCAAAACCCCAATGAAAACGGCGATGCCGATCCACATGAGAGGTTCCCAGCTCATGATTAACCCAAGGATGAAAAGAGGGACGGCGGCATAGGAACCCAGCTGGGCGATGGGAACAAAGGCGGAACGGATCCGCAGCGGCGCGTATTGCTCATAGTGCTGCATCACATGGCCGACCTCATGAGCAGCTACGCCTAAGGCGGCAAGGGATGTAGAGTCATAGACCCCTGCGGAAAGGCTCAACACATTGTTCTTCGGGTTATAATTATCAGTCAGATTTCCGGCAATACGCTCCACGACAACATCCATGATGCCGTTCTGTTTCATCATATCTTCCGCAACTTGAGCGGCAGTCCATCCACGCTGGGAAGGGACTTCCGCATACTTCCTAAAAACCGACTGAACCCGGTATTGAGCCCATAGCGCCAACAACAAACCGGGGAGTACAATCAGCATGGTTGGATCAAAGTAATAACCAAAGCCATAACCATATGGGTTCATAATAAACCTCCTTTTTTAATCGGAAATCAACACTTCAGCGAGTACTAGTATACCCGAAAGGATAAACAGGTCAACCCTTTCTGCCGCGGCTGACGATTTTCATGTCTATTCCTTGTCCTTTTTTGCCTTTCCATAAAATACAAAATCCCGTTGGAGCATGTAGCTGATGAAAAACAGAAGCGTATCCACGGGCATTTTGATCCAGCCGGCGCCACACCCAAGGAAGGCAAGGAGCTCCACCAAGCTGCTGCCAGCGGCCATAAGGGAAAGAGCCAGCAGATAATATCGGAGAATGGAAGACTTTCCGCCCTGTCCAGCAAAAACAGCTGTTCTATTTAGCGCATAGTTGAATAGACTTGAAAAAATCCTGGCAATCCCATAGCATTGCCAAGGTGACAGAGACCATGCCCGAAGGCACAACAAATATAGGGCATAGTCCAGGCCAAAGGATACAAGCGAGGACGTCAAAAAGCGCAGAATGACGGTGTAGATCCGGAAGGAATCCCTGAGGGGATTGAAATGGGATCCCTTGTTGCCGTCAATGTAGATGACCTGGATCTCTATTTCTTTCAAGGGAATGCCAAGCTCCCTTAGCTTCATCAAGACAGTCATTTCATATTCATACCGCTCCCCGGGGAGGCGCAGCAGTTTGGGCAGAAACTGAGCGGGAATGCCCCGAAGTCCTGTTTGAGTGTCCCGGCAGCGGATACCTGTGGCGAAACGATAGACACAGCGGGTGATTGCGTTGCCTGCGCGGCTTTTAAATGGGACGTCTTTGGTAAGAAGCCTCGCGCCTGTAATAAACGTTTCGGGTGTTTCCTCCATTGCGGCGATGATCCGAAGGATGTCCGCGCATGTGTGCTGCCCATCCGCGTCCGCCGTAACGACGCCCGCCAGGTTGGGGTAGAGGTTCATCGCCGCGTTGATGCCAGTTTTCAGTGCGCGGCCTTTGCCCATGTTTATCGCGTGCCGTTCCACATGGCAACCAATGCCTTCCACTTGGGTGAATATGCTTTTGAAAGCTTCCCCACTTCCATCGTCCACCAGTAAAACAGGGATCTGGGTGGCTTGAAGGGCTTTGCAAAGCGCAAGCATTTGGGGGCCCGGCTTGTACGCGGGTATAATGACGAGCATCCGCGCATCCTGCATGGAAGATCCTCGCTTCTCTTTATTTCGAAATGGACAATGCTCTGCCCGTTTGATTATACGAAGCGAAGGCTGGGCTGTCAATCCATGGCGAACGCTTGTCAAGCTAGATAACGCGCAACCCGCTATATTGCCCGGAGAATCCAGGTGATGCCCATTACGCTGTTCTCAAGATCGTTGCATTCATTGATCTGGCTCTGTATATACCCTTCAAAAAGGGCTTTCTTTTCCGGGTGCTGAGCGATGAGCTCCCGGGCCCGTTGCTGGATGGGCACGATGCCTTCATCGGTATTTACGTTTTCTATGTTGGGCATTGCCTCAAGGAGGGTGAAGCCGGTCTTTTTGAAGGCCTCCATCCACTGGGCATAGGTCAAGTATTCGTAATTCTTGTATCGGATATCGGAATTTTTCACCGATTCCCGAAGATATGCGTCATCCAGCAATACGCAACCACCAGGCTTGATAGTGCGGCGGAGCTTGACCAGGGTTTCCTCAGGCGTTCCCAATACGTCGCCAAGGGCTCCGAGTATGGCGCAGTCATAGCCCGATTCCCTTTCAACCGCCTCATTGATATCGCCGACCACAAACGTACAAAGAGTTGACACATCAAATGCTTTGGCTTTCTCAATGGCATAGGATACAAAATCCGGCATCAGGTCAATTCCCTTAACGGACACGCGAAGGCGCGCGGCAATGGGGATGGCGACAGCTCCTTTCCCGCAGCCCAGGTCAAGCACTTTGGCGTTTTTTGACATGAGCATATGCTTTTCGAGCAGACGAATCATGTCGGCAGGGGAGCTCCCCAGCATCCATAGGTCTTGCAATAAATAGGGGAGGTAAGGCAAAAGCTCTGCTGTCTCAGCGGTTAGCGATGCGGCAAGCTTTCGGCTTGTTTCATTATTCATGACAAGCTATCCCCCTTTGTAAGAAATGAAAATTGACTATGCATTAAATTATAGGTGATTCGATGATGAGACGCAAGGGGATTTACCCTTGCGTGCATGATTTTTTCGTGTTATTTCAACGTTTCACACCTGCCCCTGCTCCTGCGGCTTGTCGGTTTTTAGCGAATTCCGAATTTGCTGACAACGGTCGCTCAGAGCCTTTTGCGCAGCCTCCAGAGCGGTCTTTTGCTCATCTGTCAGCGTTGAGGAAATACGCCTTCCCGCTGTGATCAAGTTAGCGCTCAGGATGGAATCGGCTTGCGATTGGGTCAAAAGGCCTTTAGCGATAAACCCGTTCACAGTGGCGACACGCTCGCTGCCTGTCTTTTGTGCCGCGCTCATCAATTCCTTTGCGTCGCCCACGGTCCAGGTATCAAAGTCGATATCACGGATGCTCGTGGAGGTGGCGACGAGGGCGTCCGCCTGCTCCTGGGTCAAAAGGCCTTCTCCAACAAACACGGTCAAAGCCGCCGCCTTTTCTTCTCCGGACTGCTTTAACGCCTCCCTGAAGGCTCTGTCCTTTTCCACCGTCCACTGGTCGGTATTGATTGCATTGGCAAGCGCTTTCTGCTGCTGAATTCGGTCATAGGCGGCCAACTCTTCCGCGCTCACAATGCTGGCATCCGCCAGTTGGCCCAGGTATTCCCGATAGGCGGCTTGAAGATCGGCGCTGGCAGCCTCTCGCTGAGCCTTTTGCTCTTCTGTCAGTATGCCTCTGATACCATCCTGAAAGCGTTGGAGTGCTTCGTACGGATTGCTGAATCCTCTCGCGCCATGAGATGGGTTCTTTCCGCTTGAATCGAAACTGCCTTGCCCCCCATGCCGCCGTGTTACCTGAGCCTGGGGGGTGGGGCTGGTCTGTGTGTCGGCCTTGCTTTCCGCCAATACGGGCAGGGCGGTTGAGGTAAGCAGCACAGTGCAGAGTGTCCATGCAAGTATCCTGTGATTTTTTCTCATCTTCATTGTTCACTTTCTTTATAGTTATTGCCGCGACCAGCTTATTGGAATGAACCCAGTGTAAATCCAAGATGTTGCCATGTTGTTTCCAGTTTGTAAATAACATGCCTTTGCGTTTTCGAATCAGAATCCCCGTTTCTCCTTGTTCTTTGTGTATTTGCCCTTGCATAGTCTGCTTTACCGATGATCTGGAGGGGGGCGATGGCTTGCAGCGGCACTGGTTTCCCGGCGGCAACACGGCCAAAGGCTTTTATAGCTTTTATCAGGATATTTTTTTCCCGGAGGAGGTCCGGTGGATCATCATTCTAAAAGGCGGCCCCGGTGTGGGGAAGAGCACATTCATGCGCCGTATGGCTCAGTCTTTGGAGGAGCGAGGCCAGATACTGGAGTATCTCCACTGCTCCGGCGATAATAACTCCCTGGATGGCGTGGTCTGCCGGGTTATGGGGTTTGCCATGATCGACGGAACAGCGCCTCATGTTGTGGATCCCGATTTGCCGGGAGCCCAGGATAGCATTCTGAACTTGGGCGTGTTTTTGGATGAGGAAGAGCTGGCCTCCCGCCGCGATGAAATCCGTGGCCTCAAGAGAGCGATATCCGTCAGCTTTAATCAGGCTTATCGTTATCTTTCTTCTGCCTTGCCCCTTCGCGATGATTCCGCCACGATTCTTAGGTCCCTAACGGATGAAAAGGCACTGATGGAGGCGTTTGCCCCTTGGCTGGATACGATCACCGCCTTTCGAAGCCCAACGCGCCCAGGGCGTTCCCGTTCCATGTTTGCCAGCGCCATTACGCCCCAGGGGTGCGTGCATTACCTGGAGACGCTGGCGGTTCCGAAAATCTGGCGGATTGCCGGTGAATGGGGTGTGGACAGCCACAAGCTGCTCTCCACGCTGATGCATGCCGCGCTGATCCGGGGCATGAATGTGGAGGCGATGCATTGCCCGCTGCAGCCGGATAGGCTGGAGCACCTTTTCATTCCGACTTTCGGTCTTTTAGTTACAACCGATAACAAATACCACTCCATTTCCGCGCGGGCGGAACGGACGCTGAACTTTGACATCCTCCGCAGCCGGGAACCCACCCCCAGAGAGCGAGATGCCCTGGCCTTTAACGGGGAACAGTTTGACCGCATGGTGGCTTCCGCCTGCGAATCCATCGCCCGGGCAAAGTTGCTCCATGATGAGTTGGAGACCGAGTATATTCAACGGATGGATTTTGACGGCGTGGAGCGGTGTTGGACCGAGACCAGCAAGCGGGTTTTAGAGATGATCGACGGGCAGGGCAAGCCATAAAGTTAGAGAGGTGTGCAGGAGTTTTCCCGGTTTATGCAGAATGGTGGACCCATGAGGCCATACTTCTTGCGGCCCCCCTCCCTTGGCTTCTCCCGTTGGACAATGGTGGACTCGGCGCTGGCGGAGAGCCTTTGGGGCGATAGCCGCGTTTCTCGTTATCTCTGTGCTTCTGGGATTTTCTCAAAGGATGAGATTTCCGTGCGCTTGGCATTGGAGGTAAAAAACCAGACGCTCTATGGCATCCAGTACTGGCCTGTGTTTTTTCGAGAAACAGAGGATTTGGTGGGCTGCTGCGGCTTGCGGCATTTTGACCTGCCCGGAGGGGCGTATGAATTTGGCGTCCATCTGCGGCCTGGCTATTGGCGGCGCGGCCTTGGGGAGGAGGCTGGGCGCGGAGTGCTTGCATACGCGCTGAAAATCCTTGGGTTTTCTGAGATCATGGCGGGTCATCATCCGGAAAACGCCGCCTCGCGAAAGCTTCTGATGAAGCTTGGGTTTGCATACACGCATGATTCCTTTTACGCGCCGACAGGCCTGATGCACCCGGTCTATCGGCTTTCACGGATGAAAGGGTGATTCCGTTGCGAAGGAAGCTCATTGTTTTATTTCTGCTGCTCATGATAGCGGCGAGCGTCACGGCCTGCGCTAAGCCCAAGGAACCCGTTTTAGAGGCCCGCCCCGTAATCGTGGGCTTTGCCCAGTTGGGTTCCGAAAGCGGTTGGCGTGTGGGAAACACGAAGGACATCACCGCGGCTGCGGAGCGGGCTGGTGTGCAGCTCATGTATAAAAATGCCGATCAAAAGCAGGAAAATCAAATCAAAGCCATTCGCTCCTTTATCGCCTATCAGGTGGATGTGATCGCCTATGCTCCCATTGTGGAGGACGGCTGGGATAATGTACTCAGAGAGGCCAAGGAAGCGGGCATCCCCGTGCTCCTCACGGACCGATATATCCAGACGGAGGATGAAAGTCTGTTTGTCGGGTTCATTGGATCCGACTTTTTAGAGGAAGGCCGGTCGGCGGGGCGGTTTTTGCTCAAGAAGGCGAAGGGAATGGAACGGGTTCGCATCGTGGAAATCACGGGCACCGTGGATTCCACGCCCATGAAGCAGCGGGCCATCGGTTTTCGGGAGATGATCGCCGGAGACGAGAGGTTTGAAATCATCCGCAGCGTTTCAGGGGACTTTCTTCGCTCAAAGGGCAAGGAATGGATGGAAAAGATCCTGGAGGAGGAACGGGACATCGATGTTCTATATTCCCATAACGACGCCATGACATTGGGTGCCTTGGAGGCCATTGAGGCGGCGGGACTGTCCCCTGGGAAGGATATCATCATCATCACGGTGGATGGAGAGCAGGGGGCCATCGATCTATTGCTTGAGGAAAAGATCAACTGTGTGGTTGAATGCACACCACTGATTGGGGATACCATCATGGCTTTGGCCAAGAAGCTGGCGAACGGAGAGACCATCGAGCGAACTACATATTCAAATGAGAGGACCTTTTCGGAATTTGATGAGGACTTGGTTGCGTTGCCGGAGAGGGGATACTGACCGTGCGAGGCATGGATTGGCTTTTTCGGGCGCTGAATAGCCGGGACAGCCTTCGGGCGCGGATGCGGACCGCCCAGACGGCCTTGGTTGTGATGATGCTGATCCCCGCCGCTGTTTCCATCAGCCTCATGTCTGTTTTTTCCGCCCAGTATCACAGCGTCATCGTTCATATGGAGAAGGTTTCTTCCCTGATGCCGTTGATCCGGGATACCCTGCTCATCGAATTATCCGATATTGTGGTAGGGCGCACCCGCTTTGATGAAGGCGGCCAGTTCATTACCCTGCAGACGGCGCGGGACCAGTTGGACAGCCTTATTGAGAGCGACGCGGCAAGCCGGATGGAGTTGGAGGTGGCCCGGCGTACCCTAGGCACTTTGGAGCGGTATGTCCGATCCATGGGAGACGCCATGCGGGTGGGTTCCACCGTGGATGAGGATTGGCTGGCGCTGGAGGAGATACGCGGCGTATCGACCCTTTTTGTGGACATGCTGCAAGATTCCATCAACGCGGAAATCGGCGCTTCGGCGGAGGCCAGCAACCGAACACAAGCCGTGGTTCGGGTGACGCTGGCGATGGAGCTGGGGCTCTTGTGCCTGACCCTGCTTTTCACCGTGCTTGCCCAGCGATCCCTTTCCAGGGCTATTCGGGAGCCAATCGGCCGCATGGAGCAATTCGCCGGGCGGATCGCCAGGGGTGCCCTGTCCGAGCGGGTGCCCCAGCCGGACGTGGAGGAACTGAGGGATTTGACCGATAGCCTGAACCGAATGGCATTTCAGCTTCAGCGGTTGATTGAGGAAAACACAAGGGAACAGGAAAACCTGAAGAAGAGCGAGCTGCGGGCTCTTCAGGCGCAAATCACGCCTCACTTCCTTTACAATACTCTGGACGCCATTGTCTGGCTGGCGGAAGCCAGGCGCACCGTCGAGGTGGTTCAGATCACCAAAGCGCTGTCCAATTTTTTTCGTATTTCATTGAATAATGGCAAGGATTGGATCACCATTGAGCAGGAAGCGGAGCACCTGGAAGGATATCTGACCATTCAGCAGATCCGGTACCGGGATATTCTGCGCTATACCATCGACATTGACGAGGCGCTGAAATCCCAGCAGATTCTGAAGCTGACCATTCAGCCCATCGTGGAGAATGCCATCTACCATGGCATCAAGAACAGGCGGGGCGGCGGCTCCTTGTCTGTGGTGGTCCGAAGGGATGAAGACAGGCTTTTTGTGTCTGTGACGGATACGGGCGTAGGCCTTGAGGCGGAAAGGCTCTGGGAGGTTCGGGAAAGCTTGACGCGTTCGGAACCTCTGGACGCTGAATCCGGCTATGGGCTTTTCAGCGTGGACAAACGATTGAAGCTCTACTACGGGCAGAGTGAGGGACTCACCATCGAAAGTGAGCCGGGCAAAGGAACAATGGTGGCGTTTCGCGTGCCGATACGGGAGGCAACCGATGGTTAGCGTATTTTTGGTGGATGATGAAATTGTGATCCGGGAAGGGATCCGCAACGGCTTTCCCTGGGATGAGGGAGAATTTTCCCTGGCTGGGGAGGCGCCGGATGGTGAAATCGCCCTCTCCATGCTCCAGGAGCTCAAGCCAGATATTTTGATCACCGATATCAAGATGCCTTTCATGGACGGCCTGGCCCTTTGCCGTGCTGTCATCAAAACCATGCCCTGGATACACATCGTCATTCTAAGCGGGTATGACGACTTTGCCTATGCAAAGGAAGCGATTTCCCTTGGGGTGAAGGAGTATCTGCTCAAACCGGTCAGCGCCCAAGGCCTTCTGGACGTCCTTCGCCGGATTCGGCAAACCATTGAGGCGGAACGGGCACAGCAGGCGGATTTGGATGCGTTGAAGCGCCAGTTGGCCTCTTCCAGCCGTTATTTGCAGGAGAAGCTGCTTTCTGATCTTTTGGACGGCGCTTCACCCCAGGACGCCCTGGCCCAGGCCAGAAAGCTTACCATGAACCTCCATGCCCGGTGGTACGCGGTGATGCTGGTGGACCCTGTTTCCGAAGGGGCGCTCCTGATGGTTCAGGGCGCCGCTCAGCGCCTCGCGGAAGGAACGGGCGGCGCGGTGCAGCTTTGTGTCAAAATGGGGCGGCTCGCTTTGGTCGTGATGGGGGATACCGCGCCGGATCTGGAGGAACGGGCGTATTCCTTTGCGCAGGCGGTGAAGCACGAGGCGGAGCAGGGCGGAGGAGAAGGCGTTCGGGTGGCTATTGGCGCTTCCGTGGAATCCTTTTCCGACCTGTCAAAGTCCTATGAGGCGGCTTGTGCCGTTCTCCTATCGATGGAGGGACTTCCCCGCCGCATCCTTGGCATCGCGGATGTGGACATTGAATCCCCCAGGGATTTGCTGCGCCTG
>JAVBOX010000156.1:0-7911 GCA_031550095.1 Eubacteriales bacterium
ACACCTCTCAAGTGCAAGCTTTTTCCCCGGTTTTCATTCTTTCCCTTGCACTTGTTCGACGGCTGATGCCCATTTCCCTTTTGGTTTTACTGACTTTTTTTGTTCCGCAGGAGACCCTAGCATATCTTCCCTTGTGAACACAGGTTCTAAGAACGGGCAGGTTACAGGTCATCCGCGTCCTGCACAGGCATACCGCCTTCCTTGGGCGTGCCTGTGTAGCTTCCATCCACATCGCTGTTGTCTTGGGCGGCAACGCGGGCCAGGATGCCGAGCCTACGCTGTTCCCTTGTGATGCGATGATCCTTTTTGTGTTTCATAAGTTCCGCTCCTTTCTATTTTCCTCCAGCCACATAAAACGGCGGGGCATGCGGTTGCGCTTATATTCTGCCTATTTTTCCTTGCGATTATCCCGAAAACAGGCTATACTAAAACGAATGGAAATAGCGGATTATGCCGATCAAGGAGGATGTTTGGATGCCGACCGATCTGGAAATTGCGCGCGGGGTCACGCCAGCGCCTATCGAGGAAATAGCCCAGAAAGCGGGTTTTCGGGCGGACACGTGGGTGCCATATGGACGGAATAAAGCAAAAGTAGACGCTTCTGCCTACGAAAATATGCCGCCCAAAGCAAAGCTTGTGCTGGTGACAGCCATTACGCCTACGCCGGCGGGAGAGGGAAAAACCACGGTCAGCGTCGGGCTGGCCGACGCCATGTCGCGGCTTGGGAACAAGACCCTGCTGGTCCTTCGCGAGCCATCGCTTGGGCCGGTATTTGGCGTGAAGGGCGGCGCGGCGGGAGGCGGACACGCCCAGGTAATCCCCATGGAGGACATTAACCTCCATTTTACAGGGGATTTGCACGCTGTGACAGCGGCAAATAACCTGCTGGCCGCTTTGATCGATAATCATATCATGCAGGGAAATAACCTGGGAATTGATCCCCGGCAAGTGCTTTGGCGGCGCTGCATGGATATGAACGATAGGCAGCTTCGGGACATTACCACTGGCCTTGGCGGTAAAACAAACGGCATGCCTCGGGAAGATGGCTTCGACATTACCGCGGCCAGTGAGGTCATGGCTGTTTTCTGCTTGGCGCGAAACATCAGCGATCTTCGGGAGCGCTTGGGGCGGATCCTGGTGGCGAGGACATTTGCGGGAGAGCCGGTTTATGCCGAACAGATCGACGCGGCAGGGTCCATGACTGCCCTGTTGCGGGATGCCCTGCAGCCGAACCTGGTGCAGACCCTGGAGCAAACGCCAGCTTTGGTCCATGGCGGGCCTTTTGCCAACATTGCCCACGGCTGCAACACGGTGATTGCCACCAGGCTGGCCCTCAAAATGGCGGATGTGGTGGTGACAGAGGCCGGTTTTGGCGCGGACCTTGGCGCGGAAAAGTTCATTGATATCAAATGCCGCGCGTCGGGTATCCGCCCCACCGCGGTGGTGGTGGTGGCGACGATTCGCGCGTTAAAGATGCATGGCGGCGCGCCAAAGGCAGACCTGAAAAAGGAAAACCTGCCTGCGCTGAAAGCAGGCTTGCCGAACCTGCTGCGGCATCTTCGGAACATCCGGGATGTATGGGGAATACCGCCCGTCGTCGCCGTAAACCGTTTTATGGACGATACGCCGGCAGAGATCGACTTGATCCTGAACGCGGTAAAGGAAGCGGACGGAGAAGCCGCGTTCTGCGATGTTTGGGCAAAAGGGGGCGAAGGGGGAGAGGAGCTTGGTCGCGCGGTGCTGCGGGCCTTTGAAAAGCCTTCCGAGCTTCGGTTCACCTATTCGGATGACCTGCCGCTAAAGGACAAGTTTACCGCCGTTTGTAAATCCATCTACGGAGCCAGGTCCATCTCCTGGGGGCGCGGTGTCCTATCCCAGCTGAAAAAGCTGGAGGAAGAGGGGTGTGGGGGAATGCCTGTGTGCATTGCCAAAACCCAGTATTCCTTTAGCGATGATCCCAAGCTTCTTGGCGCCCCAGAGGGTTTTGAGGTGACCATCCGCAGTGTGCGCCTCTCCCGAGGCGCGGGGTTTGTGGTGGCGCTGGCGGGTGATATCATCGCCATGCCCGGCTTGCCGCCAAAGCCTGCCGCTAACTCCATCGGTGTAAACCATGACGGCGAAATCTACGGGCTGTTTTAATGGAAAACCCTTATTTATCCTATGTTCAGCGATATTTAGCCGATCACGGCTGTGATCAAGAGCTGCGTCCGGGACAGAAGTTCCGGACGCGGTCTTCCCATTGCGCTCGCGTCTCCATGTGGGTGGAGCGGTTGATGAAAGGCGCTGAGGTGATTAGCCCAGAGGCCCTTCGGATGGCGGCGGCCTTTCATGATGTGGGCTATGTGGGTGGGGAAGATGACCATGGGAAGAACAGCGCTGAAATCCTCCTCGCGTACGGGATGGCGCATGGACTGAATGAAACCATGATTCAACGGGCTGCGTTTCTGGCGGCTGAACATTCCAACAAGGACAGATGGTTGAAGGATGCAGCCGCGCCGTTGGATTTGATTTTATTAATGGAAGCAGACCTCCTGGATGAAGAAGGGGCCTTAGGGCTTGTCTTGGATTGCCTTACCGCAGGCGCCATGGGAGGTGGTTATGAGGAGGCGCTTTTGCAGATGCAGCGCTATGAACCCAAACGATTGTCGAACAATCCCATGGTGACAATCCTCGCTCATCGATATTGGGAAGAAAAGCAGGCGATCCTGCGCAGCTTTATGCAAGCCTTTGGTTTTGACTTGGGGATTGAGAAAGAAGGCCTTGATGAAGCGTAAGCAAGCAGTATACGCCGGCTTTATTCTGCTGGAAAGCCTTATCTGGGGATTGGGCAATCCGGTAATCAAGAGCACGGCTTCGATGATCCCTACTTTTACGGGGATCACCCTGCGGTTCTTTTTGGCGCTACTCTTGTTCTTGCTCTTTTTCGGCCGCCGGATATGGAAAAATCGGAAAATATTCTGCATGCCAAGCTTGGTGGTCTGCTTTTTTACCGCCACCTCATTCACCCTTGGCAATTTTGCGCTACGGCTGACGGAGGCTACCACAGCTGGTTTTCTTATGGGGATCGCCGTTATTTTTACGCCATTTTTGGAAAGGATTTTTCTGAAAAAGCCAATTCCGTGGAAGATCCTTCCCCTTGTCTTGGTTGTCTGCGCTGGGATGTATCTGCTCTGCTGTGGAAATGGTCATTTTGTCTTTGGCTTTGGAGAGATGCTGGCTGTTCTTTGCTCTTTTTCCTTCGCGATGATGCTTACGTTCAGCGAGAAGTATATTGACGATCTGGACATCGATCCCATCGCGCTGTCAGCCATGCAATGCGCCTTTTCAGGGGCCTTTGCCCTGGTGTTAGCGCTTATTTTTGATGGAGTTTATGATTTCAGCAGAATGAATATATTCGGCGTTTTTTCCGTGGCATATTTAGGCGTTTGCAGCACTTTTATGGCATGCATTTTGCAGAATAAGGCCATGCGGTATATCCCGGCCACCTTGGCTTCCCTTGCTTTTTCCACAGAACCTGTTTTTACAGCGCTTTTTTCATATTTCATGCTTGGGGAGACATTGAGCGGCCTTGGTTTTCTCGGCGGCGCGATTGTCATAGCGGGCGTGATGGGGGCATCCATTCAGCGGAAATAAGCTCCTCGCAATAAATGCAAAGCATGCTTGACATAATATGCAAAGCATGCTATTCTGTATTTGCAAAGCATGCATTGCATATCGGAGGCAAAAGTGAAAACAAAAATACCGGATCTCAGAAAGCAGCAAAAGCTGTCGCAGGAAGAACTGGCGCAGGCTGTTGGGGTCACCCGCCAAACAATCACATCCCTGGAGGTGGGTAAATACACAGCATCCTTGGTTCTGGCGTATAAAATCGCAAAGTATTTTCATTTAAACATTGAAGATGTCTTTGATTTTTCAGATGTGGAGGACATGTGATATGGCAACGTTTAAGGCGAATCTCCGTAAACAGACGAGGGTTTATTTCGCGATTGCAGCTTTGCTGCTGGTGGTGGCTATCATACTGTTGATTACGGGTCCATCTCGCGCTGGAGAGCAGCACATAACGGACTTTATCAGCGGAATGCAAGCAGGCATCTTTACTGGTTTTTTTGGCGTCGCTTTCACAATGGCTATACGCTATGGGATGGCCTGCAGAAACGAAAAGCTCCTCCAGAAACTTTACATTGCCGAAACGGACGAGCGAAACCGCTTCATTCGGGATAAGGTTGGCAACACTGGAATGAACCTATCCATCGCCTTGCTGATGGCTGGAGCCATTGTGGCAGGTTACTTTGATGAAAAGGTGTTCGCCACGCTTATCGTGGCGACCGTTGGAATTTCTCTTGTTAAGGCCTGTCTTAAGCTGATCTATCGCAAAAGGTACTAAAGCCGCATTGGCGAACGATACTGAAATTGTTCCATTGATGAGTCCAATCACCCTCCAGGAACCTGTTGACAAACGCCGCAAAACATCGTAGTCTATGCATATGAAATCATTATGTATACGCACCATACGGGTATTGTTTGGACTGTTCCTGTTTTCTTTGGGTTCCTATTTGGGCATCCAGGCAAACATCGGGTTGGGCGCATGGGAGGCCTTCGGCGTGGGAATCTCCGGGATTACAGGCCTTTCCTATGGGGATGTGATCGTTTTATCCGGCCTTATGATCCTGGTCATTGATGTGCTTTTGCGGGAAAAGATCGGCGTGGCAACCATCCTAAATACCTTGTTGATCGGAAAAATGGTGGACGCAATGAACGCCATGAACCTTATGCCTAAAATGCGGAACTTTATCCCCGGCCTTCTTCTGATGCTGCTCGGCCAAGTGATTGTTTGCTTGGGTGTATACTTTTATGTCTCGCCAGGCCTTGGCGCCGGCCCAAGGGATTCCCTGATGATCGCCCTTGGAAAGCGACTTTCCAAGGTTCCCATCGGTGCTGTGAAGGGCGCGATAGAAGGAACCGTATTGTTGATCGGCTGGGCACTAGGCGCAAAAATCGGCGTTGGAACCATCATCTCAGTTTTTGGCATCAGCTTTATTATCCAGGGTACCTTTCGGGTTTTGCGCTTTGATGTCAAGGCGGTAAAGCATGAAAATGCCTTTCAGACGCTAAAGGCGCTCAGCAGGGCATAGCGGCATTCGGAAGCTTCCCGGCGGGCATTTGACTTTATAGTGCCCTAGCCTGCCGGGAAGCTTTTTTGTTCTCATTTGCTTCGATCTTTCATTGCGGACTCGAATTCCCGGATCGCCTTATGGTTGAGGTGCGGCAGGCGGCGGGGGCGTGCTGGTTTGAATGAAAACCGATTGTGACGGATCCTCGGATAGGTTGCTATAGCCGCGCAAAGTAATGCCAAGGGGGGCAGGTCCTGTCGGCCCGGTTGGACCTGTAGGACCAGTGGGACCTGTCGATCCGGTTACCCCTGTTGGCCCGGATATCCCAGTGGCTCCAGTGACCGAGATTCCCGTTGGGCCCGTAGGGCCTGTAGACCCTGTAGATCCTGTAGATCCTGTAGGCCCAGCAGCGCCGGTTGGGCCGGTGACAGCGCTTCCCGTAGGACCAGCAGGCCCTGTGGCTCCTACGATACCCGTGCTGCCGGTGACGCCAGGGTTTCCATCCCGAAGGACTAGATGTAGCAAGTATCGATCATTGCCGACATATTCGATGGAAGCGCTTGGTGTTCCATTAGGGCCAGTGCTGGTTACTCGGCCAACGGCGAGGATAGCGACTGGGCCTGTAGCGCCGGTGGCCCCTGTTGGCCCAGTCGTTTATGCACACTGGGTGAAAATCCTATTCCATTTCACCCAAGGACATAGGTTGCTTTGTATGCTCCAGAATCCATTGGATCTTATCCGAATGATGAAAATGAATGGTGATGTTCTTATTCTCATGAACCCAAATGACATTCACCAGTTCCACCAGGATGGCGCGGTTTAAGGCTTGAATGCCTTTGGAAGCCAGAAACGCCTGAACAGCATCGTTGCCCATATGGACGTTGTTCACGATTTGTTGTTGTTCATCCCCTAGGTTCTTGATCTCCTCTGTCAATTTTTCCATTTGCTCTTCATATCGCGCCTTGATGCGGAAGTATTCTTCCCTCGTGATATCCCCTTGCTTCCAATCCGTATACAGGCCATCGGAAAGACGGCAAACCTTCTTAATTTCAGCTTCCCGATCCAATCGCATTTTCTCAATCCGCTTCAATGCCGTATCCCGCCCTGGAGTTTTTTCGATTTTGTTTATAAAGAGCTGCAGGGAATCAATGAGCATAATTTGCGTTTGAACCGCCGCAAGCACCGCCTCTATCAACGCCTCCTCTCTTATGGAGCGGCGGGAGCACCTGGTTTTCGATTTATCTGAGTAGGTTCTGCATATATAATAGATATTATTTTTAGATTGACATCGCCGCATGGCCTTGCGACAGTCCGCGCACCGGAGAAATCCGCTGAAAAGATGCACGATCCTTTTGCCATTCGGTGCGCGGGTATCCCGGGAGAGGACCTGTTCCAAGGCGTCATATTCTTCTTGGGTAAAGGTTGCTTCATGGGTGTTTTCAACAATGAACCAATCCTCTTCGCCTGTAGTTTCTCGGTCGTGTACTTTGTAGCTCACCACCCGCTGTTTTCCCTGGACCATATGCCCCAGGTTTGCCGAATTCAGCAGCATACGGCTCACCGTCGACCCTGACCATAAGCCATCATTATGCTTTGTCTGTGGATTTTCGTAATTCCATCCTTTGCTGTGCTTATAAGCGGTTGGGTTGGGAATGCCAAGTTCATTAAGTTTTAATGCTGCTCCATTCAGGCTCATGCCGTCATTTACAATCCAGCCCCAAATCTGCCGCTTGATGGGGACGATTTCCGGGTCCAGGATGAGCCGGTTTTTGTTGCTTGGGTCTTTTAAAAAACCATAAGAGGGAAACGCCCCAATGAACTCCCCTTTCCTGCGTTTCATGTTGAAAGTTGCGCGAATTTTGCTGGATGTTACGGCAGCAAACCGGTCGTTCATGAGGCCGGTGATGGGAACTTCCAGTCCGGTCACCACATCTGGGTTTTTGAAAGTGTCGATGGCAGGATTCCCTACGCTGATGAAGCGCACTTTATAAAGCGGAAAAAAATATTCCAGATAATATCCCTGATCCGCATAATTGCGAAAGGATCTGTCCAGGGCCTTGCACAAAATGCAATTGACCTTGCCGATTTCGATGTCATGTCGCATGCGCATGAAGTTTTCACGGGCGTCATCGGTGCCGGTCAGTCCGTCATCAATATAGCAATCGACAATGGCAAATGGATCGTCAAATTTTGTCTCAAGGTATTCGATCAGGATCTTTTTTTGGTTGATCACGCTTTCGCTCAGGCTCTCGTTTTCATCCTCCCTGGACAATCGGATATAGATCGCGATGTTCCATACATTCTCGGTGGAGGTTTCTTGCCGTTGGTGCCAGGTATCGGCCTTTTTTCGAATTCGGGCCACGGACCTTCACCTCTTTCATTGGGTGCCATCAAGTGGATCTTCTCCTGGAATTGCTATGGGCCGCAGTCATTTCGCTTCTGGGATAATAAACAGCGAGCGATTTTTTCATCCAAAGTCTTGCCATCAGGCGAAAACACCAGCTTAACACCAATCTCTCCTACCCGAAAGGCATAAGGATTACGGGTGTGCTCAAGGTATTTGGCCAATCGTTCCATGAGAGGCGCGGCTAAGTCCGCCTGAAGCGCTCGAATATCCATCAGCATGCTTTTGTCGACATGCGACATATTCAATTGTCGCATTGTGTCCAGGTCGGATGTGGTTATCATGTCCTTTTTCCTTTCATCGCGAATTTTTCCACCATTACCATGGTATTAGCGAATTATGAAAAGATGAAAGGACAAGCGCTCAACCTGGAGTAGTACAATAAAAGCGCACACC
>JAVBOX010000168.1:0-5895 GCA_031550095.1 Eubacteriales bacterium
CAGCGGCCATTGGCGGAATCTTTGGCGTGCTGTTGATGGTGATTATGGCATTTATTGAGCTGTGTTCCATGACTTCCATGGGAGTTCCGATGATGGCAGTCATTGCGCCTCAGCGCATGCATAACCTGGAGATGATTGGGAAATACCCCATTTGGCAGCAGAGAATACGCCACTTTCTGTCCAATCCGGAGCAGTTTTTGCGTGCCAAGGGGCGTGTTCGCGCCTGGGATATGCAGGGGAAGCGCCATGGAAAATGAGCGGCCGGTTCGTTCCCGCATTCGTGTGCGCTCTGGCCCGGGAGGCCCGCCCAGCGTAGATGGACATCCGGGATGGGTCGAGAAGAGTACGGAGCAGCATGTTGCGCTTTGTGCGATTTTCATCGCGATGCAAGGGACGATGGTCGGTTTAGGGCCGGTGCTTACCCAGGCAAAATCCGCTGCTTGGTGGTGTATGGTCATTGGCCTTGCCGCTGGCTTCTTGATATGGATTCCGCTTTGGGGAATCATGCGCGGAGAAAAAGCGCGAACCCTGGATGAAGCGCTTTGCGTAGCCTTTGGTCCGGTTGTTGGCGGCGCCTTCTCAATGGTGTATGCGCTGCTTTTTCTCATTGAAGTGATGATTATGCTGGAGGCTGCATGTGCAGTTGTGTGCCAAAGAATGTTGCTTGATTCTGATGAGAGAGTGGTTTCCTTGACCATCCTCGCGGTGGTTACCCTGATGCTCTTTCGAAATCAAGTGCGCGGATTCTCCCGGTTTGTTTGGTTATTTCGTATCACAATCGTCAGCATGTGCGCCATATCAATGTTTTTCCTCTTTGACAATGCGCGATTGAATCATCTTTTCCCATTGATGGGAGAGGATCAGACGACTACTCTTTTGCAGATTCCTACCGCTGCCGGTGGAATGACGGGGATTATTCTCTTAGGCCTTCTTCCTCGGGAGACGGGCAGCGCCCAGCCCGTCAAAATGCGTTTTGGCGTACTCGCTCTATTTATTGGCGGCTTTGTGTCTATTGCGTATACATTACTAACAAACCTCTGCGTTTCCCCGTTGGCGATTCCAAGTGAATTAGCGTGGGGAACAAGGCTCATGCTCAGCTCGGAATTCAATCAGCACCGCGCCTTTCGCTTGGTCTATATCGTCTTGTTGGCCTTAAAACTGATTTTGGCAATAGGCGCGGGTATGGCGGGCTGTGGAATGCTTGCGCAAAGAGCTGTTCGCGCAAAAACGTGGAGATGGCCGCTTGGCATCACAGCTGCTTTTCTGGCGGTTAAATGTATCGTTTCCGGCAAGATGGTTATGGATATTTCCATGGAAGCTTTGCGGTGGTTTTTTCCAGCCGCGCTCATTCCTCTTTGGCTGGCATGGATTGTTCTTCTGATCAAAAAAAGAAGGAAGAGGGGCGGGGCGGCATGAGAAAGGGCATCATTGGATTTCTGGCGATATGCTTTTTTATGTGCATATTCTTTCGTGGCGGTACGGAGGTGGATGAGCAGGCTTATGTCATTTCCATGGGCCTTGATAAAGCACAAGGGGATAGGTTGTTGCTTACGCTGGAACTTCCCTCTGTGAGCGACGCAAGCCCAGGAAAAGGCAGCACGCCAAGCAATCAAGGAGCTCCGGATAAGTACCAGATCGTGGAAGCGGAAGCCAACACGATCATTGATGCTGTTGAGATGATTCGATCATTGGTTCCGGACAACCTGAATTTCACCCAAACCCTTCAGATTATCGCGTCCGAGGAGTATGCCAGGAGCGACCAATTTCTGCAGGTTATCGAAAACTTGATGCTGGTCAATGATATCCGGAAATCTTCCGCGTTTTTGATTTGCCGCGGCAAAGCCAATGCGTATATCCGCGCTCAAAAGCCTTTTCTCGGCATTCGCTTATCAGAGGATATCAAGACAGGCCTTGAAGTTTACGAAAGAATGGGCTTCATACCATCAGCTTCACTAGGGGAGGCTTTCCATCAAATGAAAAGCGGGTGGCAGGACGCGCTTCTTCCCATGGCGGCCGTTAATGATTCGATTCAAAGCGATTCTACCGGGGAGCTGGACATAAAAACGGGGCGCATTCTGGATACCACCGCGGGAATGGCGCAGAACAGCGGAGATAAGAAGACGGATCTGCTGGGTGCGGCAGTATTTCAAAAGGGCCGGATGGTTGGAACCATCACAGGGTTTGAGGTGCAGCTTCTGACCTACCTGTTGGGGGATATGAAGCAATTTACTTATTACTTTGACGGGTGTTATTATAGAATGGTAAACAGGCTGCCTGCCAGGTTAAAGGCCGTTAAAACGGGGGATCAATGGGTCTTTAAGGTCTCAGGTGGAATTCGCGTTAACCCCCTTGAATGTGGACATGTGGATGTGGAGCGGTTAACAGACGCTTTCAACAATGAAATTCTACAGGTGATTTGGAAACTGCAAAAGCTCGGCGCGGATCCCATCGGTTTTCAAGGCAGAGCTGTCCGGACGGTTACCACCCTTGCAGAATGGCAGTCTGTAGACTGGATGGATATCTATCAGAACGCCAGCACAGAGGTTAAAACGGATATCGCGGTTGGCAGGGAGAGTTGATCAATTCGTCCGCATCAAGGACGGTTGAAACAGGAGCATGTCGGAATTCTAATTGTTTGGTCTATCCTTAAAGATGCCCCTGCAAGATGGTGTTGATGATGTTGCTCCTGTAGAGCGCATTGCCAAGCTGGGAGGCCTGAACCATCTCGCCAAACTGGTCAAAAGGCAATACTGTCATCAGGATGGGGACAAGGGAAAAGAGGATATAAACCATGAATACGCCGCGGGTAATGCCAAACAAGGCGCCAAGCAGCGCATCCAGATGCTTGAGCACGGGGAAGCGGAACATATATCCGATTAACCCAGAAAGAAGGGACAGCGCAAAGTAGGCGACAAGGAAAGTGCCGATATAGCAGAGGATGGAGACGATGGAAGTCACCATGGTTTGGTTGACATACTCAGAGACATTGGCGCTTCCGATGCTGGCGAACACCTGCTTTGCCAGATTGCTGGAAAGCAAGGCGTCAAAAGGCGCGGGCAGCTTGGTGCGAGAAACAATATCAGCGATGGTTGTAGGGTCAAGCCCCGCGACGGACTTTAACGACAGATCCAAATCTCCAAGGCGGGAAGACGCGTCCGTATAGTGAATCAGCGTTGATACGACGTTCTCATTCTTGCAAATTGACGCGGAAAGCGAAGGACCCAGCGCGTACGCGGCAAACATGGCTAAAAAGACGCAAATTAAGCCCAAAATAGAGGAAACGAAGCCTCTGAAAAGGCCGAAAAGCAAGCTAATGCCCACGATTCCCAAAATCACATAATCTATGATATTCAAAGGCTGCCCCCCTTTGTATTCTTGAATATAACGAACGCGGGAAGAAAATGCTTCCCATGGCCTCCATTTGAGCCGCTAGGTTGGAAGTTTTAGGATGAATACATCATTTCCCGCCGCAAGAACAGCGCGTCCGCCATCCAGCATGCAAATGAAGTCGGTCAACGTATAGGTCAGGTAAGTTGCCTTGAACGATTGAGAACCATAGGGCGCGTAGTAAATCACGTTGTTTCCAAAGGCATAAACGCCCTTTTCGCTGAGACCGCTCGCAAAGCACGGGGAGAGGAGGCGAAGCGATCTGGTGACGTTGTTCTCAACCAGCCGAAGCTCGGAAAAAGAAGGGTTATCACTCATGGTTTGCATCTGCTGCAGCAATGCGTAGGTGGTCTTGCCCACCGTGCGCACACCGTCCAGATACCAACCATAGATCAGAACCGAGCCCTGATCCACCTGCTCAACACAGCGATAGTTATACGGGGTTATTTTGTTTGTGTCTGTGAGCATGAGCAGATTGTTGTGTAAGTAAACGCGGTAAACAAGCTTGCTATCCAGATCGACCTTGCCGGCAACCATCTTTCCGGGTTCATAGGTTGAAAGGCTTGTAATCGGCGCATTCCCGGCGACATCTACGCCGAGAACCCAGACAAACTGTTCTTTCGCGGAGAAAAAGCCGGAGTCGATGACATAAAGATCGGCAAAAGGCAGATTCTCAATGAGGCTGCCCGTATGGGTCAGGACGCTTACCATGGATTCCGTTTCGGTTCCGATGCATACTGCCACATAGGATTCACCAATCCGCGCAAAGCGGATGGTTCCATTCATGCGGTCAGCAAAGGTGGGAATGCCCTCCTTATTCAGAACATGCACCTGATTTCCAGACCAACCGACGACCATGTTTTTTGTGCATGAAAAATCAGCGTCCAATCCAAGCTGATAGGACCACCGGGTCGATCCATTCGGCGCGAAACAGCTGAGGGACATCCCATCATAGCTCAGCACGTTCTCCACAAAGGGCTTGAGTGTATCTCCGGCATGGGCTGTCAGCCGCTTCGGGTCGTTTGAACGGCCGATGAGCCTGGAGAGCCCAAAAACCGCAAGAAAACAAACCATCAATACGATGGAGGTAATGATAATCAGTTGAATGATCTGCCGTGTTTTGCTGATTTTTCGTCCACCTGGCGCACTGTGGCCGGGAATGCCGCTTTGAACATAGGTGCGCTTGGGGAGCTTCTTTTTTTTCTGCATGGCGCCTTATTTGCTGCGGATAGCGCGGCGCAAATCTTCCAGGAGGGTTGAAATCATCGAGTCTGTGCGCGCATCCTCCGCCACTTTCTCACATGCGTGGATCACGGTTGTATGGTCCCGGTTAAAGGCGGAACCGATTTGGGTTAGCGATAGCTCCGTCATTTCCCGGGTGAGGAGCATAGCGATTTGCCGAGGGACGCTCACATCCCTGTTTCGCCGTTTTGCCTTCATATCCTGCATTGATATGCTATAATAATCAGCTACCGTTTGCTGAATGAGCTCACAGGTTACGCGCTTTGAATCCTTGACGGACAGAATATCCTTGAGGGCTTCCTCGGCTAGATCCAGATCGACGGGTTTTCCCACCAGCGAGGCGAAGGCCAGCACACGGGTCAAAGAGCCCTCCAACTCGCGGATGTTGGAATCAATCCTGCTGGCGATAAACGTGAGAACATCGTCCTCAATGAAGATGCTGTCTCCCTGGGCCTTCTTGCGCAGGATGGCGATGCGGGTCTCAATATCAGGCTTTTGAATGTCGGCGATGAGTCCCCACTCAAAGCGGGAAATGAGCCGGTCCTCAAGCCGCATGATCTCCTTTGGCGGCTTGTCGCTGGAAATGACGATCTGTTTTCCCGCGGTGTGAAGTGTATTAAATGTATGGAAGAACTCCTCCTGGGTGGAGTCCCTTCCCGCGATGAACTGAATATCATCCACCATCAAAACATCCACGTTCCGAAACCGGTTGCGGAACTCCGCATTCTTGTTTTTTTGAATCGCGGAGATCAGCTCATTGGTAAAGTTCTCACTGCTGATATACATGAGGTTTGTGCTTGGAAACGCCTCGCGGATGTGATGGCCAATGGCATGCATCAGATGGGTTTTTCCAAGGCCGACTCCGCCATATATAAACAGCGGATTGTAAGCGTCCGCGGGAGCCTCGGCAACGCCCAAGGCGGCCGCGTGGGCAAAGCGGTTTGAGTTGCCGACAACGAACGTGTTGAAGGTATATTTCGGGTTTAAGGAAAAAGGAGCGGAGGCGAGCTCGTCGCCGGAATCCTTGGGAAACATGGCCTGGGCTTCCTGGGCTGTAACGATTTCAATGCGAAGAGAACGGCCGGCCACTTGAGTGAGAGCATTCGTAATCAAAATTGTATATCGCCCCATAATTGTTTTCTTGATGAACTCGGATACAGACTCAATATAAATCGTATCCCCGCGGACAGCGAGTGGTTTTAGCGACGATCCAATCCACGTATTATACGATACTTCGCTCATATCCTCGCGGAGCAACCCACAGGC
>JAVBOX010000048.1:0-42225 GCA_031550095.1 Eubacteriales bacterium
CGGAATTAGGCACGGATCTTTTTCCGTCCAGCGGCGTCGCCTTTCACTCAGCGTAGCGCTGCTACGCCTCGTTCCAGCTCCTTGCTGGACGAAAAAATCTCTCGTGCCTCTCTTCCGACTTTTCGATGCCGGAGTAATAACTCCATGGAGCTGCTTTAAGTTCTCCAAATGTTCTCGTTGACAAGCGTTCCGCCTCCATGCTAAAATACATCAATTTGGCGTGAAGGTGGACAGCCTTCGGGCCGAAAAGAAGGGTGGAATGCGCTGTGTCCCGGAACCTTCTGACGCTTGACACTTTGACGATAAGCGAAATCCATGGTTTGCTGGAGGAAGCACAGGCCCTCCGCGAGGGGGCGGCTTTTCCCAATATGAATGGAAAAGTTGCCTGTAATTTATTCTTTGAGGCATCGACCCGCACCCAATACAGTTTCTGCGTTGCGCAGGAAAAGATGGGGATGCGGGTCGTTTCTTTTCATCCGGAATCATCCTCCCTATGCAAAAATGAGACGTTTTATGACACGGTCAAGACATTTGACAGCTTTGGCGTGGATGCCCTGGTGATCCGCCATGTGGAAAACGCCTATTATGATCAACTGCTGGGCCATGTGAAAGCCCCGATCCTCAACGGCGGCGATGGGACAGGGAATCATCCCACCCAGTCGCTTCTGGATCTGCTGACAATTCGGCAGGAGTTTGGCGCTCTCTCCGGGCTGAAGGTCGCCATTATCGGTGACGTGAAGCATTCCCGGGTTGCCCATACCAACTACAAGACCATGCGCCGGATGGGCATGGAAGCCGTCATCGCCGGGCCGGAAACCTTCATGGATGAGGGATGCGCACAGGAGGATTTCGAACATGCCATTCGGACGGCGGATGTGGTGATGATGCTCCGAATCCAGTTTGAGCGGTTGGGGAAGGAAGAGCAGGTTTCCAAGGAAGCGTACCACCGGCTTTTCGGATTGACCATGGATCGGGTCAACGCCATGAAGCCCGGCGCCATCGTGATGCACCCGGCGCCTGTGAACCGGGGCGTGGAGATTGCCGATGAAGTTGTGGAATGCGACAAGTCCAGAATCTTTAAGCAGATGGAAAACGGCGTCTATGTGCGAATGGCGGCCCTTCGCTGGGCCATTGAAGGGAATGCGAATGAACAGACCTTTGCTGCTTCGGAACGGGATGGTATGCTCAGGCGGGCTGTGTAAGCCCCTTGATGTCCTGGTGGATGGGGAGCGGATTGCAGCGGTGGGGGAGCACATTGCCCATTCCTTTGCTTCGGTGATAGATCTGTCCGGCCTCTATGTGAGCCACGGATTCATCGATCTCCATGTGCATTTGCGGGAGCCCGGCTTCCCCCACAAGGAAAGCGTTGCTACAGGCACCCTTGCGGCCGCGGCGGGGGGGTTTACGGCTATTTGTGCCATGCCGAACCTGAATCCGGTCCCCGACAGCCCTGCCCACCTGGAGGCGGAGCTTGCTATCATCCGGGAGTATGCGCACATTGAGGTGTTGCCCTATGCGTCCATCACCGTAAATGAAGCGGGGGAATCCCTCGTGGACTTTGAGGCTTTGGCGCCGCTTTGCCCCGGCTTTTCCGATGATGGGAAGGGTGTCCAGCGCGACGGGCTGATGCGGGAAGCCATGCGGCGCGTCCGTGGGCTGGGTGGCCTTGTGGCCGCCCATTGCGAGGATGATGGATTAAAGCCACCGGGAGGATGTGTTCACCAAGGCGCCGCGAGTCGGCGCTTTTTGGTGCCCGGCATTCCCAGCGCCTGTGAAGCCAGACAGGTGGCCCGGGATCTTGCCCTCGTCCGGGAAACAGGGGTGCGGTACCATGTGTGCCACGTGTCGGCGGAGGAGAGTGTGGCGCTGATCCGGGAGGCGAAGCGGGAAGGTCTCCCGGTAACGGCGGAATGCACACCTCATCAGATGTTCTTCACCGATGAGGACATCGGAGAGGATGACGGCCGGTTTAAGATGAACCCGCCGCTCCGAGGAACCAAGGATCGGGAGGCGATCCTCCAAGGGCTTCTGGACGGGACCATTGACTGTATTGCCACGGACCATGCCCCTCATGCCCGGGATGAAAAGAGCGGCGGGCTGCGAAAAAGCGCCTTTGGAGTCGTCGGGCTGGAGACGGCCTTTGCCGCCTGCTATACGGCCATGGTGGAGTCCAAGCGCTGCGATCTGCCCTTTCTGCTGTCAAGGATGACGGAGAGGCCTGCCGCCATCCTGGGCAGAACAGCGGAGATTCGGCCCGGAGCGCGAGCGGATTTAACGATTCTGGACACGGAGACCCGCTGGCGCGTGAATCCGGCAAATTTTTTGAGCATGGGCAGGGCAACCCCCTTTGCGGGGAAAACGCTCACGGGACGGGTGATGGGCACCTGGTACCGAGGGCGATTGGTGTATGACGGCGGCCTGGGGAAAGCTGTGCTGGCGGATGGGAAGAACACTTTCTAAAGCCAAGCCCAAAGTATTTGGAGGTTTGCATGCGGCAGGATCGGCAGCTTATTTTGGAGAATGGCATGCGCTTTTTAGGCGCCGGGTTTGGCGCGGAGGTGGACAGCGCGGCGGAGTTAATCTTTCATACGGCCATGGTGGGGTATCAGGAGATCCTTTCAGATCCGGCGCGGTGTGGGCAGCTGGTTATGATGACCTACCCCCTGATTGGCAACTGCGGCTTGGCGGATGAAGATTATGAAGCGGTAAAACCCGCTCTTTCCGGCCTGGTGGTGCGGGAATACAGCGGCTTGCCTTCCAACTACCGCTGGACCCGAACGCTGGAGGACTGGCTGACGGAAAGCGGCGTTCCCGGGATCACTGGCGTGGATACCCGAGCCGTTATGCTGGCTATTCGGGGACAAGGGAGCGTCCGTGCCCTGATAACCGGATCGGATGTTCCCTTGTTTGAAGGGCTAAACCGCCTTGCGGAATCACCGGTTCCCTATGACCTGGTTTCCCGGGTGAGCTGCAAAAAGCCCTGGTACGCCCGGACGGCCAATCCCAAGGCTACGGTGGTCGCCATTGACTTTGGGATTCGGATGAGCCTTGTCCGTCGCCTGAATGAGCTTGGCATGAATGTGGCTGTGGTTCCGCATTGCTGGACGGCGGAGCAGGTATTGGCCATGTGCCCAGAGGGCGTTCTTTTCTCCGACGGGCCGGGAGATCCTAAGGATTGCAACCTTGGAATTGAGCTGGCGAAAGCATTGGTGGGCAAGCTGCCCATCCTGGGCATTGGGCTGGGGCACCAGCTGATCGGCTTGGCCGCCGGCGCGGATACCTTCCGGATGAAAACGGCCCACTTCGGCAGCAATCATCCCGTGCGGGACCTGCAAACGGGCAAGACGGAGATGGTTCTCCAAGGCCATTGCCACTGTGTGGATCGGGAGTCCATCCCGGAAACAGGGTTTACGATCACCCAGGTGGACCTTGCGGATGGCGTTGTGGAAGGGCTGGTCAGCGTGGAGCGGATGGTCTTTACCGCCCAGTATCAGCCGGAGGCGGGGGCCATTGCCCAGTTTGTTGCCGCGATGGACAGGCGGAGGGAGGCGCGGAACCATGCCTAAGAGAGAGGACATAAAGAAAATTCTGATCATCGGCTCCGGCCCCATCGTCATCGGCCAAGCAGCGGAGTTTGATTACTCCGGCACGCAGGCGTGCCTTGCCCTGAAGGAGCAGGGATATACTGTGATCCTGGTAAACTCCAACCCAGCCACCATCATGACCGACACCAATATTGCCGACAAGGTATACATGGAACCCTTGAGCCTGTCTTACCTGGGCAGAATCATCCGTAAGGAGCGGCCGGATGCCCTTTTGCCCACGCTGGGGGGCCAGACAGGGCTGAACCTTTCCATGCAGCTTGCGAAGAAAGGCATCCTGAAGGAATGCCGCTGCGAGATCTTAGGCACCGGCTTTGACGCCATTGACCGGGCGGAGGACCGGGAAAAGTTCAAAGCCCTGTGCGTAGCCATCGGGGAGCCGGTCATCGCCTCAGATGTGGCCGAAACGGTGGAGGAGGGGGCCCGCATCGCGGCGGAGATCGGCTATCCTGTGGTTCTGCGCCCCGCGTTTACCCTGGGCGGCACTGGAGGTGGCTTCGCCTCGGATGAAAGCGAGCTTTTGCCTCTTATGGAGCATGGCCTTAACCTGTCCCCCGTGGGGCAGGTGCTGGTGGAGAAATCCATACGTGGATATAAGGAAATTGAGTTTGAGGTCATGCGGGACAAGGAGGATACCGCGTTGGCCGTGTGCAGCATGGAGAACATTGACCCTGTTGGCGTCCATACGGGAGATTCCATCGTGGTGTGCCCCTCTCAGACGCTGACGAGCCGGGAGTATGGCATGCTGCGGGCGGCGGCATTGCGCTTGATACGGGCGCTGGGCATCGAGGGGGGCTGCAACGTGCAGTTTGCTCTGGATCCCTTCTCCATGAAATACTATGTCATCGAGGTCAATCCCAGGGTTTCCAGATCCTCTGCCCTCGCATCCAAAGCCAGCGGATACCCCATCGCGAAAGTAAGCGCCCTGGTTGCGGTAGGGTTGTCTCTTGCGGAAATTCCCATTGGAGCGACAAGCGCCTGCTTTGAACCTGCCATTGACTATGTTGTGACTAAAATCGCCCGGTTCCCCTTTGATAAGTTTGATAAGGCTTCCCGGAGTCTGTCCACCCAGATGAAAGCCACCGGAGAAGTCATGGCCATTGGCCGGACCATGGAAGAAAGCCTGCTCAAGGCGGTTCGTTCCTTAGAATCCGGGGTTACGCATATCTGGCTGAAGAAGTTTGACAACGCGCCTACGGATGTGCTGATGCGGAGCGTTGCCAACGCGACGGACGAGCGGCTTTACGCCATTGGAGAGCTGTTGCGCAGGGGTGTGGATCCCATGGCGATCGCCGGCATCACCCAGATTGATTACTTTTTTATCACAAAAATTGCCAACATCATCGCATTCGAAAATGTGCTTGTGGAAAACCCGGGGGATATGGCGGCGCTTCGGGCGGCCAAACGGCTTGGCATTTCTGATGGGTACATAGGCAAGCGATGGGGGATGAAAGAAGGCGAGGTATACACCCTTCGTCGGGAAGGGGGTATTCTGCCTGTTTACCGGATGATCGACAGCTGTGCGGGGGAGTTTGCGGCGCGTATCCCGTATTATTACTCCACCTATGAAACGGAAAATGAGTCTCTCGTTTCCGGACGCAACTCCGTGATCGTCCTGGGGGCGGGACCCATCCGCATTGGCCAGGGAGTGGAGTTTGACTACTCCACCGTTCATGCCATCCGGGCCATCCGGGAGGCGGGGTTTGAGGCTATCATCATCAACAATAACCCGGAGACCGTCTCCACGGATCACAGCATCAGCGATAAGCTGTATTTTGAACCGCTGACGGTGGAGGACGTAATGAACGTGGTTTCCCTGGAACAGCCCTTCGGCGTCATCGTGACCCTTGGCGGCCAGACGGCCATTAACCTAGCGAGGCGATTGGCGGATCTGGGCGTGCCCATCATCGGCACGGGAGTGGACGCCATTGAGATGGCGGAAAACCGGGATCTGTTTGAAAAGGCCATGAAGCGGATGGGCATCCCTCAGCCGGAGGGCAGCGCCGTAACCACCCTGGAAGAAGGGCTTCAAACGGCACGGGCCATTGGTTATCCCGTGCTGGTGCGGCCTTCCTATGTGCTGGGCGGGCGGGCCATGCGGATTGTCCGGGACGATGAGGCGCTCATGGGGTACCTGGGGGATGCCGTGCGCATGGAGGAAGGGGCCTCGAAGGATCAGCCGGTGCTGGTGGACCGATACATCGCTGGCAAAGAGCTGGAAGTGGACGCGGTGGCCGATGGGGTGGATGTGTTCATCCCGGGAATCCTGCAGCATGTGGAGCGGACGGGAGTCCATTCCGGGGACTCCATCAGCGTGTATCCCACCTTCTCCGTCAGCGCCGCCGTGAAGGAAACGATTCGGGACTATACGGTAAAGTTGGGGCGTGGGCTGAACATCCGAGGGCCTTTCAATATTCAGTTCATCGTGGACGCGGAGGAAAATGTCTATGTCATCGAGGTGAATCCCAGATCTTCCAGGACGGTCCCCTTCATTTCAAAGGCGACGGGAATTCCCCTGGCCAATATGGCCACCAAAGTGGCCCTTGGGCAAACCCTGAAAGACCAGGGATACGAAACCTGCGTCGCGCCGGAGAAGGCCAGATATTACGTAAAGGCCCCTGTGTTCTCCTTCAGCAAGATTCGGGGCGTGGAGCCCACCCTCTCGCCGGAGATGAAATCCACCGGCGAGGCCATCGGCTATGACCGGACGCTGAATCGGGCGCTCTATAAGGCTTTGCAAGCCTCGGGCATGCGGGTGGCTAACTATGGCACGGTGCTGGCGACCATCGCCGATGAGGATAAGGGCCAGGCGCTGCCCTTGATCAGGCGCTTTTACGACCTGGGCTTTAACATTGAGGCGACGAAGGGAACTGCGGATTTTCTGAAGGCGGAGGGAATTCGGACCCGGACCAAAAAGAAGATAAGCCAGGATTCGGACGATATCATGACATCGCTCCGGAGCGGTTATGTGACCTATGTGATCAATACTTTGAGCGAAACGGCGGGAGATACCCACCGGGCGGATGGCTTTCTCATCCGGCGGTTGGCGGTGGAAAACAACGTGGCGCTGCTGACCTCCCTGGATACGGTGGAGGCCCTGCTGGATGTGTTGGAGGAGATCACCCTGACGGTATCCACAATTGACCAGGAGGACGGACGTGGATAAAGAAGAGCGGAGTTTGACGGGCGGCAGGGAAACGATGTTCATCCTTCGGGAGAACGCAAGCATTGCCCGGGACATTTTTCGAATGGAGCTTTCGGGGGATACTTCAGCCTTCACGCGGCCCGGGCAGTTCGCCAATGTGAAGGTGGAAGGCTTGTATCTCAGACGGCCCATCAGCGTTTGCCGCCTGAGGCCGGGAGCCCTTACCCTGGTCTATAAAAAAGTCGGCAGGGGAACGGCCAGGATGGCGGCCATGGCACCCGGGGAATCCCTGAACCTTTTAACCGGCTTGGGAAACGGATTTGATGTGGAGCCGGCCCTTGGCAAAAAGATCCTTTTGGTGGGCGGGGGCGTAGGGCTTCCGCCCCTTCTGGGGCTAATGGAGGCGCTTGCGGGGCAGGACGTGACCTGCGCCATGGGATTTGGATCTCGCCGCGATGTGTTCTTTGAAGAGGAATTCAAAGATCTGGGTGCTAAGGTGGTGCTGACCACCCTGGACGGCACAGCGGGTCAGAGGGGCTTGGTGACGGATGCCCTTTCCGGCATGGACTTTGGTTATTATTTCGCCTGTGGGCCTATGCCCATGCTGCGGGCGGTTCATTGCCTGTTTCCCGTAGGCCAGCTTTCGCTGGAGGAAAGGATGGGATGCGGCTTTGGGGCTTGCATGGGATGTTCCTGCCAGACAAAGGCGGGGGTTAAGCGGCTCTGCGTGGAGGGACCCGTGCTCACTAGCGGGGAGGTGATCCTTTGAGTTGTGCCGTGCGATTGGGGGATTTAACCCTGAAAAACCCCGTCATCCCGGCCAGCGGCACCTTTGGCTTTGGGTATGAGATGGCCCGGTTTTATGACCCGAATATCCTGGGAGCCATCGCCTTGAAGGGCACGACGCTGCATGCCCGCTTCGGAAATCCAACGCCGCGAATCGCCGAGTGCGAGGGGGGACTTTTAAACGCCATCGGTCTGCAGAATCCGGGAGCCGAGGCGGTGGTGACGGAAGAGATTCCAAGGCTAAGGGCTGTGTACCAGGGGCCGGTAATCGCCAATGTGTCCGGTTTTTCCGTGGAGGAATACGTGGAAGCGGCGAGGATCCTGGATGGGTGTCCGGAGGTGGGCATTCTGGAGGTAAATGTCTCCTGCCCCAATGTGCGCCATGGGGGAATGGCCTTTGGCTTGACGCCTGAAGGCGCGGCGGAGGTCTGCGGAGCGGTGAAGGCCGCCTGCAGGAAGCCCGTCTACATGAAACTCTCCCCCAATGTGACGGATATCGCCTCCATTGCCAAGGCCTGCGAGGAGGCGAGGGCGGACGGTTTGTCCCTCATCAATACGCTTCTGGGCATGGTCATCGATCCCCGGGTGGGCAAACCGGTGGTGTCCACCGGGATGGCGGGATTTTCCGGCCCCGCGGTGAAGCCTGTGGCCATCCGAATGGTGTATCAGGTGTTTCAGGCGGTGAAGCTGCCCATTTTGGGCATTGGCGGCGTAGCGACGGCGGATGATGTGATCGAGATGATGTCGGCGGGGGCCACAGCCGTGCAGGTGGGTTCCCAGAACCTGGTGGACCCCTGGGCATGCGAAAAAATTATTGAGGCACTGCCGGAAAGAATGGCTGCGTATGGGATTGAGCGGCTTTCCGCCATCATCGGGCGGGCTCATGGATGATTTCCATGCCCATTCCGCTGAGGGCATACCTGCTCGGAGAAATATATGCTATATAATGGAATAGGGAGAGAATAAAGAGGAGGCGCGAATATGCGTGATGTGATCATCGCCTTGGATTTTCCGGGAAGGGAAGAAACCCTTGCATTTTTGAGGAAGTTTGGCGAAAAGAAGCCCTATGTGAAGGTTGGCATGGAGCTGTTTTATGGGGAAGGGCCGGATCTGGTGCGCCAGATCAAGGATCTGGGCCATCCGGTGTTTTTAGACCTGAAGCTTCATGACATTCCCAATACGGTGGAGCGGGCGATGACAAACCTTGCCCGGTTAAGGGTGAATATGGTCAATGTCCACGCGACGGGTACTCGCGCTATGATGCAGGCGGCGAAGGCCGGTTTGCTGGCCGGCGGAGGCGCCAATACGAAGCTCATCGCCGTGACACAGCTGACCAGCACCAGCGAGGATGCCATGCGGATTGAGCTGCTCATAAGCCGGACCATGGAGGAGACGGTTGCCCTCTATGCCAACAGCGCCTTGTTGGCGGGGATGGACGGGGTTGTCTGCTCGCCCCTGGAGGTGCGCCGGATCAAGGCTACCTGCGGGACCGGCTTCCTGGCGGTAACGCCCGGCATCCGGTACCCGAATGCCGGCGCCCCGGATGATCAGAGGCGGGTAACAACCCCGGAGAAGGCCCGGGAACTGGGGTCGGATTTTATTGTGGTCGGGCGGCCCATTACGAAGGCGGAAGATCCTGTGGCAGCCTATCGGAAAATCCTAAAGGAATTTGTTGGGGAGAGCGAGTAAAGCATGAGCGAGATGAGCATAAGGGATCAGGTTTCCGGGGAGTTGCTTCGCATTCAGGCGGTTTTTTTAAGGCCGGACGAGCCTTTCACATGGGCAAGTGGGATCAAATCGCCCATCTATTGCGATAACAGGTTGGTTCTCTCCGACCCCAAAGCCCGGTCCACCGTGGAGGATGGACTGGCGACCCTTATCAGGGCGGCATACCCGGGCTGTGAGGTTCTTGCGGGAACCGCCACAGCGGGCATTGCCCATGCCGCCCTTGTGGCAGACCGGATGAACCTGCCCATGGCCTATGTTCGCGCGTCCGCCAAGGATCACGGCCGGAACAATCAGATTGAGGGGCGCGTCTTGCCGGGACAAAGGGTGGTGGTGGTGGAGGATTTGATCTCCACAGGAGGCTCCGTGGTGGCGGTGGTGCAAGCCCTTCGGGACGCTGGCGCCAATGTGTTGGGAATCGCCTCGATCTTTACCTACGGCATGGCCAAGGGAAAGTCTTGTCTTCAGGAGGCGGATGTCCAAAACGCCTCTTTGACGGATTTTGACAGCCTGGTAAAGGTGGCGGCCAGGGAGGGATACATTCAGGAAGCGGACGTGGAGCGCTTGATGCGGTTCCGGGACAACCCGGGGGATGAGGGCTGGCGGAGCTGAACCGCTATGGGTGATGGGGAGCTGCCGCGTTTTGCGGCAGCTCCTGTCATCTTTGCCTTCCCCATATGTGGCAATTGCATTTGCCGCTTCGCATGGGCGGCGCTCCGTTTTTAGCCGTAGCGTTGCCTTGCGTCTGCTTTTTCGCGATACCTCCAGCGAATTTCCCTTTACACATCTTCGAATCTTTCCTCTTGACATTTTCTCAGCCAAGGGCTATAATCCATCTCGGCGTTAATATTTAACAATGCCAACAATTAATAAACAAAACTTTTAACGCCGAAAATTATAGGAGTCTTAAGGGGTTGCCCTCATCCTGAAACAAGGAGGCTTTTCAATGGACTTTGACGGCTTCCCACCGGATGCCCATGATACAAAACACCAGCATGAGGCTTTCCGCCATATGCATTCCAATCCCCATGGCCCGCCGCCACATGGCTTTATGGGTGACCATCCGGAAATGGCGATGTTCATGCGGAACATGCATCGGTTTATGAGGATCAACTTCATCGATTCCCTGCCGGGCATGTCCCGCGGAGAATATTTCCTGCTGGAGGTGCTCCATGAGCATGAGCTCCGGCATCCAAAGGCCCGGGGAATGTACGCGGGATCGCTGGCGGAAGCTGTCCGCATGTCGCCCCCGGGAGTATCCCGGCTGTTAAAAGCGCTGGAAGGCCGTGGGTATGTAGCCCGCAGCGTGGATGAGGAAAGCCGCCGGAACACCTTCATTCGCTTGACGCCCGCCGGGGATTCCGCCCGGGAACAATCCCGGGACAAAATGCAGAGGTTCGTCAACAACGTGCTCAAGACCATGGGCCCCGAGAACATGCAAACCCTGCTGACCCTCTGGTCAAGGCTCATGGACATCCTGGAAAATGAGCTGAAAGCGAGCGAAGGCGCCGCGCAAGCCGATCCCTTCCCCGGGACATCACGGGAATCGGGCAGTCCTTCTTATAGCAAAGAAAAGGGAGAACCAGAATGCTAAAACTTGTCAGATACCTGAAGGATTTTAAGTGGGTGGTGCTGCTCATCGTCGCCCTCCTGGCGGTCCAGGCGGTCTGTGAGCTTTCCTTGCCCGCGTATACCGCGGACATCGTGGATATCGGCATCACCCGGGGCGGCATCGTGGATATCACCCCCACCAGGATGCGGACGGATACCCTGGACGCCCTGGCTCTTTTTGTCACGGACGAACAGGAGGCCACCCTTCGCGGCAGCTATGAATTGGATGCGGACGGCAGCTATACCCTCCTGTCCGGCGCGGACCGGGCGGCATTGGATGAGATGCTTACCTTGCCTCTGGCGGGGTTGGTGTTCAGCTCCGCCAGCCAAGGCGCGGCGCTGGCAGACATTCCCGCAGGCATGGCGGCGATGGTCAAGATGGGCGTGCTAAACAAGAGCGTCCTTCAAGAGCGCATGGCCTCCGGCATGGCCAGCCAAGGCGCGTCCCTGGATCAAAAGACCATCGGGGCCGCCGCCTCCAAGTTCACAGCGGCCGAATATGAGGCCTTGGGAATGGACATGGAGGCCATTCAGACCCGCTACATGCTGATCACCGGCGGAAAGATGCTGGGGCTTACCCTGCTGTCCGCCCTGGTGGCCGTCATCGCCGGGTTCTTTGCCTCCAGAACCTCCGGCAAGCTGGGCATGGACCTTCGCGGCAAGGTGTATAAGCGGGTTATGGCCTTCTCCAACGGCGACATCGAGAAGTTTTCCACCGCCTCCTTGATCACCCGCAGCACGACGGACATTCAGCGGGTTCAGATGGGCGTTGTGATGATGCTGCGCATCGTCGCCTATGCCCCCATTCTGGGCATTGGCGGCCTGCTGAAGGTGATCGCGACGAAAACCAACATGGGTTGGATCATCGCCGTAGCCGTGGGGCTGCTGCTGCTCATCGTGGCCTTCCTGCTGCTGGTGGCCATGCCCCGCTTCCGGAAGATGCCCACCTTGATCGACCATGTGAACTTGATTGCCCGGGAAATCCTCACCGGCATCATGCCCATCCGCGCCTTTAGCCGGGAGGAGCATGAGAACCAGCGCTTTGAGGTGGCCAACGCGAACCTCATGAAGAACCAGCTCTTTGTCAACCGCACCATGTCCCTGATGATGCCGCTGATGATGCTGATCATGAACGGCATAACGTTGGCCATCGTGTGGTTTGGCGGCAAGGGGATCGACGCGGGCGGCATGATGGTGGGGGACATGATGGCCTTCATCACCTATTCCATGCAGATCGTCATGGCATTCCTCATGCTCACCATGGTTTCCGTCATGCTGCCAAACGCCATGGTCTCCGCGGGGCGCATTGATGAGGTTTTGAACACCCCGGCAAGCATCTCCGACAAGCCGGAGACGAAGGACAGCCTCATGAAGGATCCGAAAGGCCAGGTGACATTTGAGAACGTCTCCTTCCGATACCCGGATGCCGCCGGGAATGTGCTTGAGAACATTTCCTTCACGGCCAAGCCTGGAGAGACGACCGCTATCCTTGGGGGCACGGGCAGCGGAAAATCCACCCTGCTGAACCTGATCCCCCGGTTCTATGATGTGACCCAAGGCCGGGTAACCGTCGATGGCATTGATATTCGGGATCTTTCCCAGAAAAAGCTTCACAGCCTTATGGGGTATGTGCCGCAGAAGGGGAAGTTGTTCACCGGAACGATTGAGTCCAACATCAAATACGGTGGAGAGCAGATCACCGATGAGGCCATGATGGAGGCGGCGGATATCGCCCAGGCCAAGGATTTCATCGTCCAGCGGGAGGATGGATACAGGGATGCCATTGCCCAGGATGGCAAAAACGTTTCCGGCGGCCAGCGGCAGCGGCTTTCCATTGCCAGGGCTCTTGCCGTGAAGCCCAAGGTGCTCCTGTTTGACGACAGCTTTTCCGCCCTGGATTATAAGACGGACGCTGCCCTTCGCCGGGCGCTGGCGGAAAGGGCCGGGGAAGCGACGATCGTCGTCGTGGCCCAGCGGATTAGCACGGTGCTCCATGCCAACCAGATTATCGTCCTGGAAGAGGGAAAGATGGTTGGCCTGGGTACCCATGGGGAATTGATGGAGACCTGCAGGGAATACCAGGAAATTGCCAGATCTCAACTATCCGAAGCGGAGCTGAAAGGAGGTGCCACCGCATGAGTGAAAATCAGAGAGGGCAACAATTCCACAGGATGGGCGGCCGGGGCATGATGCCGGGAGAAAAAGCCAAGGACTTTAAAGGGACCGTCAAAAAGCTGTTCAATGCCCTGGGCGCCTATAAGATGGGCGTCATCCTGGTGGCCATATGCGCCGTCATCGGCACCGTGTTCGGCATCGTCGGCCCTAAAATCATGGGCCAGGCGACCACCGCGCTGTTCGAGGGCTTTCAGGCAAAGCAGACGGGTACCGGCGGCATCGATTTTGCAAAGATCGGCGGCATTCTGCTGACGGTGCTAGGCCTCTATGGGATCAGCTGTCTTTTCTCGTTTGTTCAAGGATGGGTTATGAGCGGCATCACCCAGCGTACCTGCTTCCGCTTCCGGAGGGAGCTGACCGAAAAGGTCAACAGGATGCCCCTCGCCTATTTTGAGAGCAACACGATTGGCGACGTGCTTAGCCGGGTGACCAACGATGTGGATACCATCAGCCAAAGCCTGAACCAGAGCGTCACCCAGCTCATCTCCTCCGTGACGATGATCATCGGCGCGTTGGTGATGATGCTGAGCATCAACTGGCTCATGACGGTGGTGGCCCTTGTGATCCTGCCCATTTCCGTGGCGCTGGTCAGCTTCGTGGTGAAGCGTTCCCAGAAGTATTTTGTGCAAAACCAAAAATCTCTGGGCTTGATCAACGGCCAGGTGGAGGAAACCTACAGCGGCCATGACGTGGTCAAGGTGTTCAGCCGTGAGGATGCTTCCCTTGTGGACTTTATGATAACCAACAAGGAGCTTTACCAGTCCGCCTGGAAATCCCAGTTCCTTTCGGGCATGATGATGCCCATCATGAACGCGGTCGGAAACCTGGGGTATGTGATGGTGGCCATCGTCGGCGGCCTGCTGGCGTTCCGTGGCGTGGTAACGGTGGGCGATGTGCAGGCGTTCTTCCAATATTTGCGAAACTTTACCCAGCCCATCGCCCAGGTGAGCCAGGTGAGCAATATGATGCAATCCCTGGTGGCGGCGGCGGAGCGTATTTTCGCCTTCCTGGATCAACCCGAGGAAATCCAGACCGCCGAGAACCCGGTGAGCAACATCGGGATCAAGGGCCATGTGGAGTTTGACCATGTGCGGTTTGGCTATACGGAAGATAAGATCGTCATCCAGGACTTCAGCGCGAAAGTTGAGCCAGGCCAGACCATCGCCATCGTTGGCCCCACCGGCGCCGGCAAGACCACCATGGTGAAGCTGCTCATGCGCTTTTACGATGTGAACAGCGGAGCCATCCGCATTGACGGCCATGACATCCGGGATTTCAACCGGAGCGATCTGCGGGAGCTGTTTGGCATGGTGCTCCAGGATACCTGGCTCTTCAAGGGTACCATCATGGAGAACATCCGGTATGGCCGCCTGGACGCGACGGATGAGGAGGTCATCGCCGCCGCGAAGGCCGCCCATGTACACCATTTTATACAGACGCTGCCCGGGGGCTATCAAATGGAGCTCAACGAGGACGCCAGCAACGTGTCCTTGGGCCAGAAGCAGCTCCTGACAATTGCCAGGGCCATTCTCGCGGACAACAAGCTGTTGATTTTGGATGAGGCCACAAGCTCTGTGGATACCAGTACTGAATCCCGGATCCAACGGGGCATGCGGAACCTGATGAAGGGCAGAACCAGCTTCGTCATCGCCCACCGCCTGTCCACCATCCGGGACGCGGATTTGATCCTGGTCATGCGGAACGGGGACATTGTGGAACAAGGAAAGCATCAGGATCTTCTGGATCAAAATGGGTTCTACGCCACGCTCTACAACGCCCAGTTCGAGGATGTGGCCGCGTAAGGAAGACATAGCGGGAACCGAATACATTCATATGGCTATGGGGGTGCCGAAAGGCATCCCTTTTTGTTTGTCTCTATGCCGTTGCGCACAGGAGTGACGCGAGGCTGATCGCCCAGAAAGCCCTTGATTTTCGCCATTGTTTCCCTTACAATCACTTTATATAAACATGAATGATCTGTGGATGATCATTCTACAAAATATGGGGATACATGAGGTGAGCTCAATGAGATACCTGATCGGTATTGACCTTGGAACTTCCGGCACAAAGACCGTGCTCTTCACGGAGGACGGCAAGCCGGTGGCGTCGGAGACAAAGGAATACCCCCTGTATCAGCCATACAATGGGTGGGCGGAGCAGGAGGCGGATGATTGGGTTGACGCGGCTTATGCCACGATCAAGTCCGTCCTGGAGCAGAGCGGGGTGGCGCCGGAGGACATCGTTTCCCTGGGCATTTCCGGCCAGATGCACGGCCTTGTGATGATGGATGAGGCGGGGAAACCCCTTCGCCGGTGTATCATCTGGGCAGATCAGCGCACAGGCGCCGAGTGTGATGAGATCACCCGGCGGGTTGGCGTTGAGCGGCTGATTGAGATTACGGCCAATCCGGCGCTCACCGGGTTTACAGCCTCGAAGATCCTATGGGTCCGAAATCACGAGCCGGAGATCTACGCCCGCTGCCGCCATATCCTGTTGCCCAAGGATTACCTCCGCTACCGCCTCACGGGGGAGTTTGCCACCGAGGTATCGGACGCTTCCGGCATGCAGGTGCTGGATGTGCCCAATAGGCGTTGGTCATCCGAGGTTCTGGACGCCCTGGAGATCCCTCTCGCTTTTTTGGGCAAGGTTTACGAATCCCCGGAGGTGACCGGCACCCTTTCAAAGGAAGCGTCGGCGCTAACGGGCTTATCCGCCAAGACCCTGGTGGTGGGAGGCGCCGGCGATAACGCCGCCGCAGCCGTGGGCATGGGCGTGGTGGAAGATGGCCGCGCCTTTACGACTATCGGAACCTCCGGCGTTGTCTTTGCCCATACGGACGCGCTTTCCATTGACTCCAAGGGCCGGGTGCATACCTTCTGCTGCGCCGTTCCAGGCGCGTGGCATGTGATGGGTGTGGAGCAGGCTGCAGGGCTTTCCTTGAAGTGGTTCCGGGATACGTTCTGTCAGGCGGAAAAAGAAGCGGCGGAGGCCATGGGCGTCGATCCGTATGTATTGATGAATGAAGCCATTGAAAAATCCCCCATTGGGGCAAACCGGCTGATCTATCTGCCCTACCTGATGGGAGAGCGGACACCCCATCTGGACCCGGACTGCCGGGGCGCTTTTATCGGCCTTTCCGCCATGCATACGCGACGGGATTTGATGCGCGCCGTTATGGAAGGCGCAACCTATGCCCTAAAGGACAGCCTTGCCGTGCTTTCGGAGATGGGGATCGTTCCAGGCGAGATGCTCGCTTGCGGCGGCGGCGCCAAGAGCCCCCTCTGGCGGCAGATGCTGGCGGATATGTTTGCCATGCCCGTACGGATGACGCTTTCCAGCGAAGGGGCGGCTCTGGGTGTCGCCGTTCTCGCGGCCGTAGGCGCCGGCATCTACACGGATGTTCGGGCGGCCTGCCGCCGGATGGTTGGCTATGGAACGGCGCTTTCTCCTTCCGCCGACGCTGTTTCGTACTATGCCAAAGGCCACGCCATTTACCGCGCCATGTATCCGGCGTTAAAAGAGTCCTTTATCGCGCTAAAAACACTGTGACCCACTATCGGATTAAGGAGAAGATACCATGGATCGACAGGAAGCGCGACGCAAGGCTCACGAACTGGTCAGCCAGATGACCTTGGAAGAAAAGGCTTCTCAACTTCGCTATGACGCCCCTGCCATTGAGCGGATCGGCATTCCTGCGTATAACTGGTGGAACGAGGCGCTCCACGGCGTGGCCCGGGCGGGCACCGCCACGGTATTTCCCCAGGCCATCGGATTGGCTGCCATGTTCGATGAGAACATGATGGAAGAGATCGCATCTGTCATCGCCACGGAAGGCCGGGCGAAGTATAATGCCCAGGCGGCCCTTGGCGACCGGGATATCTATAAGGGGCTGACCTTCTGGTCTCCCAATGTGAACATCTTTCGGGACCCCCGCTGGGGGAGGGGACAGGAGACCTATGGGGAGGATCCCTTCCTCGCCACCCGGCTGGGGGTGCGGTTTGTCAAAGGCCTACAGGGAAAGGGCAAATATCTGAAGGGCGCCGCCTGCGCCAAGCATTTCGCCGTTCATTCCGGGCCGGAAGCGCTCCGCCATGAGTTCGATGCCGTCGTCTCCAAGAAGGATATGGCGGAGACCTATCTGCCGGCCTTCAAGGCCCTGGTGCAGGAGGCGGGAGTCAAAGCCGTCATGGGCGCTTATAACCGGGTCAATGGGGAGCCGGCCTGTGGAAGCAAGGCCCTGTTGAAGGATTTGCTTCGGGGCAAATGGGGCTTTGAGGGCCATGTGGTCAGCGATTGCTGGGCCATCCGTGATTTCCATACCCACCATATGGTCACGGCCACCGCGCCGGAAAGCGCCGCGCTTGCCCTGAAGAATGGATGTGATGTAAACTGCGGCAACACCTATCTGCACCTGATGGAAGCTTATCAGGAAGGCCTGGTGACGGAGGCGGAGATCACCCGGGCGGCGGAGCGCCTCTTTACAACCCGGGTTTTGCTGGGGTTGTTTGATCCAGACTGCGAGTTCAACGCCATCGATCCCATGGTGAACGATTGCGACGCCCACGGGGAGCTGGCCTTGAAAGCCGCCCGGAACAGCATGGTCCTTCTGAAGAATGACGGCATCCTGCCCCTTTCTTTGGACAAGCTAACCACCATCGCGGTCATTGGTCCCAACGCGGACACCCATGCCAGCCTGGAAGGGAACTATTGCGGAAGTTCCTCCCGGCATGTGACCTTCCTGGAGGGCATACGCGCCGCCTGCCAGGGGAAAGCGCGGGTGCTCTACAGCCAGGGCTGCCATGCCTGGAAGGACCGGGTTCAGCCTTTGGGACAAACGAATGACCGGTTGGCGGAGGCTGTTTCCATCGCCCAAATGGCCGATATGTCCATCCTGTGCCTAGGGTTGGACGCCACCTTAGAGGGGGAGGAAGGGGAACTGATCATCTCCTTCTATAAGGGCGATAAGGAGAACCTGGAGCTGCCGCCATCCCAGAGGGCATTGCTGGCGGCGGTGCTTAAGACAGGAAAGCCCGTGGTTCTCGTGGCCGCGGCGGGCAGCGCCCTGTGCCTGACGGAGGGAAACGCCATCCTTTGTCCGTGGTATCCGGGCCAAGCCGGGGGCACGGCGCTGGCCGACATTCTCTTTGGCAAAATATCCCCCTCTGGGAAATTGCCCTTGACCTTCTATCAGGGCGTGAGCGATCTGCCGAACTTTTGCGATTACAGCATGAAGAACCGGACATACCGGTATTTCACGGGTCAGCCCTTGTATCCTTTCGGCTTTGGCCTGAGCTATACCCGCTTTGACTATGCAGACGCGGTTTTCAGGGAAGGAATCCTCTCCGTCACCGTGACCAACGTTGGGAACCGGGAGGGGGACGAGATCATTCAGGCCTATGTGAAACCCGAAAATTCCAAGCTGGCGCCTCCCAACCCCAGCCTGTGGGGGTTCGCCCGGATATCCTTAAAGCCCAGGGAAAGCCGCCATGTGAGCATCAGCATTCCCAAAGAGGCGTTCCTCTCGGTCAATGAAGAGGGGGAATGGGTTCGGGACGCGGAACATTTTGCGCTTTTTGTGGGCGGAAGCCAGCCGGATGCCCGGAGCATGGCGCTTATGGGGATTTGTCCGCTTCGAATTGAAGTTTAGAGCATTTCTCGAAAACATAGCACACATCCTGGCGGATCTTTTGCCTTCTCGCGTCGCCTTATCCGCTCAGCGTAGCGTTGCTATGCCTCGCTTCCTCGTCTTAGCGAGATGGCAAAATCTCTCGCCAATCTATGCGCTATGTTTTCAGAAATTGCTCTAGGTGGTTGGGGTACCCATATTCATTCTCTTTTCATTTCTACGTTTGGATGATATAATACACACAGAAACTCTCAAGAAAGGGTATGCTGATGTATTTGCCTTTGAAGATGAATCATTGCGCCTTGTCTCGTCTTCTGTCTGTTTTTATCCTATGCTGCCTGCTAGCTGCGCCATTTTCCGGGCTGACGGAAAGCGCGTCTCCCACAGTGGAATCAGATGGTTCGGAGGTCGTCTTTCGGGATGTGGCGGCGGTGATTGAGGTGGACCCCGCGCCTCCTTCCTATGTGTATCATTCCGATGCGCTGCGGATTGAGATCTCTGAAAACAATGTAGACGGAGTTGTGTACTTTATCGCGGAGGTATGGCTTACGGATCCATCCCAGCTCCGTTCCGCTTTTTCCAGCGAGACATTCAATGGGGCGACGGAAACGGTAAAGGATATTGCCATTCGGAACGAAGCGCTGCTTGCCATCAACGGCGATTTTGCCACCTTTAACAATGGGGGCATCATCATTCGAAACGGAGAGCTCTTCCGGGAGAACCGAAGCACCCGCCAGCTGCTGGTCATTGACGCCAACGGCGATTTTCACACCTATGTGGACCCGCCGGAGAATGCCGAGGAAGCCGCCAAAGAGTATGTTGCCAATGGGGTGTGGCAGACCCTCGTTTTCGGGCCTGTCCTTGTGGCGGACGGCAAGGAAGTGCCTCTTCCCGAGGATTTCTTCGTGAACACCCGCGGCGCCAGGGAGCCTCGCACGGTCGTCGCCCAAGTCGAGAATCTTCATTACTTGATTCTCGTGGCGGATGGCCGAATTGATGGCTATTCCAAGGGGTTCACCATGAAGGAAGCCCAGAATATCATGTTCCAATACGGTGTTGAAACCGCTTTTAACCTGGATGGGGGCGGATCCACCACCATTTTCTTCAACGGCGCTGTTCTCAACCGCCCCGCCAATGGGGCCGCGCGCCGGGTGCCGGATATTCTGTTTATAAAAGAGTAAATATTCAAAAACTTTTCGCCGCTGAATGCCGGGGGGCGTAGAAAAAAGTCATCCCAGTCCACGGACCGGGATGACTCAGATCATCAACAAACCCCGGCACCTCAACCTGGGATGTATGAAGGGGCCGCAGCCCATTCATATTCAATCGTATCGCCCCGCTTTGCCGGGCGGGCGGGGAGTTTTCAAGCGGCTTGCCGCCTGAAAACATTCCTTTCACGGCCGGAAGGCCGTGCAGTCGAACGGAATGCATATTGCATTCCGCTTGAGCGTGTCGACTTTGTCGACACGCTGGGGCGCGGATGGATGATCCGCGCCTTTTGACTGTTCAAAACCATGAGAGCAAAAAAGCGGACACAAAGATTTCCAGAAACCGAGGTAGCATTTGTAACTTGGAAAATATAGCCTTTTTTGTCATAATATGTTATTCTAGCGAAGAAAAGAAATGCGAGGGGGATGCTTATGCGCCTTTTGACCCGATCTGACTTTGACGGTTTGGCTTGCGGAGCACTGCTCAAAGAGCTGGGAATCGTCGACAGCTGGAAGTTCGTCCATCCAAAGGATATCCAGGATGGGCTCGTGACGGTAGATGACAATGATGTGCTGGCCAATGTGCCCTATGTGCCCGGGTGCAAGCTCTGGTTTGACCACCACTCCAGCGAGGAGAAGCGGCTGGGGGGCGATATCAAATTTGAAGGCATGAGCAGGCCGGCGGATAGCGCCGCCCGGGTGATCTATGATTACTATGGGGGGGAAACGCGCCTGCCCCACTTCGCGGAGATGGTGGCCGCCGTGGACAAGGTGGACGCCGCCAAGCTCACTGTGGAAGAAATTCTGAGCCCCTCCGGTTGGGTGCTCCTGGGGTTCATCATGGATCCCCGCACCGGGCTGGGCCGTTTCCGCCAGTTCCGCATCAGCAACTACACCTTGATGGAGGACCTGATGGAGGCCTGTCGCACCCAGAGCATCCACCAGATTTTAGAAAACCCAGACGTTTTGGAGCGCATTGAGCTCTATCGAGAGCAGGACGCCCTGTTCCGCCAGATGATCTTGGATCATAGCGCTATCCGGGGCAACGTGATCTTCACGGACCTTCGGAACGTATCCCCCATCTATTCCGGCAACCGGTTCGTGATCTACAGCCTTTTCCCGGAGCAGAACATCTCCCTGTGGGCCGTGGATGGCAGGGAAAAGCTCAACTGCGCCATCGCCGTGGGCCACAGCATCATCAACCGCACGTCCAAAACGGATGTTGGCGCACTGATGCTCCAAAATGGCGGCGGCGGCCACAAGCAGGTTGGCACCTGCCAGGTTCCCTATGAGAAAGCGGACGAAGTGACGGAAGCGCTGATCCGGAAGATGAACGCCGATGGCTGATGGCTGCTGGCATAAAACGCCTATGGAAAGATGAACCCCCACTGCCAGGCGCCAGGGCGGCGGCCCGATGGGCAGGGTTCATTTTTATGCTGTCCCTCGCTCGATTTAGCATTGACCGTTTCATTTTTCCTCATTCGCTCTCCCCCCGGCTGAACCCGGTGACGCCAACCACCGCCACCACGGTATCCACGGCATCCAGAACCTTCACCTCATAATAGCAGGTTCGGCGCCCTTGCCGAAGGCGTTTGGCCTCCGCGGTCAGCGATCCGCCCACAGGCGGGCAGAGGAAGGTGACCTGGCTGGAGAGGGTGACAGTGGCGGGCCGGTTGAGATTGGCCGCCACGGCAAACGCAAAATCGGCCAGGGTAAAAATAACCCCGCCCATCACATGGCCGTCCGCGTTCATATGCCGTTGGCTCACGGAAAGGCTGCATCGGGCAAGGCCCTCTTCTACTTCGTCAATTTGAATTCCCATGCCCATGGCGAAATGATCCGCTGAAAAGAAAGCCCTGGCCCGCTCCACATCCGTCATCCACATATTACCTCCCGCCGCTTTTAATATCCCCATTGCGGATTCTTATATACACGATTATACTACTGTATGAGAAACCTAATTTCAACCAAGGAGGATTCCCCAGAATGAGAAAAACCATCATCCTGTTCATAGCTCTCACGCTTCTTTTCACCACCTCCGTCTCCCTTGGCGAGACGCTGACCCCCGGCGAGGACACGGCCGTAATGATCCCCGGCGAAAAGTGGGCCATTCCGGCCACAGTCTGCCTGCCCGAAGGGGAGGGCCCCTTCCCCCTGGTCGTCATGTACCATGGTACCGGCTCCAGCCGGGACGAAGCCGGCGATGGCTACAAGATGCTGGCCCTCAAGCTGGCCGAGGCGGGCATCGCCAGCGTCCGCTTTGACTTCGTCGGCAATGGCGAAAGCGCGGGCGACTACATGAACTACACCTGGATCAGCGGCGTGGCCGATGGGGAAGCCGTCATCGCCTACATGGTGGAAACGGGCAAAATCGACCCGGAGCGCATCGGCGCCTTGGGCTGGATCCAGGGAGGCTCCGTGGCCATGCTGGCTGTCAGCCAAAACTCCGCCTTCAAGAGCCTTGTCACCTGGGCCGGCGCGGTGGACATGAGCTCCTATCTGGCCGATCAGTATGAGGACGCCAAGGCCAACGGCTTCACCGCGATGACCTTTGAATGGCGCGACCCCCTGAACCTCTCCATCGATTGGTTTGAGGAAGTCCGCTCCATCAAGCTTTCCGAGGAGCTTCAGAAGTTCACGGGCGACACGCTGGCCATCGCCGGATCCCTGGACGATGTGGTTCCCCTTACCGATCTGGACGTGATCGTGGAATCCGCGGGCGGAAAGGCTGAAAAATTCCTGTTGGAAGGCGCTGACCACACGTTCAACGTTTTCTCCGGCGACCTGAGCGCCTCTGAGACCCTGGCGGAAAAGACCGTGGGTTGGTTCAAGGACACCCTGTAAGCAAATCGCAGCCGCGAATCCGCCTTTTTTCGCCCCATTAAAATTTATGGCTTGACAAACACAGGGTATTTATGTGACAATACCCGCAATCGAATACAGTGATAGAGGCGCGGGCTTCATCAGTAATGGCGCGGAGCTTCTCAATGGGCGAAGAAGCGCTGTGAAAGGGAATCCCGCCGAAATGTGTGGCTTGGTTGAGGGGCTACGCATTGGGCGGCGGCAGAAAATGTTGACGACTGTCACAATGAAAATTGTGGAGCGCTATCCCGTCTGCCGTTCTTGAAAACGGCTGAAGCGATGCGTCTGCTTCAGCCGTTTTTCTGTATCGAAATATGGCTTAGGAGGACTTTCCCGTGAAGAGAACACTTTCCCTACTGATGGCACTGGCCGTGCTGCTCACAATGTCCGTGTCAGCCCTGGCGGAACCCTTCCGCGTCGGCATGGAATGCGACTACGCGCCCTTCAACTGGACCCAGGCGGAGGCGGGGGAATTCACAGTGCCCATCGAAGGCGGCGGTTTCGCCGACGGATATGACGTGCAGTTTGCCAGACAAATCGCGGATGCCCTGGGCCGGGAGCTGGTCATCGCCCGCATTGAGTGGGACGGGCTCACGCTGGCCGTTACCTCCGGAAAGATTGACGCCATCATCGCGGGCATGAGCCCCACCGAGGAGCGTTCCTATACCATCGATTTCTCCGATCCCTACTACGAGAGCGACCTGGTCGTCGTCATGCGGAAGGATTCGCTCTATGCCGCCGCCTCCTCCCTGGCGGATTTGGCCGGCGCCTCCATCACCGCCCAGCTTAACACGTTCCACTACACCGTCATCGACCAAATCCCGGAAGTCAAGCGGCAGGTCGCCATGGAAACATTCCCCGCCATGATCGTCGCGCTGAACGCCGGGGCGATCGACGGCTATATCAGCGAGAGGCCGGGCGCCGTCTCAGCGGTCGCCGCGAACCCAAATCTTACATTCGTTTCCTTTGCGGAAGGAAGCGGCTTTGTGGCCTCTCCGGAAGATGTGGCCATCGCGGTTGGGCTGAATAAGGGAAGCGAACTTCGAGATCCCATCAACGCGTTGCTCGCCACCATTGACAGGCAGGCAAGGCAGCAGATGATGGATGACGCCATTGCCCGCCAGCCGCTGAACCAATAACCCAATTCCCCCGGAGGAGGGCAATCCCGAGTGGGGCAGCCCTCTTTCCCCAACGCATCACAATGAACGCATGAGGAGAAGTACCGATGCCTGAAACCTTCTTTGGCTGGGTATTCTTCATCCTGGATAAATACGGGTCTCTTTTTCTAAAGGGCACGCTCAACACGCTTCTGGTGGCCGTCGTCGGCACGGTTTGCGGCTTTATGCTGGGGCTTTTCGTCGCCATTCTGCGGAGCATCGCCCTTTCCCCCAAGGCAGGCGCCCCAAAGCGTTTCCTGCTTCGAGTTTTAAAAGGGCTTTTGTCCGTCTATATTGAGGTGTTCCGGGGCACACCCATGATTGTGCAGGCCATGGTGCTCTACTATGGCGCACTCCAGTACCTTCACCTGAACATGAACGAAATGGCGGCCGCCCTCCTCGTCATCTCCATCAACACAGGGGCGTATATGGCGGAGATCATTCGCGGCGGCATCCTTTCTGTCGACGTTGGGCAGCGGGAAGCGGCACACTCCATCGGAATGACCCATTGGCAAACCATGGCGCTCGTGATTCTGCCCCAGGCGGTGCGCAACATCCTGCCCTCCATTGGCAATGAGTTCGTCGTCAATATCAAGGATTCCAGCGTTCTCAATGTCATCTCCATGACAGAGCTGTACTTCATGTCCAAGTCCGCCGCCGGAACCTACCTGCGCTATTTCGAGGTGTTTTTCATCACCGGCGTCATCTACCTGTTCCTCACATTCACCATCACCAGGCTTTTGCGCATGCTGGAGCACAGGCTGGAAGGCCCGGATCATTTCACCATCCATGGCTCCCAGAGCGACAGCCGGTCGGCGATCCCCATTCACGAAAAGGAGGATGAACATGATTGAACCCATCCTTGAAATCAAAAACCTCCGGAAGGCTTTCGGCCCTGTGGAGGTGCTTCGGGACATTCAGTTTTCCGTGAAAAAAGGGGAAGCCACCTGTATCATCGGCTCTTCCGGCTCTGGCAAGAGCACGCTCCTTCGCTGTATCAACCTCCTGGAAACACCCACCAGCGGCTCCATTCTCTTTAAGGGGCAGGACATTTTGGAAAGCCCCGTCCCCATGTCCAAATACCACGCCAAGGTGGGCATGGTATTTCAGCAGTTCAATCTGTTTCAGAACATGACGGTTTTGGCCAACTGCACCGTGGGGCAAACGAAGGTGCTGGGCCGCGGCAAAAAGGACAGCGAAAGCAGGGCCATGTATTACCTGGAAAAGGTCGGCATGCACCGGTACATTCACGCGAAGCCGGCCCAGATTTCAGGGGGACAGAAGCAACGGGTCGCCATCGCGAGGGCTCTTTCCATGGAGCCGGAGATCCTCCTTTTTGATGAGCCCACCTCCGCCCTGGACCCGGAATCGGTGGGGGAAGTCCTGGAGGTTTTGAGCAAGCTCATCAAAAGCGACCTGACCGTGCTCATCGTTACCCATGAAATGGCCTTTGCCCGGGACGTGGCCAGCCGCGTGGTGTTCATGGATGAGGGCGTCATCGTGGAGGACAGCGACGCGGAAGCCCTCTTTACCAATCCAAAGTTCCCGCGGACAAGGGAATTCCTTTCCAGGGTGCTCAAGGCAACCACGGCCTGATGTCCATCAAATCTCCAGCCTGTACTCCCGGTAAACCTTGCTGATCCGTCCGCCCAGCTTTTCTACGCCCAACTGCATTTTCAGGTTATTCTCATTGATCATGGAGGCCTCCGCTTGGCGGATGCCGTTGGCCTTGCCCGCCTCAAAGGCCCGGTGGATGAGGACGGTCTCCACGCCTTTGTTTTGGAAATCGGGCACCACATAGAGCATCACGGTGCGCATGGTGCGTATGTAGGAACGGGCGAAAATCATCCGAAAGGTGCCGATGGGGAACATGCGGCCCTTCAGTCCCCGCAGAATCGGGTTGCAGTCCGGCACCAACATCAAAAGGCCGATGGGCCGCTCCCGGGCGTAGGCCATGAGCACATACTCCGGCCAAAGGATGGAGCGGATCTTGGACAGCTCCCGGTACAGGGTTTCCGAGGTAGGCGGCAGGGCGCCCCACTCAGGCGGCGTGCTTTCGGCGATCACCCGGGCGAACTCCCGGGAGCGGCGCTTCAGATCCCGCCGAAGGTTGATGTTTTCAACCGTATAGCCAAAACGCTTGCCCGCCCGGTGAAGCACGCTCTCATAGCGGGGGGCGTCCAACCGGTCGAGGGGCATGTTGTAAGCGTAATGATCCAAGTGCTTTTCGAATCCGGCGGCCTCGAATAACCGGGCATAGTAGGGTGGATTGTACGGGCTCAGGAAGGTGGAAGGCGTATCAAAGCCCTGCACAAGGAGGCCAGTGCCGAAATCATCGAACATGGTAGGCGATGGGCCGATGATTGACGTAATGCTGTTGAGCTTCAGGAAGGCTTTGGCGGCGTTAAAGAGCGCGTTGGCCGCCTCCTGATCATCCACGCACTCGAAGAGGCTGATGTAGCCCCGCCTCTCCCCCAGGCGCTGAATCACCCGGAAATCGATGCCCGCCAGCAAGCGGCCCACCGGACGTTCCCCGTCATACGCCATGAGGAAACACTGAACGCCGTTGGAAATCAGCGCGTTATGCCGTCCAAGCAACCCTCTCACCTGCTGCTCCACAGGGGGCAAAACAAATTTTGTATCGTTTTTATAAAGGGTCAATGGAAACCGGACGAAATCACGCAGCGTATGGTGTGCCGGTAAAATTTCCCGAATGTGGAGCATGGCGAGCACCTCCTTCGCAGTGAACCGCGGATGTCATTGGAAAGCATGCCTGAAGAAGCCCCAAAGGCACGCCCTATCAAAAAACAACGATGATTCCGTACATAATTATACCATGAAGGGGGTGAGAGGGGCAACCATACATTTCCTATAATCCGTGAATCCAGTACCGCTGGATGGTTTCGCCCTCCTCCGTTATCTCGTTTTCAAGGACCCCTCCGTTGGCCCGGATGGTCCTGGCGGAGGCGATGTTTTCCTTGTCGCAGGTTACCAGCACATCCGGGATGCCCAGCTTATCACATTCCCGCAACGCCAGCCGCAGCATTTCCTTTGCGTAGCCCTTTCGGCGCTCACAGCAGCGCACGCTATAGCCGATATGGCCCCCCAGGCGCAACAGGTATTCGTTCAGCTTGTGCCGGATGTCGATGATTCCCACGATCCGGTTGTCCGATTTCCGAACGCCCAGATACGTATGGGAGGGAACGAGCCCATTTGGGACCGTTCTTTCGTCGCTGTTGTCCCGCAGCGCAGTGATCCACGCCTCCACGCTCTTTGCGGATTGCAATCCCGCGGTTCCGTGCATGGTCTCGCCCTTTTCCATGAATTCTTTTCGATAGCCCATGATTTCTTCCGCAAAAGCCTCGGATGGGAAAACCAGAATTAGCTCATTCATATCGTGCGCACACCCTTGTATTCTCTTGTGGTCTTTTGAAGATCCCCCAATGCATTTCAATTCCCTTACGCCGGATCCAAGGGCGATTCCAGGGCTTCATCCGGCCCGTTCCTTTGCTCCCCACGGCCCGCCTCCACCGCCTTTTGAAACGCCGAGAGCACCGCGTCCCGGCCATCCCCCGTCTCCGAGGAAAAGGGGATGACCTCCCATGGCTGCACTTGGAGAGAGCGGCAGATCATATGCACCTGCCGGGCTCTTTGGGCTCGGCTGATCTTGTCCGACTTGGTGGCGACGACGGTAAAAGGCAGGCCCGTAGCCCGGAGAAACTCGCTCATGCCCCGATCCTCACCCGTGGGCTCATGGCGGATGTCCACTAGATGGAGCACATGGGTCAAAAGGCCGGAATCGGAAAAATAGCCTTCCATCATGTCGGCCCAACGGCGCTGCTCCTCCTTGGAAACCTTGGCAAAGCCATATCCGGGCAGATCCACCAGATGAAAATCGTCATTGATCCGGTAAACGTTGAGCAGCCGGGTCTTCCCCGGCGTGCCGGAAACCTTGGCCAGGCGGGTTCGCTCGGTAAGCCGGTTGATCATGGAGGATTTCCCTACGTTGCTCTTGCCCGCCACGGCGATTTCAGGCAGGCCGATCCCCGGATAGTTGCTGTAGCGGGGCATGGAGACCACGAAGCCCGCCTGCTTAATTTCCATCGCCAGCCTCCAAGGGGGCGCTGGGCTGCCGTGCCGCCGGCGTGGAGATGGGCGGCATCCACCGGGAAGGAACCTGGGTTAGGGCAATGCTGAGCGCCCCCTCCACCCGTTCCACAGGATGAATGCGCAGCTGTTCCCGCACCTGGGGCGGAATATCCACCAAATCCGGCTGGTTCTCCTTGGGCAGCAGAATGTCGTCAATGCCCGCCCGGTGCGCCGCCAGCAGCTTTTCCTTGATGCCCCCCACGGGCAGCACCCGGCCCCGAAGGGTGATTTCTCCGGTCATGGCCACATCCTGCCGCACGGGAATGCCCGTCAGGGCGCTCACCAGGGAGCAGGTCAGGGTGACGCCCGCCGAAGGGCCGTCCTTGGGAACCGCACCTTCCGGCACATGGATATGCACATCCACGCCCTTATGAAAATCCGGCGCGAGGCCCAAATCCGACGCTCTGGCCCGAACATAGCTCATGGCCGCCTGGGCGCTTTCCTTCATCACATCGCCCAGCTGCCCCGTCAGCTGCAGGGAGCCGTTTCCCGGCATGATGGTGGTTTCAACGGCAAGGGTTTCCCCGCCGAAGGGGGTATATGCCAGGCCTCGGGCGACACCCACCTCCGGCCGCTTGTCAATGTCGTTTGGCTTGAAGCGGGCGGGGCCGAGAAGCTCCACCAAGTCCCCAGGGCCAATGGTCACCTGGGAAACGCCTTCTTCAAGCATCCGGGTGACCGCCTTGCGCATGAGCTTGGCGACGGTCCGCTCCAGCTGGCGGACACCCGCCTCCCTTGTATAACCCGTAAGCACCGCCTTCGTCGTTCGGCTCGGGATGGTCACATCGCCTTTCTTCAGGCCATGCTCAACGAGCTGTTTGGGGATAAGATGCCGCTTGGCGATGGTCATCTTCTCCTCCTCCGTATAGCCGGGCAAGCGGATCAGTTCCATCCGGTCCAGAAGCGGCATGGGAATGTCCGCCTCGCTGTTGGCGGTGGTCAGGAAAAGCACCTGGGACAGGTCAAAGGGCAGCTCCAGGTAATGATCCCGGAAGGCCATGTTCTGCTCCGCATCCAGCACCTCCAGCATGGCGGCAGCCGGATCCCCATGGAAGTCATGGCTCATCTTGTCGATTTCGTCAAAGAGGAACACGGGGTTCATGGTTCCCGCCTGCTTCATGGAGTATAGGATGCGGCCGGGAATCGCCCCGATATACGTGCGCCGGTGGCCGCGAATCTCAGCTTCGTCCCGGACGCCCCCCAGGGACATCTGGACGAACTTCCGCCCCAGTGCGCGGGCCACGGACTTGGCGATGGACGTCTTGCCCACGCCGGGAGGCCCAACAAGGCACAGGATGGGGCCCTTCAGGTTCCCCTTCATCCTGCAAACAGCCAGATACTCCAGAATGCGCTCCTTGACCTTTTCCAGGCCGGAGTGATCCTCCTCCAGCACCCGGCGGGCCCTTTTCAGATCCAACCTGTCCTTGGTGGCGATGCCCCAGGGCAGGTCCAGAATCCACTCGATATAGCCGCGGCATACGCCGATCTCCGGGGATCCGGGGGCCATGCGGGACAGCCGGTTCAGCTCCCTGTTTACCTTTTCCTGGGCCTCGGCGTTCAGGGGTGTTTTTTCCATCCGGGCACGGAGGTCCTCCACATCGGTGGCTTCGTTGTCCCCCAGCTCCGTTTGGATGGCCTTGATCTGCTCCCGAAGGAAATAATCCTTCTGGTTCTTCTCAATCTGGATTCGAACCCGCTGCTGCACCTGCTTCTCAATGGTGGTAAGCTCCGACTCCCTGGCCAAAATGCCGCAGAGGGACTCTAGCCGCTCCCCCACGTCCCGCAGCTCAAGAATCTGCTGGCGGTCCTCCATCTTGGTCAGGACATTGGCGGCGATGATATCCGCCAGTTGGGCGGCGTCCTCAACGCCCAGGACCGACGATACGGTCTCATTAGCCACCCGGCCGCTAGACTTGGCGTATTGGTCAAAGAACCCATGAGCCGTGCGCACCAAGGCCGCCAGCTCCACGCTGGAGGCGCGGCACACATCCGTCTGGATGGACACCTCGGCGATCAACGCAGGCTCTTCATCGATGAACTTGAGCAGCCGCGCCCTGAAAAGGCCCTCCACCAGCACGCGTATGTTATCCCCCGGCAGCTTGAGCACCTGCTTCACCCGGGAAACCGTGCCAACGGAGTACAGATCCTCCACCCCGGGGTCATCCTCAGCCGCGTCATGCTGGGCCACCAGGAACACCTGCTGATCCTCCACCAGGGCCTTCTCCAAGGCCACCAGGGAACGCTTTCGGCCCACATCAAAATGCAGCACCATGTGCGGAAAAACCATCAGCCCCCGCAAGGGCAGCGCAGGCAACCGCAGCGTCGTTTTTTCTTTACGCAAAACGACATCCTCCCGTATTTTATCTCAATCATGGCGCCTCTCGTTGGGCGCCAGGCGGACAGCGATAGATCATTATACCCGTAAGCCGAAGGCGGCGCAAGGGGGTATATAGGGCGCGGGGCGTGGGCAGTGGGGGGTTATGAGGTGGGTGAAACGTCATGGCCCGCAAACCGACCTTGGTACGCGCTCACCCATGCCACGCTGTATCCCGCCCGATGGGCGACGCGCTGGGAACCCAGGTTGCAGGAGGATGTGGCATAGTAGGGCACTTTCTCCCGGCGGAGGATTTCAAGCGTAAGATAATTTACCAGATACGCGGCCAGCCCATGGCCCCTATCCTCCGGCAGCACGTCGATCCCGATTTGCCACATATTCGGACAGTCCTCGCTGGCGCCCGACATGCCCACAATTTTGCCATTCCGCCGGGCAATAATGGCCAGCACATCGGGGCGGGGATGGTCCATATCATAGTTCAGCGCGTTCTCAAACCCAGGCGACTGGTACAGGCCGGGCATGTCCTTTGCCTCCGCCACGGCATACTCATAGCCATCCGGTGGCGGCAGCGGGTGGATCACGGAAAGATCCGGCAGGTACTGAAGCGCGTGCCCGCGCACAAACGGCATGGAGAACGCGCTGTCCCTGTCCATATCCAAGAGGAGGGGCCTTACGGTCTCCAAAAGAGCGGGGGTGGCGGAAACGACGATGGATTTCCCCATGGAAAGCATCTCAAAGTGCTCCGGCTTTCGGGGAAACGGCCTGCGGCCCGGGTTTTGCCTGGCTTCCACAAGGACAATGGCGTCCTTTTTGCCGTTCAGGTCCGAAGCAGCGCAGTTCAGGTCAATCGCCAACTGGGACCGCACCATGTCAAGCATTTCCTGGGCCGTGATCTCCTTCATAAAAGGAGCACCTCTTTTTGGCGGTCGTCGCAAGGAGCCCTCCGGCGTCATAGTATCCTTCACCGGAATCCATTGCGCCAAGCGTGTCAGCAGCTCCGTACGCCTACCCACTATAAACCCAAAACCTTTCATCGTCAAATCGATAAAATCAGCCGTCCGCGTCCGCAAGGGAACCCGTGGAAACACCCACGCCCCACCCATCGGACGTCGCCGCGCCGGACGCCTGGACGCCCATGGCCGTCAACTTCAGCCCGGCGCCTATGGCCCCTGTCCTGCTCGTCTCGGCCTCATCCACCAGCATGCAGGTAATGACCTCCTGAAGCGTATCCACGGGCACCACTTCAAGGCCCATATCCGCGAACCGCTCCAGCCAGTTGCTCCGGGGCACCAGCACCCGAGAGAGGCCCGCCCGCTTCGCGGCCTCAATCTTGGCCGGCACCCCTCCCACGGGATGGACCTCGCCCCGGACGCCCACCTCCCCGGTGAGGGCCGTTCCCCCGTCCGCGGCCCGGTTCGTCAAAGCGGAGCAAGCGGCGGCAGCCATGGCCACCCCCGCCGAAGGGCCATCCACCGGCGTTCCACCGGGAAAGTTGATATGCAAATCCATGGCATCCACAGGATAACCCATGCGGCGAAGGAGGGTCAGCACATTTTCCACCGAGGCTTTCGCCATGCTCTTGCGGCGAATCCTGTGGCCGTCCGGCCCCATCTCCTCTTCATCCACGATGCCCGTCACGGTCACCCGGCCCGTGCCCCGCGTCGCCACCGCCTCAATATCCATCACGGCGCCCTGCTGGCTGCCGTGTACCGCCAACCCATGCACACGGCCCACCGCGGGGGCTGTGTTTGCCCATTGCTCCGGCTTCATTTGGTAGTGGCCACAATCCACCACCCATTCCAAGTCCTTCCGGTCAATTTCCTGCCGCCCATCCAGCTGAGCCACCCCCGCCGCCATTTGCACGATATTCACCGCGTCCCGGCCGCAGGCGGCATATCGGCCGATGAACCCGGCCTCCTCCGCTTCCATGGCAAACCCTGCCCGTTCAGCCGCGCCGCCGGCGATGGTGGCGATTTCCTCCGGCTCCAACGCCCGGAAATAGACCTCCATACACCGGGAGCGAAGCGCGGGAGGGAGGGAGTCCGGGCTACGGGTCGTGGCGCCCACCAGGCGGAAGTCCGCGGGCAAGCCGTTTTTAAAGATCTCGTGGATATGACGTGGTATCTGCCCATCCTCCGGGTTATAATAGGCGGACTCAAACCGCATTTTCCGGTCCTCCAGGACCTTCAACAGCTTGTTCATCTGGATGGGGTGAAGCTCCCCGATTTCGTCCAGGAAAAGCACGCCTCCATGTGCGCGGGTCACCGCGCCGGGTTTGGGCTGGGGCACGCCGTTGACGCCAAGAGGGCCCGCGCCCTGATATATGGGGTCATGAACGCTGCCCAAAAGGGGATCGGCAATGGCCCGCTCATCGAACCGGACGCAGGTTGCGTCCATCTCGATGAAAGGCGCGTCAGGCCGGAAAGGCGTTCCGGGCGTTCCCTTGGCACATTCCAGCACCAGGCGGGCGGCGCAGGTTTTTCCGATGCCCGGAGGGCCATATAGGATCACATGCTGGGGATTCGGTCCGCAGAGGATGGCTTTGAGGGCGCGAATGCCCTCCTCCTGGCCGATCACTTCCTCAAACCGGGCGGGTCGAACCTTTTCCGCCAGAGGCTCGGAAAGGTGAATGGCGCGGAGCTTCGTGAGCTTCTCCATCTCCCGCCCACCCTGGCGGCTCCGGTTGGGCTGCGCCTGCTTTTCTTTTTTGAGCTGCTTATAAAAATAAACGCCCATTACACAGGTCACGGTCAGCTGAATCATCATCAACAAAAAGGACATGCGAATCCCTCCTTTACGCTACGGATAGAATGGGATTTTGGACATGGATTGATGCAATGAAATGATAGAAAACAAAGGAAAAATTGGAAAAAACGGTTCCGCATACGAAGCGTTTTTCCATTGACATTTTTGCGGGCGATGCTATGATGATCTAAAATCAGGGAAGAATGGGTTTTTATGGAACGCTATGAAACGCAGGCCATCGAAAGCATCCGCAAAAGGGCAAAGGCCACGGAAGGTCAGGATCTGGAAGAGATCCGGCAAATGCTGGGTAAAAACGGATGTGCCCACGTGGAGCCGGAAGACCTGGCAAAGCGGCTGATTTCCGCCTGCAATGTAACCCTCAACTTCCATCCCGACCGCATTTCCAACAACGGGGAATGGATCATCCAGAATATGCTCGACGAAGGGCGGTACAAAAGCCAATTCTCCACCGGAACCACCAACGGGGGCAGAACCGCTTACCCCGGCGGAGACAGGGATGAATGGGAAAGGGACTTGTTCTCCGGCTCGTATCACCGGGAGAGGACGGCGGATCACCGGCCCAAATACGGGGCGCTGAATGTTTTGCACTACACCGACGGGGCTTCGGCCCGGTTTGGTTCCTGCTTTGTCACCTTGAAGCCACAGACCGTCTCCCGCTGCACCTTCGCCTTTGGCGATAGCAGCAGCCACCCGGAAGCTTTGGGAACCAGCGATGCTTTTTACGCCACCCTGAGGGCCATACTCCAGGAAATCAAAGGCACAGGGCGGTTTCTGAACAGGGCGGGCTATACCGTAAATAGCGCCGTTAAGTTCATCCTTTCCGTGGAAAAGGACGCGGTTTTAGGAATTGGCAGGAACCTGGATGATTGCGTTGAAGCCCACGTTCACGGGGATATCCTCTTTCAGGATGACATGGAAAGCATTTCCATGGATGAATCGTTTCTGGGCACAAAAACCGAGGCGCTGGCCCATGCCTTCTCCAAGCGATATGGCGCGTCCCTTCATCGGATTCCAGCCCGCACCCTTCCACTTTCCCAAATCGGCCCGGATTTTCGCGGCCCCGCTATTCCCCCCTTGGCGGAAAGGATCATTGCCAAGTTTGGCGGCCCTTCCGACATTCTCCACGCGGAACGTATCGGCAGAGCCTCCCGAGACATGGCGGAAAATCCGGATGACTGGCTGGACCTGGGCGACGAACCCGCCCTTTTTCAATCCGTCAAGCAGCTCTGGCATACCCTAGCCTTTTTTGGATAGGCTTCCAGCAAGTTAACAAAGAGAAGACCGCCTCTGCGTGTCATGTTTGCTTGACACGCAGGCAATCCTGTGCTATCCTGTTTGTAAGGTTTACCTTACACGTCGGGAGGAAATATCCATGCGAAACCATGTGAAGCGATTCCGGGAACGATTGGGGCTCACCCAAAAGGATCTGGGTGAGCGGGTCGGCGTCTCGCGGCAGGCCATCAATGCCATTGAGACGGGGAAATTCGATCCCTCTATCTGGCTTGCCTATGATTTAGCCCGCTTTTTTGCCACTACCATTGAAGAGCTGTTTGCATTTGATGAGGAGGACCGAAAATGAAAAATATCCTCAGAAACCCATGGACAAACGCCTTGGGGATCAGCGCGTTCACGGCCTTTTACGCGTCCATCTTCTTCGTTACCGCGGGCAATTCCCAGTTCAAGGAGGGGCTGTACTACGCCCACATGGACGGAATGCGCCCCTTTTGGACTGGATGGAGCCGCTTTCTAGCGGCCGGCCATCACCGTTACATCGCCGCCGCGCTCATCCTTATCGCCGCGCTGGTGGTTGTGATGCATGTGATGCGCCGCAGGCCTTATGACGAATACCAAACGAGCATTCTCGTCACCTGCCTCATGGCCTCCTTCATGCTGGCCCTTATGGCCGTCGGGCTCTTCTTCCTGGCTGTGCTCATGGACCCCAATGGAATTCTGGAGAAGTTTTTCCTCTTTATCATCGCTCAATGGGCAACTGTCGCCGTTTCAGATCTGGTCTATACCTTCCTATGCCGGCGGAGATGATGCCATGAACATACTGCTGATTCAGCCCAAGCTAAACAAGCGCCCCATGGATACGGATCTGAAAGCCCGCATGGCCCCTTCCCTGGCGCTGCTCACCTTGGCCGGGCTCACGCCGGAAGAGCACGAAGTCACCCTCATTAACGAGAACATCCAGCCCATCGACTATGGCTGCGGCGCGGCGCTCGTGGGCATCACCATCACGCTGGACGTCATGCCCCGGGCGGTGAAAATTGCCGCGAAGTTCAGGGAGCGGGGCATCCTTGTCGTGGCGGGGGGCATCCATGTCACCTGCTGCCCCGAGGCATGCGCTCCTTTCTTCGACGCCATATGCGTGGGCGCGGCGGAACGGGTGTGGCCCCGGATCATCCGGGACGCCCAGGCCCATGCATTGCGAAAGATCTACCACGACATGGCCGGATTCACAGGATCTGAGCTCGTTTCCCCCGCCTACGGAAAGGTGGATAAGCGCCAATATCTCTATACCAATGTAATCACTGCCAGCCGGGGATGCCCCAACCGATGCGCCTTCTGCTATAACAGCGCCGGGAACAGGGCGTATATGCGCCGTCCCATCGAGGATGTCTTGGCGGATATAAGGGCCCTAGGCACCCGGCATGTGCTGTTCATCGACGATAACTTCATCGGCTCGCCTGAATACGCCCGGGAACTGCTGGAGAAGCTCCGGGGCATGAACCTGGTATGGAGCGGGGCTGTCACCACAAAAATTGGCGATTACCCGGAGCTGCTGGACCTCATGCGGGATTCAGGCTGCCAAAGCCTTTTCATCGGCTTTGAATCCATTAACGACGAATCCCTCCTCGGTGTCGGGAAGGACAACCGCTTTGACAAGTATGAGCGCTTGGTGAAGGCCATTCACCGCCGGGGCATCATGATCAACGCCAGCATGGTGTTTGGGCTGGACGGGGACGGCCCGGATGTCTTCGCGCGCACCCTGGGATGGCTGGTGAAAAACCGCATAGAGACCCTCACCTCCCACATCCTGACGCCCTATCCCGGAACAGCGCTGTACCGCCAAATGGAGGCGGAGGGCCGGATCACCGACAGGGACTTATCCAAATACAACACCGCCCATGTGGTATTCGCCCCCCAAAACATGACGGCCAAACAATTATACAGGGGATACCGGAGGATGTACCGGCAATTCTATTCCTTTCAAAACATTCTTCGCCGCATACCGGAGCACCCTGCCCAGCGAGTGCCCTATCTGCTGTTCAACTTGCTGTATCGAAAGTTTGGAAGGGCCACCGCCATGGTTACCCGGGTGTTCCCCATGGGCCGGCTGGGAACCTGGGCGGCGAAGGTGGCGTATAGGCTGGAAAAAAGACCCGAAAAAACGCCGGAAGGCGACGGTACCACGGTAAAGAACGACGCTCGCTGCTCCGCCAGCCCATGATTGAAAGGATGCCACGGCAGGACGACCTCTCCCTCTGAATGAAAAAAACCTCCCTTGCCCGCAGGCAAAGAAGGGATCCTTAAAGCAGGGGTCCAGGGGACAATGTCACCTGGACCCCTGCGCTTATCCAACGCTCGGCTCCGCCTTGGTGGTCTCCGGCTTGATGCCGCTAGCCTGCTTGCGCCGCCTGGTGGGCGAAGCGTCCAGCACCAGCTCCGGCGCCTTCTGGCCGCGAACGGTTTCGGCGGTCACGATGCACTTGCGCACATCGTCCCGGATGGGCAACTCGAACATGATGTCCAGCAAAATCCCCTCGATGATGGCGCGAAGGCCGCGGGCGCCGCTCTTGCGCTCAATGGCCTGCTGGGCAATGGTCTTGAGGGACTCCTCGTCAAACTCCAGCTCCACCCCGTCCAGCTCCATGAGCTTGGCGTACTGCTTCACCAGGGCATTTCGCGGCTCGGTGAGAATTTTCACCAGGGCCTCCTCGTCAAGCTTATCCAGGGTTACGATGATAGGCAAGCGGCCCACAAACTCGGGGATCAACCCGAACCTCAGCAGATCCTCAGGGCGAATCTGGCGCAGGATGGCGCCGATATCCTTCTCCTGCTCACCCCGCACATCCGCCCCAAATCCCAGGGTCTTCTTGCCGATGCGGCTCTCGATGGTCTTCTCAATGCCGTCAAAAGCGCCACCGCAGATGAACAGGATGTTGGTGGTGTCGATCTGAATAAACTCCTGATGGGGATGCTTGCGGCCGCCCTGGGGCGGCACGCTGGCGATGGTCCCCTCAAGGATTTTCAAAAGCGCTTGCTGCACGCCCTCCCCGCTGACGTCCCGGGTGATGGAGGGATTTTCGCTCTTTCTGGCGATCTTGTCGATTTCATCGATGTAGATGATGCCGCGCTGAGCGGCTTGCACATCGTAATCCGCGTTTTGAATCAGGCGCAGAAGGATGTTCTCCACATCCTCACCCACATAGCCCGCTTCAGTAAGGCTGGTGGCGTCGGCGATGGCGAAAGGCACGTTGAGAATTTTCGCCAGGGTCTGGGCCAGAAAGGTCTTTCCGCAGCCGGTGGGGCCAAGCATGACGATGTTGGACTTTTGCAGCTCCACATCGTTGTTGTTGTTGTGGGGAACGTTGATTCGCTTGTAGTGGTTATACACGGCCACGGCAAGGGATCGCTTGGCCATTTCCTGACCCACCACATACTGATCCAGCACCGTCTTGATCTCCGTGGGCTTGGGCACGGAACCGGGCTCAAACTCCCGCCGCTCCCCCAAATCCTCGGTGATGATCTCATGGCAGAGCATGACGCACTCATTGCAGATATACACATTGGGGCCAGCCACCAGCCTGTGTACCTGCTCCTGCCGTTTGCCACAAAAAGCGCATTTGACCGTCCGGTCTGTATCTTTACTATTTGGCATGTTTCACCTCGCCTCAGCCTTTGGTCTGCTCTTCCCGGGAAAAGTAGATCTTGTCGATGATACCGTATGCCAGTGCTTCCTGAGCAGACATAAAGTGATCTCTCTCCACGTCCTGTTCAATGCGCTCCAAGGGCTGTCCGGTCATTTCGCTCATGAGTTCGTTCATCTTACGCTTCGTCTTGAGAATCCAGTCGGCATGGATCATAATGTCCGTTGCTTGCCCCCGGGCACCGCCGGAGGGCTGGTGGATCATGATCTCGCTGTTGGGCAGCGCCAGACGCTTTCCCTTCTCCCCCGCCGCCAGCAGGAAAGCGCCCATGGAAGCGGCCATACCCACGCAGACGGTGGTCACCTTGGGCTTGATGTAGCGCATTGTATCAAAGATGGCCATGCCCGCCGTAATAGAGCCGCCGGGGCTGTTGATGTAAAGAGAGATGTCCGCGTCCGGGTTTTCCATCTCCAGAAACAGCATTTGGGCGACGATCAAATTGGCCATTTCGTCGAAGATCTCGCCGCCAAGGAAAACAATCCGGTCCTTGAGCAAGCGGGAATAGATATCATAGGATCTTTCTCCTCGGTTGGTTTGTTCAACCACAATGGGAACCAGACTCATGTTTTCCCTCCTTTAAGCCGCCGTTATCATGCTATGCGCATTGCTTGGGAAATGCCTGAGATCTCAGGCGTTTTTCGCGTTTGCTTTCAGGAAATCCAGCACCTTGACGATGATGGCGTCCTCCTGGAATGCCTTGATTTGGTTCTCGGGAATGTCCGCCTTGTAAGCGTCAAACTCCTTGCCCGCCTGCTCGGCATATTTGGCGATCAAGGCGTCCACGTCCGCCTCGGAGGCCTCGATGCCCTCCGCCTTGCGGATGGCCTGAAGCGCTAGCTCACCCTTTACATGCTTCTCCGCTTCATTCCGATGCTGCTCCCGAAGCTCTTCTTCGGTCTGCCCCGTATATTTCAGGAAATCCTGCATGCGGATTCCCTGGTACATCATGCGGATGCTCATGTTTTGAAGGAGCGCGTCGATCTCCCGCTCTATCATGGGCGGGGGAACATCCATCTGGGCATTGGCCAGAACGGCCTCCACCAGCTGGTTTTCATACTCCACATCCGCCTGACGAGAAGCGTCGGCTTGAAGCTTTGCCCGGATGCTGGCTTTGTATGCGTCCAAGGTGTCAAACTCGGAAACATCCTTGGCAAACTCATCGTCAAGGTCCGGCATCTCCCGCGTTTTAATGCCATGCACCTTCACATGGAACACGGCCTCCTTGCCAGAAAGGTCCTCCTGGTGATATTCCTTGGGGAAGGTAACGGCCAGATCCTTTTCATCGCCGATTGCCATTCCCACCATTTGCTCCTCAAAGCCGGGAATGAACGAGCCGGAACCGATTTGGAGGGTCTGCCCCTGGGCGGTGCCGCCTTCAAAGGCAACCCCGTCCACCGTGCCCGCGTAGTCCAGGGTTACGATGTCGTCGTCCTGAACCGGACGGCCCTGGACTTCTTCCTCCCGGGCGTTCCGCTGGCGAACCCTGGATACCTCCTGATCGACGGCTTCCTCATCTACTCCGTCGTCCGGGCGCTGAACATCCAGTCCCTTATACTCGCCCAGGGTCACTTCCGGCTGGACATAAAGGGTGGCGTTCACCACGAGGCCCGCTTCGCCGCCGATGGACTCAATGTCCACGTCCGGCTGATCCACCGCCTTAATATCGTGTTCCTTAATGGCCTTGGCGTACAGATCGGGGAAGGCCATGTCAAAGGCCTCCTCGTAAAAAACGCTCTCGCCATACATTCTTTCGATCACTTTTCGGGGCGCTTTGCCCCGGCGAAACCCCGGCACATTAATGCGGCCGCGAATTTTTTGATATGCGGCCTGTATCGCGTCCTCAAACGCTTCGGCGCCAAGCTCTATGCGCAGCTTGACCTGGTTGCTGGAAACCTTTTCCATGGTGGAACTCATCAATTATAGCCTCCCGTGATGGATTGCGCGCAAGCTTGCTAATGGGAAAATGCGCCAATTATTATTATACCATAGAAGGGCCGCAAATGCAAGATTCGCCTCAAAGGTTTCCCAAGTCCCGCGCAAGCTGCCGCACACGCCGCTGAAAAACGCAAACGCCGTGCCTGTCATGATTCATGGCTTGACGCCTCCGGCGAAAAAAGGCCATTTCTTTTTTAAGATCCTCGACCATTCCAGGCGTTCCTTAAAAGACTTCCATCTCTTCCTTTACATTATACCACAGACTTCACCGGTTCGCGCAATACCGCAAAAGATAATCCATGGTAGCAGAAGAAAAAAACAGGCGATTCTTCGAGAAATCCCCCCATCCGTTCCCATTGTGCCCGAGATTTGACAGCGTATTTTTCCCGCTATGCGGCACAATAGCTCTGACACTGGAACGAGGAGGTGAAAACAATGGCGAACAACAGCGCAAACCGCACCAACGTGCCCGAGGCGCGCGCCGCTCTGAACAACATGAAATACGAAATCGCGCGCGAGCTGGGGATCAACCTCAAGCAAGGCTACAACGGCGATCTGACGTCCCGTGAAAACGGTTACGTCGGCGGCTACATGGTCAAGCGCCTGATCGAACAGGCGGAACGCCAGATGGCCGGTCGGTAAACGCAACCCCTCATTCCTGAAGAAAGGAGGACATCGAAATGTTCACACCCAATACGCAGCCTGGGTCCACAAACGCCCAGAATCAGCAAAGCCAGCAGGGTCAGAGCGGATCCAGCAACTCCACCACCCATGTGGTGCCCGAGGCCAAGAATGCCTTGAACAACATGAAGCATGAAATCGCGGGCGAGCTGGGCATCAACCTCAAGCAGGGCTATAACGGCGATTTGACCTCAAGGCAGGCCGGTTATATCGGCGGCTACATGGTCAAGCGCATGATTGAGCAGCAGGAGCGCAGCATGAGCCAGGGCCAGTTCTAATATCCTTCCCCAGTGGAATGAGTATTCCCTGAATTGGCACGAAAACGCCCATATTACTATGGAAAGCAATGGCTGATGACGCAAACCAAGCTGTGCCGTAAACAGCAAAAAGCGAGAGTAGGCAACGCCTCCCCTCGCTTTTTTGTTTTAAGGCAACACCGCACAAAGGAACGTCGCCGGCATTGCGAGAGATTTTCGCGCTGATCAAGGAGCCTGGAGGAAGCCGTAGCAGCGCTACGGCGACCGCAAGAGCGACATAGCGCAGCACGAAAAGATCTGCAAGGACGGCGTGCGCGACTGTGCGGTGTTGCCTTATTGCGCGTTGACAAACCTCAGCTTGTCAGCGCGAGATGGGGGATTCCTTAGGCCTCCCCCTCATTTCGCTTTAGGTGCCGTCAGTTTTTCAACAGCGCCTTTTTCCTCTCCAATCGATAATTTTCAGTTGACAAACGCGCACACCTTTGGGGAAATATAGCCAACGCCCCCGTCCGTCATCCGAAGGCCATACCATCCGGTCGGCGCGATGTCCACCACATCATACACCTCGCCCCAGCGCACTTTGGCGAGCACGGCGTACTGGGTGCTCCCACCCGCGCGGACATTGACACCGTCGCCGGTGATGACCACATAGCCATACGTGGGGATATGGGTGGAGATGCTGGCGATGATCTGGGTCGCCAGGTCCAGCAGCTGATCATCGTTATAGGGGGAAAATTGAAAATTGTAAAGGAGCGAATCGTCTTCGGAAAGGGTCACCAGGCCGTACGCGTCATCATTTGGCATGTCATAGGCGATGAAGCTCACGTTATTTACGTCGATGTACTCAACTCCCGTAAAGCTGGCGTCGGAGGACAGGGTCCGGTATACGGAGGAAAGGGAACCAATGTCGTTTCCGATTACATCCACCACCATGCTCTGGGTCCCCTGCCCGTTGCCAAACAGATAAGAAACATCCTGGGATTCGTACTCATACCAGGAGGAAGGCAGATAGAGGGAGAAGCCGTAGAACCCAAAATCATACCAAACGCCGTCAAGCGTGATATCGACGGTTCTTGCCGATGCCAGGCATGGCAATGCGCAGACAACCAGCACCAGGGCCAAAAGGACGGACAACCGCTTTTTCATGGGGATTCCCCTTTCGTCTTTCTTGTTCGGTGGACACTTTCTGAAATCAATATAGCCTTTCCCCCGCTTTTTTCAAGCTACACAATTACATAGGCGGCAGAAAAACGCCCTGTGTAAACACACAG
>JAVBOX010000070.1:0-6285 GCA_031550095.1 Eubacteriales bacterium
GAAGAAGGGAATTGATATCGGTGATGGTGCCTAGGGTGGAGCGGGCGTTTCCGCCGAGCCGCTTTTGGTCGATGACGATGGCGGTGGAGAGGTTTTCGATGGCATCGGCGTCCGGTTGACGAAAGCGAGGCATGAAAAGCCGGACAAAGTTGGGAAATGTTTCGTTAAGCTGCCTCCCCGCCTCCTGGGCAAGGGTATCGAAAACGATCGAGGACTTGCCGGATCCGGAAACCCCGGTGAAAATCGTCAGCTTTCCTTTGGGAATTCTAAGGCTGACGTTCTTGAGGTTGTTCTCCCGCGCACCGGCAATTTCAATAAAACGTTGTTCCATTTTTCATCCCTCCTTTGCAAAGGAAATGGATTGTACACAATGTCGCCTGGTTTGTCAAGTGTTTTGAAAATGAATGCGAGAATATTCAGAACATTCTGAACCAAGCACCTCATCAGCACCCCCCGGAACCATGGGAACGTGGAAAATCGTCTCCGCCAGATGCCGGAGGCGACTTCTCAGGAGGATGCCGGTCTATGATAACGTCTTTGCCTTATCCATTCTGGCTGAAAATCAAATGAATTCGCCCTGGCATAAAAGCCGTTACAGATTTTCAGCTGATAATCGGTCTTCGCGAAAATTCGCCGCTTGGAGGGTATGGATTAGTCCTTAGCCGGGCGTTTATAGCGTCCTTTCATGACGATCTCAAACTCGTAGCGTCCCCCGACGATGCTAGCATGATCCACATCCACGCTGACGCCGTCCTGATAACAGGTTCTGGAAAGGTATACCAAGGCGGTCCCCACGGGGACATCCAACATTTGCGCCTCCTCAAAGCTGGCGTTTTTCGCGGTGATGCGGTCCTGGGCAGCGTCGATGGCAATGCCGTAATGGTCATGAAGGAAGTCATACAGGCGGGTAAACTTGCCGCTAAAAGCTTCAATGCCAGGCACAAACTCCGGCTTTAGGTAGTTTTTCATGATGGCCAAGGGAACATTGTCGGCCATTTGAATGCGCTGTACCCGCACCACCTCGCTTCCCTCCTGAACGCCAAGCTCTCCGGCCAGTTTCGCCTGAGCCCTCACCCGGTCGATGCGCATGTCCTTGGTGGTGACCCGGTATCCCCGCCTTTCCAGCGTTTCGGAGGTGGAGGTAACCACGTTCAGGTTCTGGCTGGTGGTATAGTCCAACACGACGGTGCCTCGCCCCTGCTTGGTTTCCAAGAACCCTTCCCGGGCAAGAATTTCCACCGCCTTGCGCACGGTGGTGCGGCTGACGGAAAAAAGCTTCTCCAGTTCAGATTCCGTGGGCAATAGCGTTCCGATGGCGTATTCACCCTCCAAAATGCATCGTTTCAATGCATTGTAAACCCGCATGTAGGCTTGCATCTTGGCCATGCTGATCTCCTTTGATCTCGTCCCATGAAATGGACATCCAATTTTGCTACATTATGTTGATTTTCCATTCCTTTGTCAAGCGATGAAGCGGGCCGAAGGCTTGACAAGCCCCAACGTGTCGATAAAGTCGGCACGCTCGAACGGAATGCAATATGCATTCCGTTCGACTGCACGGCCTTCCGGCCGTGAAATGAATGTTTTCAGGAGAAAAGCCGCTTGAAAGCTCTCCGCCCGCCCGGCAAAGCCGGGCGATACGATTAAATATGAATGGGCTGCGGCCCCTTCATGCATCCCAGGTTGAGGTGCCGGGGTTTGTTGATGGTCTGAGGCTTGACAAGCCCGCGGCTTGCCCTCATTATGGTAGTGCCTCGGCCACAATGGGGTTTCGTCCCCGTGATAAAGGTGATGATGAATTGTCCGCGCTTCAACCCACCCCCAAAGCTTCCCATGGTTCGGCTCTCGTGAAGGTAGGCTGGCTGACGCTCTGCTGCCTGGTGTATACCGGGGCGTACATCGCCCGGGCGAACATTTCCTCGGGCTTTTCCATGATTTCTGGCCATTACGGCGTAAACGACGCCTATCTAGGCTCCCTGGGAAGCGCGTTTTTTATTTTTTACGCCTTTGGCCAGCTGATTAACGGCTATCTGGGTGACCGCCTCTCTCCCCGGCGCTTTGTGGCGTTTTCCCTGGTGGGCTCCATTTCCGCGTATGCCCTTGTCCTTATCATCGATCACCCCATTGTGCTGCTCGTCCTCTGGGGCGTCAACGGTCTTTTTCTCTCCATGCTCTGGGGCCCGATGCTCCGGCTTTTGTACATGAAGTTCGGGGAAAGGCGCCGGGCGGATGTGGTTACCGTCATGGGCGCCGCGCCCATCGCCGGGTATTGCGTCTCATGGGTTTTTCTCGCGCCGGCCATGCCCAAGCTGGGCTGGTCCGCTGCGTTTTGGATTCCCCTTACGCTCATCGGCCTCTGTTTTGTCGTATGGCTCATCATGCTTCGCTGGGATAAGCAGAGCATCGCCCCGGAATGGTCCGCCCGCCGCCTGAGCCTTTTGGAAACCCTGGCCTTTGTCCGCCGTAACCGGCTGCTTGGCACGATGATTCCCAGCCTGTGTCTCGGCCTCGTGAAGGAAAACATCGCCCTTTTAATGCCCGCCCTCTTCATTGGCTTCTTGAGCCGATCGCCGGAAAACGCATCCTGGCAGCTCCTGCTTTTGCCCATGGCCAATCTTGTTGGCCTTGTGCTGAGCCGCATCCTGGCAACCCCGCTAATCGTCCGGCCGAACCGCTCCCTGGCCATTACGTTTGCCTGCATGGCGGGAGCCTGCGGGGTGCTTTTCGCTTTCCCGAATCAACCTGGGATGGCCTTCATAGCTCTTTTTGTGGTTGTGGCGCTGTCGTATCTGTGCTCCTGCATCGTCATCTCCTATATTCCGCTTTCCTATGCGGAGGATAACATGGTCTCCACCTTATCTGGCCTTTTCGATTTCTGCAACTACGCGGGCGCCGCCCTGTCCAGCGTGCTCCTTGGCGCCTTGTTGGCCCAGGGAAAGTGGTCGCTGACGGCCCTGATTTGGATGGGCTTCTGCTTGGCCGCTTGCCTGTGCACCGTCATCTTTCAGCCCAAGCGGGCAAAACAAGGCGCGTAACGCCATGATACGCTGGATAGCCCGTGTCCACGACCGGATCCGCCCCTTTGGTGTGCAGGGAGGCGTTGCCGACGAAGTACACATACGTGCCGTGAGATCCTCCAGATAGCCAAGGCGGCCGCCTTTGGGCATCATTTCGCCCTAGATGGGCAGCATATCCTTCAGGGGAACCGGAACGGGTATCCCGTAGCCCAGCGTTTCCGAAAGCGGGCCTGTGCGGCCGGTTGGTTTACCCACACGTCGTAGGCATACGTCACCGCATCTGCGAATCCATCCGCCATAAATGAAAGGGCTGTCCCGCCAACAACCAAAGCTAGCGGACAGCCCTTTTTTCGCTTTCTAACAAGATGCCCCCATTATCGTTTCGGGGGTCATGGGAAACCCCTTACTGGATGATGGTAATGCGGCCCTTGGGCTCCGCGTAATCGGCGCCGACTTTCCCGCCCAAAACGGTGGTCACGTAGTTGACCAAAGCATCCTCCAAGGATACGCCCGTCTTTGTGCCCGTGGTCTGATAGGCGTATCTGAAGACATAGTACGTGTCGCCGCCCGCCGCCGTAAAGTCGTTGGTGGCTATGGTGTACATGGCCTCAAGATCGAAAGGCTGGCCGCCGACGGTGGCAATGGTGATTCGGTTGCCAGGATTGGCGGGCTTATGATAGGTGGAATCCGGATAGAGCTCCCCATCCTCATAGGGCTTGGTGGTGTCCAGGGTAAACTCGATGCCGGCCACCTGGGGGAAAGCGCCGATGGCCTTGGGGATGGAGCAGGTGGCGGCCTCAAGAGCTTCCAAGAGCTCCGCGCCGGTGACGGTGATGGTGGTAACCTCATTGCCGAAGGGGAATACGGTCTTCATATCGTTCATGGTAATATCGCCGACCTTGATGGAGGTGCGAATTCCGCCGCCATTGGTCAATGCCGCTACGACATGATCGCCCACCGCTTGCTGGGCCGACCAGAGAATGGCATCGCAGGCAAAGTCGCCCAGGTTTGTTTCCTGGGTGCGGACGCCGGGGTCACGCTCACCGTTCAGGTCAACCTCCGTCGTGGCGAAGACCGCCGCGAGTTGCTCGGTTACCTCGGCGTTGACACCGTTGACCAGCTCAGCCACCGCCGGATCCATGCCATTGTACAGGCTGGCGGTCAAGGTGGCGCCATCATAGAGAACCATGCCCAAATTTGCGCAGTACTCTCCCGTGCTCGTCAGGAGGGTGTCGCCTACTATTTTGCCCCCATCCATCTTGGTGTGGCTGTGGCCGTCGATGAACAGGTCGATGCCCGTGGTATTCTCAATGACATCAACGGAACGGTTGGGCGCACTTTCATCGTCAATGCCCAAATGGCCCAAGCAGACGATCAAATCGCAGTTCTCCGCTTTTAAGGCGTCAACCTGCGCCTGAGCGCAGGCATACAGATCCTTTTCCATGTCGAAGGCGATGCCCTTCACCTTATCCGGATGGGTTTTCGTCAGAGTTTCCGGGGAATCCAGACCGAATACGCCGATTTTCATGCCGTTGGGCATGTCAAAGATGACCCGCTCCTCAAAGACTGGCTCCCCGCTGATTTTGTCCTTGATGTTGGCGGCCAGCATGGGAAATTGGGCTTCTTCCCGGATCTGCTGCAGGTTGTCATAGCCCCAGTCAAACTCGTGGTTGCCGGGGGTCATGGCATCATATCCCGCCGCGCTCATAAACTGCATGGCCGTTTTGCCATAGCTCATGTTGACGATGGGGGTGCCCTGGGAAGCGTCTCCGGCATCCAGGAGAAGAACGGAGGCACCTGTGGCTTCCAGATCCTTCTTGATTTGCGCGATAGCGGCATAACCAAGGATGCCTTTCGCAGAATCAGCCACCGCGCGACCATGTATGTCGTTGGTGTGGAGGATGATGAGCGCCTCATTCAGGTTGATCGGCTCCGCGTTTTCCGCCGTTGCGGGCGTCATGAGGCCAAGCGCCATGATAAGCGCCAGCAACAGAGCCAGCAGACTTCTTCTTGCCATTGAGAGTTACCATCCTTTCTATTTATGCCTGTTGGGTTTTAACGGGCAGGAATAGCCAATATTTCACCCGCGTCCATGATAACAATTTAACAGATAGGCGTCAAGATACGGTGAGCCATAAATGCGGTTTTAACGCTTGGCAAAGGCTAGGCAGACGGCGGAAATGCCCTGCCAGAAGAATACGCAGCCTAGAATAACCGAGAGGGTAAGCGCCGAGACCACGGGGGAAAACAGCAAGGAAAACCCGAAGAGAACCCCAAGAACGCCAATGGCGAGGATCCAGCCCCAGTCGTGGGAGCCCAGTTCTTTCAACGCAAAGGAACCGACGATGCGGTTCACCCCCGCCATCAAGATCCAGAAAGCGAAGACAAACGGCAGGGCGATGGTCATGGCTTCCGTGGCGCCCTGAGAGAATAACAGCCACAGCCCCAGCAAACAGGACAGGATTCCGCTGGCGAGGATCCAGCCGGACGCTTCGGCCTTGCTGAAGTACAGGTAGATTTCGTAGATGCCATAGAACAGGACGGCGGCCGACATAAAAAGCGCCAGGCTGACAAGCGAGGCGATGGGGGTGGCAAAAACCCAGATGCCCATAATCGCCATCAGAACGCCGATGATAAAGGAGCACACGCGAGCGAAACCTTTCATTTTTGACCTGCCTTTCTTGTATGCGTGGAATTGTTAAAAAGGATCCTGACAAGGCAAATAATAGGATAAGTGCTAAATTATGTCAAGCAATTTGGGTGAATGTTTGTAAATGTTTTATAAATGATATTTTTGTGTCAAAATTCGGAACTTATATTTACAGATGTATTTTCCTACACAAAAAAAGCCCTGTCGCATTGCAAAAGGTGTGCCTTCTATGGTACAGTATTTGCCGGAAGCCGGATGGCAGGTTCTCGCAGCCGGACAAGCCGGGGGCATTGTCCTCAACCCCCATGGTCTAGGCCCAGGGATAATTTTTCCTTTATGCCTTCGCTTCAATGCTCAATCAGAAAAGGAGAGGATTCCTATGGAGAGGGTTTATCAGGGCAAAACAAAGGATGTGTATAAGCTGGACAACGGCCATATGCTGCTCAAGTTCAAGGACGACGTGACCGGCGAAAACGGCGTGTTTGATCCGGGGGCGAATACCGTAGGCTTGTCCATCGAAGGCATGGGGCGCGCGGGCCTTCGCATGTCCACGTACTATTTTGGGTTGCTCGCCCAGCATGGAATCAAGACCCACTTCGTCTCATCGGACATCAAAGA
>JAVBOX010000015.1:0-11690 GCA_031550095.1 Eubacteriales bacterium
ATCCTTATTCGCTCCCCTCTCACTCCTCAGCTCTCCCCTCTCGGGTCCCGCTGTCTCGCTCAAGGCTCGCGCTCTCTCTCAAAACAATTGACTGTCTCTCTTCTTCTTTTCCTGTATCGTTTTCAAGGATCGTCGCGCCCACCCGGTCGCTTCCTCGCCTTCCCCGCTTGGTCCACCCTGCGGTCAAGGCGCCTGAACAGAATACTATACAGACGCCCCCGTGTCAACTGTTTTTTTGCGCTTATCCAAGTTATTTTTTATTTTTCCGCAGAACACGAACGTTATCTTTCGGAAAGTACTTCGCGTTCGTACTTTTTCGCCATTTTCACCCATTCATAGCCAACGGGGGCGCCCTTTTGTTCGCAGTAGATATCCCAGACGGCGCCCATGGGCAGGGTGAGCAGTTCCTGCTGCAGCGCCAGCCGCCCGGACTTGTCCCCCTCGTTTTCCATTTGCTTCAGCATGGCGACAGGCTCCAGCAGCGCGGCCAGCAAAGCCTTTCTGGCGTTTCGGATGCCCGTCGTCCAGGCGATGATCCGGTTGATGGAGGCGTCAAAATAGTCCAAAGCGACATACACCCGATCCAGAGAACCCGTCCGTACCACTTCCCGCATGATCTGCCGGGTTTCGTCATCCAGGAGCACCACATGGTCGCTGTCCCAGCGAACAGGGCGGCTCACGTGCAAAAGCAATTTTTCAAGGAAGCAAAGCACGGCGGATATCTTGCTGGAAATCACCTCCGTGGGGTGGTAATGCCCCGCGTCCATGGTGAGCAGGATGTCCGGCCTTGTCAGGGCATAGCCCAGGTAAAAATCATGAGAGCCCGGCACATAGGCCTCGCTACCGATGCCGAAAAGCTTGCTCTCTACCGCGTCCCGGGCGAGGGTCTTGTCAATTTTTTCCGCGAAGATCTTGTCCAGGCTGTCGATGAGCCGCAGGCGGGGAGCCATTGTATCAATGGGGATTTCCTTTTCACCGTCATGAATCCAATGGTTGGTGACGCAGGTCTGGCCCGTCCGCTGGCCAAAGTAGGCGGCGATTTTCCGGCAGCGCTTGGCATGCTCAATCCAAAAGGCGCGAAGGCCTTCGTCCGGGTTGGTCAGGGAACCGTTTTCCCCAAGGGGGTGGGAGAAAAAGGTGCTGTTAAAGTCCAGGCCAACCTTTTGGGCAATGGCCCAATCCGCCCAGGAGGCAAAGTGCTTGGGCTCGATGGCGTCCCGGGAAACAGGGGTGGCGCTATCCAGATAATTCGTGTGCAGGTTCACCTTGGTGGGACCGGGGGACAGCCGGAGAACACACTCCATGTCCGCCCTTAGCTCATCGATGTTCCGCGCACGGCCTGGATAGTTGCCTGTGGTCTGAATGCCGCCGGTCAGCGCACCGCCGCCCTCAAAGCCCAGTACATCGTCTCCCTGCCAGCAGTGTAGGGATATGGGTGTCTTGTCCAGCGTCATAAGCGCCTCATCCACGTCCACGCCAAATGCCGCGTACTGCTCCTTCGCCAGGGCGTATCGCTTTTGAATCATAATAAAGCCTCCATCCTAATGATTGACATGCTGTTAGAATGTGGATATTATTCGCGGCGAAGAAGGAAATTCCTGTCTATCTTTCTGTTTTCACAAGGCGGAAATGGCTTATGCCCATTGACATTGAGGGGATGCTCCGCTTGCTTTGGCGAGTGCTTTGGAAAATGGACCATTCATATGAAACGCGTTTGCCGGGCAGGCACGGGCGGGGCTGCCTTGCCCATCCGGCAACACGGGGTGGAATCCTTACCCCTCCATGGGTGGCATGACCTCAAACCACCCCTGGGGATGATGGCAAAGAGGGCAGACCTCAGGAGCGGAAACGCCAACGTGCGGATGCCCGCAGTTCATGCATTTCCATGTCTGGGCTGTGTTCTTTTTGAACATCATCTGCTCCTTTAAGTCCTTTTGGTAGGTCGCAAACCGGTTGTCGTGGGCGTGCTCCACCTCGCCGGCCCGCTGAAACAGGTTGGCAATGGAGTCGAAGCCTTCCTCCCGGGCAACCCGCTCGAACTCTACATACATGGTCGTCCATTCATAATGCTCGCCTTCCTGGGCCTTCTTCAGGTTTTCGTCGGTCTGCTGCAAGGCGTTAAGCGCCCTGAGCCACAGTTTCGCGTGCTGCAGTTCGTTGTCCGCCGTTTCGTCGAATATGGCCGCCACCTTCTGCAGGTTGTCCTTCCGGGCTTGCATGGCGTATAGCTGGTATTTTGCCCGGGCGGCGCTTTCCCCGTTGAAGGCGGCCCAAAGGTTTTTCTCGGTGCGTGTGCCTGAAAGCTCTTTTTCCATGGGTATTCATCCCCCTTTTATTCATTGGGGGATAGGATAGCCCAATAAATGGCCGGCCATGCAAAAAACTCCTTTCCCCGTGCGCTTGGCAGGGAAAGGAGCCGTTGAAAGGCCACTTTGCTTAATAGATGTCCCGCTTGTAAACAAACGCGCTTGCGTTGCGCAGATTGACCACATAGAAATCCCCATATTCACAGATGACCAGCAAGGGGGTGTTGGCGGCGATCTGCCCCACCTTCTTGCCGCTCCGGTCCGGAATGGAGTACGCGTAGGTGGCGGCGTGGGTGGTGATGTAGTAGGGATTTTCCACAATATAATCCCCGGAGGCCCATCCTGTCACGGCGGGTTTTCCCGCCGGTTGATAGGAAACATAGAACCAGCCGCCCTGCTTGCCCAAAATGTTCAGAATGGAGCCGTTTTTCATGGTGGCCAACTTCTTCGCCGTGGTGGAAGCGTCCTCCCGCAGGGACATGGATTCGCTGATGACCACGCCTTGGCTGGCGGGAATCGGCTTTAGCGTGGGCCCGGGGATGGGCTTGAACGTCTGCGTGGGGGAAGGCGGCGGCACGGTGGGAGAGACCATGCGCACCTGATTCCGGTCCACCCAGCCCTGCAGCATACCGCCACCCACGCCGGTGCCATAGAACACATAGCGGTAATCCCCGATGGTTTCATTGACGGCTACCGTGGCTCCGGAGGGGATGTAGCCGATGGGAGATTCGCCAAACGCGGGCGGGTTGTTCTGAAATACGGCCGCTTCCCCGCCGGTGATGATGCCGGAAGGATTGCTAACCCAGGTGGCTTCCGCGGGAATGACAAGGGAGGACAGGAGCATGATCATGAGTAAAATGCCGGTAACGCTTTTTTTCATACTGTATCGTCCTTTCTATTTTATGGACAAGTGATAGGGGCTTACCGCACAGATCGCGCACGTTGTCCTCGTGGATCTTTTCGCGCTGCTCTATGTCGCGCTTGCGGTCGCCGTAGCGCCGATACGGCTTCCTCCAGGCTCCTTGATCAGCACGAAAATCTCTCGCGATGCCAGCGACGCTCCTTTGTGCGGTATCGCCTTGGAATATCAAACACGGCGATCAAAGGATACACCGCCATGTCGTTTCATGGGGAATTTCGCGAGTATAGACAGTATAAAACAAAAGGAGGTTTTTTGCTATGCTAAATCCTGAAATTGCTAAAATGTTAAACGAGCAAATCAATAAAGAGCTCTTTGGCAAGGATGGCAAGGGTTTGTATATGCTGGACCGGGAATTGGCTTCCAGAGTCTACGCGCCGCCCTCATTGGCGCTTTGACGCTTTATTGCCCATGAAATGATCAGCGGCAGAACCTCCTCATGCTCCCAGAGCCGCCCATACCCGGTTGTGGAGCACCCGCCGGAACCGGAACAGCTTCTCGTCGGCGCGGGAAGGGTGCACCCGGTTTGTTAGCAGCACCACATACACCCCTGTTCCGGGGTGCGCCAGCAGGGACGTACCCGTAAAGCCCGTATGGCCAAAGGACTCCGCGGGGAACAGATCCCCCATGAATGTTCCTGGCAGGCCACCGATCTGGAACCCAAGTCCCCGATGGGCGCATTGGCCCGGGGTATGGTTCTGTATAGCCAGCGAAAGGGTGCCGGGGGCCAGAAAGCCCTCTTTCCCCAGGGTGAGCATTTGCCCAAAGCGAATCATGTCGTGAATATCCGAAAAAACGCCCGCGTTGCCGGAAACGCCCCGGAGGAACCGGGCGTTTTCATCGTGCGCCACCCCCTGCCAGGGACGCCCCGTGGCAGGGTTGTTTTCCGTCGGGGCGATGTTTTCCCCTGCCGGGTTATAGCCCGTTTGCCCCATGCCTAGAGGCCCGAAAACCCATTGCCGCGCCAAATGATCCAATGGCGCACCCAAAGCCCTTTCCAACAATTTGCCCAGCAGAATATACCCCATGCAGCTGTACCGGGGCGTGCCGTCCGGCGCCGCCGCAAGAGGATGGCTGAGAACGCACTCCGCCGCGTCCTCTGGATCGTCGGTCTCATCAAAGAGCCAGAAGTCGGGCACAAAGCCCCCCGTATGGGTCATCAGCTGCCGGATGGTGATGCCCGCCTTGTCCTTTGGAGCGGAAAAATACAGGGACAGCGGATCATCCAAGGTCAACACCCCTTCCTCCAAGGCGCGCAAGGCTACCATGGTGGTGGAGACGATTTTGGTCAGGGAGGCCAGATCATACCGGGTGAAAAGATCCGCCTGCCCCGCCGCTCCTTGAAAGAGCACATCCCTTCCCCTGCCCACGGCGCATACCGCCGAGGGAAAGCAGCCATCCGCAACGCCTTCTCCAAGAAGGCCGGGCAAAAAATTTAAATTTTTCATGAAACAAGTATAAGCGGGCCGGACAGGATAAGCAATGAACGCCATGAATTTTCGCTTGTAATCTTTCCGGCGGGAAAGTACAATGAACCCACTGAGAATGGGTTTTGCATTGCGTGAAGGAGGCGTTATTTTGGATTACCGGGAAGCGGCGAAGAATTTTATTGAAAACGAAAAGCAATTTCATTTAGGTGTCATCCCCACGGAGCAGTCCAACCCCTTAACTCGGGGTTTGAGCGAAAAGATGGCGGAAAGCACGGAAGAAGGCATCCGGACCATTTTGGCAGCGGATCGGAACATCGCCGGGGTAACCGCCGGGTGTTTTGAAAGCGAGGCTTTCAAACGGCTGGTGAAGGACATCCGCAGAGCTATCGATGAACGGCGGACGGTGCTGTTTTCCTCCGTAGGCGCTTCGGGCCGCATGGCCCTTCAGCTGGAGGCAACCTGGCATCTTTTCTGGACCGGCCTTGTTCAGCGGATTCCCCTGAGGGCCCATGCCTTCCTGGAGATCAACGGTTGCTGCAACAGCCTCATGACCGGCGGGGACCGGGCGGTGGTTCGCTCCGTTGAAAACTTTGAGGATTACATGACATTCGGCGCCCGGCAGGTCATAGACGCGGGCGTTGGCCCAGGGGATGTGGTGGTGGCCCTGGCGGAGTGCGGCCTTTCCGCCAGCATCAACGGTTCCGCCATTGAGGCGGATAAGCGGGGCTGTTCCACCTATTATCTTTTCTGCAATCCAAAGGAGATCCTTTGCCAGCACCTGGAGCGCTGCCGCCTGGTGTTTGAGCGGGAGAATATCATCCAAATGCCCCTGTTTGTGGGCAATATGGCGGTTTCCGGCTCCACGCGGATGCAGGTAACCACCGTGGAGCTGCTGGTGGCCGGGGCAGCGCTGGAGCTGGCCTCCTGGTCGTGGCTCAAAGACAACCTGACAGAGGACGAACTGGCGGCCGTTGGCCCCGGGGTGCTGACCCCCGCCGAGTATGCGGCAAGCTTCAGCGATCTGGTAAAGCAGCTCGCCAGCGGAGAGGCCGTGTCCGGCATAGCCCGGGCCGTTGAGATGGAATCCGGTGTCTACACTCAAAACGGGCTGATCACCTACATCACCCATGCGTATTTGCAAGATATCCTCACCGATACCACGGAGCGCCAGCCCACGTTCACCCTGCCCCCCTTCCGCAAGTGGGGCGACGACAAAATGCCCGTCAGTTGGGCGTATGCCAAGGATCCCCTCTATCCCTCCGCCGTGGCGTGGCAGCACATCCTGCGCAGGCCTATCAAGGGGCTGGACTGGACTGTAGAGGACTATCGGGCCATGGGCGCTTCCCAGGCGATCCTGGATAACCCGCCCCAGGTGGGCAGCGGTGAACTCTCCTATTACCGTGTGGGCTGGGAGGACGATTCCTCCCGCTATGAGCGCCATCCGGCGGTGCTGGTGATGGTGGATATCGACAGCGCCGCCCGAGGCCAGGTGAAAAGCTGGTATGAGCAGAACCTGCCCAAGTTCGATAAGGGCGTTATCCTGCGCCTGGGGGACATCCCGTCGGAAAGCCTTGGGGAAAATGAGATTCGCATTCCCACCAACTTGCCCCATACCCTTATGGAGCTGATGACCCACCTGATGGTGAAGCTGGCGTTTAACCTGCTTTCCACGGCCACCATGGCAAAAATGGGCCGTGTGTGGTCTAACTGGATGATCCAGGTGCTGCCCACCAACAAGAAGCTCATCGACCGCTCTACCCGCATCATCGCGGAACTGGCGGGCATCCCCTATGAACAGGCCTGCGAGGAGTTCTTCAAGAGCTACCTGGGCCGGGAGGCCGGGCAGGAATACCGGGAGTCCTATGTGGTGGAAACCCTTCGCCGGCTTGGCGTGGAGCCTGGCCAAGGGGCATAGCCGTCATGCGCCTTTTTCAATCCAAGCTGGATGGCTGGGAATCCTGGGGCCGGGTCTTTCGCGACCCGGCCGCTTTCATGCCTCTCGTCCGTGAAATCTTCCGGCGGGAAGGGTTGCCCTTTGCTCCCCTTCGGGTCATGACCCCGGGTACCAACGGGGTGTTCCGCTCGGGAAACCTGGTGGTGAAGGTCATGGCGCCAAAGGAATCCGGCATCGATTCGGTCCATGATTTTAATGCGGAGCGGGCCATGCTGGAACATGCGGGCCGGGTGGGCATCGATGCCCCTCGCCTGCTGGCTTCGGGTGAAATAGCCGACCGCTATCGGTTTCATTACCTGGTTATGGCATATGTGGAAGGCAGAGATGCCCGGGATGTGCTGCCCGGATACACGCTCCCTGAAAAAATGGAGTTGGTGGATTGGCTGATGACCCTGTTTGGAAAGCTGCACAAGCCTGCCGAGGGCTTGCTGCCCCCCTGTGACCTGAAAGAAAACGCCAGAAATAACCCCCGCCTGAAAAACCTGCCACCGTCCCTTGCGGCGGATCTGGCCGCCCGGGCAAAGGGCCTTTCATGGCCCGCGGACGTGGTGCTCCATGGGGATATCACCGGAGAAAATGTGCGCATTCGCCCCGATGGCTCCCCCATGCTCATCGACTTTGCCGATAGCCTCATGGGCCCGCCCTTCTATGAGCTGGGCTCCATCGTCTTTGAACTCTTTGCCTGTGACCGGGAAATGACCCGGAGGATGGCGGAACGCCTGGGCATGGAGATGAAAGACTTTATCGAGGCGCTCCTGGACGCCCTGGCCCTCCATGATTTTGGCCCGGATCTGCTGCGGAGTTTCGCGGAGCGGCAAGGGGTGGATTTAGGGGAACTGAAAGGGCTGGATGAGGCGCGGGAAAGGCTGGTCAGGGCTTTGATGTGAGGGGTAAAAAATACTCCCCCCCTTGCCGTGAGGCAAAGAAGGGAGTCCACAGGGTGCGTCTTCCGGCAGGGAGCCGGGGGACGGCGCCCCCTGGCCTTTCGCCGTTCTCTTCCTCCTCATCCAGCCACGCCGCTCTTTCCCTTTCCGAGGGCGGCTAGGGCTACAAACGACTCCTTGACCATGAACCCCATCTTTTTCCCAAAGGACATGCCCTTGTACCAATCACTGGAAGGTTCCATCCGCCCGCCAAAGCGCCGGTTCTCCAGCCATTGCCAGGAAGTGGCGGTGGCGATGAGGATGATGCCGATCATGTCAGTGACCAGGGCGGGCTCGATGAGCATGAGACCGCCCACCAGGAACAGCAGGCGTTGGATGGGGTGGGCATGGCGGGTGAAGTAGCCCTCCACCGCGGCGCCAACGCCGATCATGCCGATGATGGCGGTGACGGCGATCTGGGCCACATCATACCATTGGGTGCCGATAAAGAGCATTTTTTCGTTAAAGGCGAAAATATAGGGCACCAGGAAGGCGGCAATGGCTAGCTTCACCGAGTTCAAGCCGGTTCGAAGGGGGTTGGACTTGGCGATGGCGGAACCCGCCATGGAGGCCAAGGCGACGGGCGGAGTTATGTCGGCCATAATGCCGAAATAAAACACAAACATGTGGGCGGTGAGCATCTCGCAGCCAAGGACCCGCATCACGGTTCCGGCCATGATGGTGGAGGTGATGAGGTAGTTGGCGGTGGTGGGCACCCCCATGCCCAGGATGAGGGAGGCGGCCATGGTCAGAATCAGGGTGAGGATTTGGTTGCCCCCGGCGAGCTTGGAAAGGCCGGTGCCCAGCTCCAGCCCCAGCCCTGTCAGGGTGATCATGCCCACGATGATCCCCGCCATGCCGCAGGCAACGGCGACGCCCAGCACACCCCGAGCCCCATTGTGAAGGGAGAGGAGCACATCCTCTCCCGTGTCCCGGAGGATCTTCAGGGGAATTTTTGCCCGGCCGGAAGCGGTTTCCTTTGATTTGGCCCGGAAGGCTTGGACGCCATATAGAAGGTGGCGCAAAAGGTCGCAGAACGTGGCGGAACCGATGCCCACCAGGGCGGCGAAGATGGGCGTGTACCCCGCCGCCAAAAAGCCGATGATCACCAGCAGCGGCAGGATTAGATAGCCCTTTTCCCGAAGGAGCGCCAGAAGCTTCGGCATCTTGGATTTGTCCATGCCCACCAGGCCGTACTTCTTGGCCTCCAGATCGACGATGATGTATATGCCCACAAAATAGAGCAGCGCCGGGATGATGGCGGCCTTTACGATGGTAAGATAGGACACGCCGACGGACTCCGCCATCAGAAAGGCGGCGGCGCCCATGACCGGGGGCATGATCTGGCCCCCCGTGGAGGCGGCGGCCTCCACCGCGGCGGCAAACTCCGGCCGGTACCCAAGCTTTTTCATCATGGGAATGGTGAAGGAGCCGCTGCCCACCGTGTTGGCTACCGAGCTGCCGGAGACGGTGCCCTCTAACGCGCTGGTGATGACAGCCACCTTGGCGGGGCCGCCCCGCTTGTGCCCGGCGATGGAGTTGGCCAGATCAATGAAAAATTCGCCCACCTGGGTCCGCTCCAGAAAAGCCCCAAATAGCACAAACAGGAAGATAAACGTGGAGGAAGCCCCCAGGGGCGTGCCCATGATGCCCTCGGTGGTGTAGACCAGGCTGGTGATCAGCCGTTCGACGCCGTATCCCCGGTGGGCCAAAAAGCCCGGCATTATCCGCCCCAGATAGGCATAGAGGATGAACACCCCGGCGATGATCATGATGGGCAGGCCCACCACGCGACGGCAGCTCTCAAACAGCAGGAGGATGATGGCCCCGCCCACGATCATGTCCGCCAGATGCACCATGGCGGGCGTGGAGCGGCTGGAGATGCGGCTGGCTAGCTGCACGTGCTGGAAGACGATATACAGGCAGCAGCCCATGGCCAGCGTGACCAGCAGAAGATCATACCAGGGCAGGCGATCCCGCTTGGACTTGCGCCGGGCCGGGCAGAGGAGAAACACGAGCATCATGACGAAGCCAAGGTGCAGCGGGCGCAGTTGGGTGGCGGGGATGTTGGCCGTAAAGGCCGCGTAGAGCTGAACCAGGGCAAACAGAACGCACAGCCCCGCCACAATCCATTTCATGGCGCCCTGATAACGCCGGGTTACCGATTCCCGGTCATATTGCTCCATCACCCGGGCGATGTCCTCCTGGGCAATGACATCCGGGGTATCGTCGGGTGTCGCTTGTGCCGAACGGCCGATATCGTCATTCATGGGGACACCTCCCTGTCATCTGTCAACAAGCGCGTTTATTTGATCATGCCGGCCTCTTTATAATATTGCTCCGCCCCCGGATGCAGCGGTAGGTTGCCGACGCCAAACAGCGCCGTATCCAGCGTGATGTCGGTCTTCTTCGCGTGGGTCAAAAGCTCCGGCCCCTTCTCATAGAGGTTCTTAACCATCTGGTAAACCAGGTCGTTCTCCAGGCCGTTGGAACAGACCAGCAAGGCGGTAATGGCCACGGTCTGTACATCCTCGTCGATGCCAGGATAGGTTCCCTTGGGGATGACAAAGCCGATGTAGAACGGCTTGGCGGCGATCAGGTTGGTTACCGTCTCCGTGGTCAGGGGAATGACCTTTGCCGCCGCCCCGCTGGCCAGCTCGGTGATGGCCGCGTTGGGGATGCCCGCCGTGCAGAAGAAGGCGTCGATTTGGCGGTTCTTCGCCGCGTCGCCGGACTCCGCGAAGCTCAAGAACTGCTCGTCGATATCGTCCAGGGTCATACCCGCCGCCTCCAGAAGATGCACCGCGTTGAAGTAGGTGCCGGATCCTGCCGCGCCCACGGAAACCCGCTTGCCCTTCAGATCCGCGATGCCGCTGATGCCGGAATCGGACCGGGCCACCAGCTGGATGACCTCCGGGTACAGGGCGGTGACCACGGAAAAGCTGTTGATGACCTCGCCGTCAAAGGAGTCCGTTCCATCATAGGCATACGCGGCCACGTCGTTTTGAACCGTGCCAAGATCCGCATCCCCGCTGTCGATGAGGCGGAGGTTTTCCGCGGAACCGCCCGTGGCCTGGGCGTTGGCCTTGACACCTTCAATGGTTGCGTTGAACAGGTTGGCGATGTCGCCGCCGAGAGGGTAATACGTGCCGGAGGTGCCCCCCGTCGCGATGGACAGGAAAGTATCCGCTTGGGCGGGAACGGCCGCCCACAAAAGGACAAACGCCAGCGCCAGCAACAAAGCAACTCTCTTTTTCATACGGATTGCCTCCTTCAATGTAATTTCCAAGATTATACCATAGCTTTTTAAATTTGCAAGCACTAATTTCATAAATTGCATTATTGGCCGTGAGTTTGGCAAAGCAAGGGGAAATTATGTCGAAATTTAAAATTGGAATTTCATATTTTGGGGCGCATTTTCTTTTTTTTCTGTCATACCAATGGGATAGCCGGAGGATACGGCGGATACGCGCCGGCGTCGCGCGAATGCGCGTGGAAGGGCGGTGGCTGCATGGGCCATTATAAGCGGGAAGAGGCGCTCTCCTATGCGGAGCGCTGGGCTTTTGGGCGCAACCCTATGTATGTGAATTTTGACGCCTTGGGCGGGGATTGCACGAACTATGTCTCTCAATGCCTATACGCGGGCTGCGGTGAAATGAATTATACGCCGGAAACCGGCTGGTTTTACATCAATGGATATAAGCGAACAGCCTCTTGGACGGGGGTGGAGTTCCTCTTTCGGTTTTTGACCACCAACACAAAAGAAGGCCCTAGAGCTCGGCAAACCAGCCGGGACGCGCTGCTGCCCGGGGATGTGATTCAGCTCGGCCGGGCGGATGGGGTGTTCCATCATTCCGAACTGGTGGTTTCCGTTTCCAACGGGGAGGTTTACATCGCCACCCACTCCGCGGATGCCTGGATGCGCCCTTTGTCTACATATGATTACGCAAGCATACGGTTCTTGAGGATTCTTTCGTACACCTGAAAGGTCTATCGCGAGAGGGAAGGCGGAGGGAAAGGGGCTGTCGCGGTAGGAAAGAAGGAACGCCAAGGGGCTTCACCCCTTGGATCCCCACTTAAGGGATTTCATCCCTTAAGGATCCCTTCTTCGCCTGCGGGCGGTTGTTTTTCTTGTTAAAATACCACCCATCGTGAGAT
>JAVBOX010000066.1:0-9345 GCA_031550095.1 Eubacteriales bacterium
GTAAGCAGGCGTTGCAGCTGATGAAGCGGGAATCCTCCGTTAAAGGCAGCATGCGCGTTAAACGCCTTCGCTGTGCTTATGACTTATCCTACGCCTTGAAGGTCATCGGTGTCAATACTGGTTCGTAAGCGTTTGCCCTGCACATTTCGGATAATCATATGCAAAGTTTGGGCTGGTTTTTGGCAACAAAGTGCGATATGATACCTGAAAAGAGGTGATAGGTATGAACATGCGAGGATGGCTCAAGGAACAGGTTGAAAAACCAGCCAAGAAGGCGATGCCCATCCTATCCTTTCCATCCGTATCCCTTTTGCGTGTATCCGTACGCCAATTGGTCGGCAACGCCGCGCTGCAGGCAGAAGCCATGAGGCGAATCGCCGCGCGGACAAACGCTTTAGCCGCTGTCAGCATGATGGACCTGTCCGTGGAAGCCGAAGCTTTCGGAAGCCAAGTCCGCTTTTCGGATAACGAGGTGCCCACCGTCGTCGGCGCTTGCGTAACGGATATGGCGCAAGCGGAAGCGCTAGCCGTTCCTCCTGTCGGAAAATGCCGCACCGGGCAATATGTGGAGGCAATTTCAAAAGCGACTTCCCTCATCAAGGACCGGCCAATCCTAGCGGGCGTCATCGGCCCCTTCTCCTTGGCCGGCAGGCTCCTGGATGTAAGCGAGGCCATGGTCCTGTGCCTGACGGAACCGGAATTGGTTCACGCGGTTCTTGAAAAAGTCACCGCGTTTACAATATCCTACATCCGTGCGTATAAGGCCGTTGGGGCAAACGGCGTGGTAATGGCGGAGCCCTTGGCGGGCATTCTCTCCCCCATACTCGCGGCGGCATTTTCAAGCCCTTACGTAAGGCGGATCGCCTCCGCCGTTCAGGATGAGAAATTCATCGTCATATACCATAACTGCGGTAACAACACCCTGCTCATGATCGACTCCATTCTCTCCACGGGCTGCGACGCCTATCATTTCGGCAATGCCATTTCCATGAAGGAGATGCTCTCCCGAATTCCCGTGGATATCCCCGTGATGGGCAATGTGGATCCGGCAAGCCAATTCATGAACGGCACCCCCGGTTCCATCCAGGCGGAAACTCTTCGCATTCTAGGGGAATGCGCTCCCTGGCATCCTAACTTCATCATTTCCTCCGGCTGCGATATCCCGCCCATGAGCCCGTGGGAGAACATTGACGCGTTCTTTGACGCCGTGGAGGCGTATTATCGAAAGTAATCACCGCCCATTCATATCATGCGCCGGAACAACATTGTGAAAGAAGGTCATTCCATGCAGGAAATGCTAAGCGCCATCAAGGAACAACTGCAAAAAGGCAAGGCGGCCATCGTTGCCGATCTCGTCGCCCAGGCCATGGCCCAGGGCATCTCTGCCGAGGAAATCCTCAACAACGGCCTTTTGGCCGGCATGAGCGCCATCGGGGAACAGTTTAAGAACAACGAGGTTTTTGTCCCTGAGGTTCTGGTGGCCGCCCGAGCCATGAATAAGGGCGTTGAAGTACTTAAGCCCGCTTTGGCCGAGGCAGGAGTTGCTTCCCGCGGGGTTGCCGTCATCGGCACGGTGAAGGGTGATCTTCATGACATCGGAAAGAACCTGGTGAAACTGATGATGGAAGGCAAAGGGTTGCAGATGGTGGATCTAGGAGTGGATGTCACCCCGGAACAGTTTGTGGAAGCCGCAAAGACCAGCAACGCCCGCATCATCTGCTGTTCCGCCCTGCTGACGACCACCATGGGCGAAATGCGCAATGTGGTCGATCTGGTTCATCGTTCGGATATCGCCGGAAAAGTCAAAGTCATGATTGGCGGGGCCCCGGTAACCCAGTCCTATTGCGACCAGATTGGCGCGGACTGCTACACGTCCGACGCGGCATCAGCATCCGATGCGGCGCTGGCTTTTTGTACAGGGGCATGAGAAAACCCTTGAGGCCTCCTTTTTGCATGCCAAATGAAAGCCGAAGGTAAACGCATGACCCATGGGATCACCTTTCAGGATAGCGGAGAAACCCGCTGGATTGACGGAGGAAAACCCTTGTCCGAAGCGCTACGTGGCGCAGGGCGGGTTTTTGCGATGCCTTGCGGCGGACAGGGCACATGCGGGAAATGCGCGGTTTGGGTTTCGGGCCCAGCTAGCCCTATGGACGAGGCGGAGCAAACGCTCCTGAATCGTTTGCCGCCTTTTCCCTCGCCTGCGCCAGGATATTTCCTTCGCCTTGCCTGCGCTTGCCACGCGGAAGGAAATTGTACGGTTCTCCTGCCGGAAGCCTCCGCAAATATGGTCATCCTCGCCCAGGGCGACGGAGATCTGCCCCGCTACGATGGCCCTGCGCATGACGCGCTTGGTTTTGCCGTGGACGTTGGCACAACCACCATCGCGGTGGCCCTGTATGATCTGCGAGAGGGGAAACGGCTTGCTGTCCGAACGGCGGTCAACGAGCAGTCCGCGTATGGCGCGGATGTTTTGAGCCGGATCGCGTATGGGGACGTTCACGGAACTGACGAGCTCCACCGGACAATCGTCAGGCAGCTCAACGCCCTCATGGAGGAGGCTCTGAAGAATGGGTTCGCGCAGGCGGCCAGGGTGAGTCGCGCCGCCATCACAGGCAACACAACCATGCTGCACCTCCTTGCGGGATATAATCCCCACGGAATCGGCATCGCCCCTTTCACCCCTGAAAGCCTCTTTGGAGAGGAATTTCCGGCCCGCACCCTTTTCCCCATGCTGTCGGAAAGTGTGCCTTTATACCTGCCTTCTTGCGTAAGCGCGTATATAGGAGCGGATTTGGTCTGCGGCATGATGGCCTTGGGCATGGATTGGACAAGGGGAAGCTGCCTGCTCATCGATGTGGGAACCAATGGGGAAATGGCCTTGGCACACAAGGGAGAGATCCTTTGCTGCGCGACAGCGGCGGGGCCGGCTTTTGAAGGCGCCAGAATTGCCATGGGCATGGGAGCGGCAAGCGGGGCCATTTGCAGCGTCAATCCGGCAAAAGAAGGCCTTTCCACCGCCACCATCGGCAACGCCCCTGCCCAGGGCATATGCGGCACAGGGTTAATTGGCGCCATAGGCACCCTTAGAAAGCTCGGCATCATTGACGAGTCGGGGACGCTGCTGGCCCAAGGGCACCCATGGGAATCCCTGATGCTTGTCCACGAAGGCACCCCGGCCATTCGCCTTGGCGATACCTCAGTAATCCTCACCGCCCGGGACATTCGGGAGGTGCAGCTGGCCAAGGCCGCCATCGCGGCGGGAATCGAAACCCTCCTGGCGGAAGCGGGACTTGCCCCGCAGGCTGTGGATGAAGTCTTCCTGGCGGGAGGCTTTGGCAGCGCCATTGACCCGAAAGAGGCGGCGGACATCGGCTTGATACCGCCAGCATTGGCGCCCAAGGCCAAGGCTGCCGGCAACGCGGCCCTTTCCGGCGCAGCAATGATGCTGATGTCAAAAGAGCGCAGGGAGGCCGGGGCAAAAATCGCCGCCCGGGCAAGGGAACTTCCCCTTGCGACAGATCCCCGCTTTATGGATGGCTTTATGGAGCATATGATGTTTCCGGAGGGATGAAGAATGGAGCGAACGGCGCTGGACGAAGCGGTGGCCCAAGCCCTCATCATTGGGTTTTCAAGGGCGGCTCCCCTGGACGCGGTCACCTTAATGCCTTTAAGCGCGGTGCGGGATATGTGCGCCGCGAACCGGTGCGGCCTGTATGGTCGCTGTTGGACATGTCCCCCTGGCTGCGGATCCCTTGAGGAAAACGCCGCGGCCATGGGGCGCTTCCGTTCCGGCCTATTGGTACAGACCACCATGTCCCTGGAAGACGATTTCGATTATGAAACCATGAAGGCCTGCGGCAACGCCCATCAGGAGCATTTCGTCGCCCTCGATGAACGATTGCGGGCAAAATATCCCGGCCTGCTGGCGCTTGGAGCGGGTGGCTGCCGCCTTTGCGAGGCGTGCGCCTATCCGGACAGCCCCTGCCGAATGCCGGAAAGGGCCCTTTCCTCCATGGAAGCCTATGGGCTGCTGGTCAGCGACGTGTGCGAAAAAAATGGGCTCGCGTATTACCACGGGCCTGGTACGATTACCTATACGGGTTGCTATTTGCTTTTTTAACCTGAGCTAACAAACTCTGCGCCGTCAGCCAAACGCCTTGCGATATTTCTCGCAAAAATACTCAACCAGGGCGTATTCCGCGTCCGGGGCGATGCGATGATCCGGACAGGGAATAAACCCGCCCAGGTCCACCAAAGGCTTCAGGCGCTCAATTTCCTCATCCACAGCGGCCTTGTCCCGGGCGAAAACCCGTTTGTCCATGCCCCCCACCCCTCGCAGTACCTTTCCATACAAGGCCCTCCAGGGGGCGATAGACGCGTTCCAGGTGCCCACCTCAATGGGAAACATGGTGTTTACGCCATTCTCCAGCCAGATGGGCACCAGCTGGTCGATCTTCCCGTCGCAGTCCACGGACACCACATCGATTCCATGGGCCAGCAGCAGGGATGTAATCCGGCTGTAATGATGGCCCACCAGCTCCCGGAACGCTTTGGGGCTGATCAAAGGGCCGTTTTTATAGCAGATATCCTCCCAGAAATGGGCGTAGTCAAAGGGGATACCCAAAGAGAGCGTCCGCTCCACCACGGAATATGCCAAATTCGCGCAGGTATCCACAATTTCTTTGAATAGCGCCTCGTCGTCCGCCATCATATAGCTAAGCCCCAATACCCCGAGCATATCCCGAACCCTGCCAAACATGCTGCCGCAATAAATCGCAGTAGGCAAACCCCGTTCCATGTTCCAGGCGGCCTGGGCTCTCAGGCTCTCCCCATCCACCCGATCCGCGCTGTCCCGCAAGCGGGAAAGGTATTCCGACTCCCACGCGGCTCTGTCGGTCAGCAGGGTTCCGATTTCCGCCGGAATGCTGATGATCCCCGGCTTCCGCCTCTGGATATGCCCCATACTGTCCCGATACAACTGACTTCCATCCGATTCTCTGGAGAGAATAATCTCCTCAAAGGGTGGAAACAGCCCGATTTCCCCGCCGATGGCCCCGCCCCAGTTGAAATCAAAGCCCAGCGCGTCCATAACGCGGCGGTCTCCAGGCCCATTGTCCCCAGCAAGCTCGTAGTTCTCCGCGTCTTCCCTTTGAATATGTCCCTGGGCGGCCCATTTGTAGAGCGTTTCCTTCCAGAAGCCAAAGCTCACCAAGGGTACCCGATCCACAGCCCGATCATGGAGGATCGCCCACACCCGTTCCCGATGATTCATATCAACGCCTCCCGTGATATCATCAAAAAATCTCCGTGCGCATTGCGTACTCCCTGAATAGGGATAAAAATACCCGATACTGCTCCAGGGTCACGCCAGGCGGCGTTTGATGATCCACAGAGGCGATGAAGCCTCCTTTCGCCATCGTGGGCAAAAGCCGCTCGAACTCCGCCCGCATGGCGGCCTCCCCATGGGGCATGCACATCTTGTCATAATGGCCGATGAACAGGAAGTTTGGGTATGCCTCCCGAAGCCGGCCAATATCAACCCCCGCCTGCCGCTCCAGGGGCAGTATGCCCTCAATGCCAGCCCGCTGAAACCAAGGAACGGCCCGGGTGATGTCTCCGTCGGAATCCACCAAAACCCGGACTCCTTTTTCCTTCAGTGCCGGAATCACCTGGCGGTAATAGGGCAGCATAAATTCATCAAACAAGGCTTCGGAAATCATTGGGCCGTTGTTATAGCTCATGTCCTCGGCAAAAGTCATAAAATCCGGAATGTGTACCGAAAAAAGGCGATCCAGCACCCGCAAATGATAATCCGCGATGTCCTGACAGATGCGGTGCATTAAAGCCGGTTCATCATAGAAGGCAAACAGGTGGGGCTCAATACCTAGCAGCGTTCTAGGACCCCAAAAGAAACCCTCCAGGGTGATCCATGTAACCGCTTCGCCCCTTCGCTGATAGGCCTCCATGGTCAAAAGGCGCTCCATGTCCAAAAGATCTTCCCGAAAGAGGGTGGGCAAAATCCGCTCATAGGCTGCCTCACCATCCACAATGGCCGCTCCGTGAAAAGCGGGCTTTGGCGTCTCTTTTGAAAGCAACGGAATCCAGTGCTGTATGTGCAGATCTAGGCCAAAATAGCGCTGCAGCGCCTCGCCTTGCTTCAAGGGCGGTTCCTCCGGAATGACCAGCCCCTGCGCCTGCCAACGCTCGATGGTCTCGTCCCACCAGATCGCCCACTCCATCATGGGCATCCTATCCACCGGTTCAAAGCGAAGCGCCTTGGTATACCGCTCCCGTATTGTCATACGCGCTCCTTCCCTTATGCCTCCGCGACCACTACGCCCACCCCATCCGGAATGACAGCTACGCTTGCGCCGCGCCCAACGATCCCTTCCGCCATGCTCATCGCCGACGGCAAATCCGGTGCCCAGGCCATGTGCATATCCTCAATCAGCCCTTGATTCTCTTTGCCGGTCACAAAAACCACCCGGGCCTTCATCAGCACGCGGGCTAGAATCTGTGCCTCCCATTGATCCACACGGGTTTCCTCCGCCGGAATTCCAGCAATGGCCTCCGCTAAAGCTTTGGGGTTCTCCGCTTCCTTCAGCCAGCGGAAAAAGGCCTCTCCCCCCGCGCCATCCCCCAAGGCGGCGCAGAGGATGATCACCCCGCCAGGGGCGACGCACGCCTCCCCCGCCGTCATGCCCTTGACAGACTGGTACACGTTCTGGTCCAGGGGGTACCCTCCATTGGAAGTGACCACGATATCCGCAAGAATTCGGGAAACCCGCGTTCTTTCCAGGGAATCCTTGCACCCAGCCATGTGCGCCTCATTCGGATGGCCCGCATAGGCGCTGGCAATCCGCTTATTCCCATCCAGTATGACATTGAGGATGAACGCGTGATTCGCCGCATTGGCCGCGAACAGCATGTCCTGGTGAAGGGGATTATCTTTGAGGATGCCTTGCGCCGCGGAAGGATTTCGCAGAAACGCAGCATTATGGTTATAGAGTACCGTCTTTCGCGCCGCGATCCCCGGCAAAATGCTCTTGCGGCCGCCTGAGAACCCGGCGAAGAAGTGGGGCTCGATAAACCCCTCAGAGACGATCAGATCCGCCCAGTCCACCAATGCGTTGAGCCACAGTTCTCCCCCCGAGGGCAGAATGCCCTTGAAAACCATGGGATCCTCATCGCAGCGGTGGTTGATGATTGCCTCGTTTTCCATGATCGCGCTTCCAAAACGGGTACGTATCTCCTCATCCGTCATGGGTCGATGGGTACCCGTGGCGATGAGAATGCGAATCTCAGCGTCTGGATTTCCCATGCGGATTTCCTTCAGAAGAAGGGGCAACGTCACTCCACTGGGCATGGGCCTGGTATGATCGCTGGTGATGACCAAAATCCGGCGTTTCCCCTCCGCCAAGTTGGCGAGACGCTGTGAACCAATGGGGGCCTCCAACGCGGCCGATACTACCGCCGCCTCGTCCGCGCCAGCCTTCACATGGCAGGGCACCAAAATCCCAGCAAGGCGGCTCTCGTCTATGGTGAACTGTAAATGATCCTTCCCGTAGGGAATCCCTACTGTCGGCATGGGCAAACCACCCTCTCCATATCTAGTTTCCTATATCATACCATGTTCGTTTTTTTTTTTCAATTCATCGTGAGTTTTTATGCTGCTGGAAGCGAAAAACCTTGGGCTTACAAATGAGGCGCTACAGGCGCTGATCGGTGAAGGAGAGTATGGCAGATGAACAGGAATGAAGTAAATTGCGCTGCCAAACGGTTTGGCAACGTGACAGCCTCGAGCGATGTACGGCGACTCTGGAAGCGGGAAGGATTTACGGCCTGCCGCGCAGGTATGGCGCGGGCAAATCCACCCTTCTCAACTTGATCAACGATCGGTTGTTCCCGAATGAAGGGGAGAGATAGCCATTTGCGGCTTGCCCGCCAGGGATGAACCGGTGCTGGGATTAGACGCAATCATCGGGGTCTGGTATTTCACGCGCTCCGCTCAACGTTCTGCTTCCAAGGCATTGGCTTCGCGACACTGGGGTTGTCCTATTTGCTGGTGAGAAAGGCGGCCTTGAAGGACCTTAGGTGGACAGCCGTCGCACCAGCTGTACCGGCAGCATGACCTTGCGGTTCTCAATGGTTTCTCCTGCAATCATCTTCAGGAGTGTATCCACAGCCCGAAGGCCCAGTTCATGGGTCGGCTGGCGGATGGTGGTGAAGGGAAGCTGGCAATACCGTGCGATGGAGATATCGTCAAAGCCGATGACCTTAACCGTTTCCGGCACGGATACGCCGTGCTGCTGGAGGGCGGTGATCGCCCCCAACGCCATTTGATCCGTTGTGCAAAAAATACCGTCAAAGGGTACCCTCCGCTTGATCATGCGGCTGGTCAGGCGGCGAGCGTCCGAGAAGGAGATGACCTCCACCTGTTGTAGAAGGCCCCTCTCCTGCCCATCCACTCCAGCCTCCTCCAGCGCCCGCAGGTATCCATTGTACCGGGCGAGGTGGGATGAAATTCCCCTGAGATCCGTGATGATGGCAATGCGCCGGCAGCCCTTGCCCAACAACTCTCGGACGGCCAGATAGCCGCCTTCTTCGTTATCCGATTCGATCGTCACGGCGTCCTCCGCGTCCCGCTCATAGGGTCGGCGATCCACATAGATGGTGGGTACATTGGACGGGGCACAGCCGCTGGCGGGCTGCCCGGATATAAAGATCAACCAGCTGATGCTTTGGGCGGAAAGGGTGGACAAGTAGGCACGCTCCAAAGCCGCGGATTCATTTGTATTGCAGATCATGGTGGAATAATGGCTTTTAAAAAGGCGCGTTTGAATGCAAAGCACGATGTTGGCAAAGAACTCGTTGGTGATATCTGGAATGACGACGCCAACGATGGGCGAGCGGTTGGTGCGAAGCCCTCTGGCCATGAGGTTTGGCACATATCCATACCTCTTTACAACCTCCCGCACCCGGGTTTCTGTCTCCCGAGCGACATAACCGCTTTGGTTAATCACTCGGGAAACCGTTGCCACGGAAACGCCCGCCAGGCTGGCGATCTCCTTGATGGATATCTTCCGCTCTCCCCCATTATCCATTCATATGTTCTTCCTTTTCAAAGGCTAGGAGCGCCGCACCGATAACGCCGCTTTCCAGCGTGCCGCTCACATGGATGATCTGAAGATCTTGCGCGGGAAACGGCTTGCGGACATGGGCCATAAGCCTTTCCTCAAATGCGTTCAGCGGAAAATCGGCCATCTGGAGCAATCCGCCTCCCAAAATCACATACTCGGGATCCAGCAGGTTGATCTCCGTGGCGATGGGAATTGTCAGGTC